>NZ_CAXSTD010000002.1:0-343802 GCF_964240315.1 Blautia sp. Marseille-P2398
AAACGAAAGGGCAGTTAATGAAAAGTCTCCATACTGCTTTTTCGTTTGCACCACCTTCGATTCTTTCCTTAACGATTTGTTCCCATTCCATTGATATCATCAAAACAACTATTCGAAATGTAAATCTTGGTAAATCCATAATATTCTGCGCTAGTTCTTATAAATTCACTCGAAATATCTGGATAATCACTTAAATAAAAAATACTTTTTATAATTTCTCCCTGAATTTGAATGTTTTTCTGGTAAATATTAGTATATAAATATAACTGACCATCTTCCTTTTTAAGAATAATCAAATTTTTATTTTTCTCGTTTTTGTTTTTATTAAATTGTTGATATTCTTCACTATCCTCATTCTTAAACGGATAGCAATTCAACATCCATACCTCTTTTAAAAGAGTTGTCTTTCCTGCTCCATTATCTCCAACAAGTACTGTTATATTTGATATAACATCTGAAGAAAACACATTATTTCCTTTTTTCCTTGATATTCTTAATTCATAACTTTCATCTTCCAATTTCAGCATTGAAATATTATATTCCGGTGAAAAGCAAAAACCCTGTTCATGAATACATTTCTTTTTATTAATCCAATAATAAACCAGTTCTATAATACTCTCCATTTCATTCAGAGAACACTGCTTTTATGTTTTCTTTTTATTCAGCCTCCATAGTGTCTACACCTAATGCCGTTATACTAATCATTTCGCCATTTTCTATTACTGAATCTGGCCATACGATTAATTTCAAATATTCTATTAATTTACTTCTTAATTTTTTCAGCACAATCTCTCTGGTTTTTTTATGCATACTTAATTCCTCTATCTTCAATTCTTCTATAATCTGAAGTAAATTAGATATATCCATCTTAAAAAATTCATTCAGGTTTTTAAAGCTATAAATACTATCTATGCCTTCTATTAAATTATAGATTTCTGCAACCTTTGCTAGTTTTAATTCCGCTATAAACGACTCTAGATCTATATAACTGAAGAAGGCATTATCCAAAATATAAACATCTCTATTATCCTTACATTTGTTTTCAAATTCTTCATTCCAACATTGATGGTCGCACAAAAATCTATTATCACTTTTCTTTTTTTCTATTTTTCGATTATCCAATATCGCAAACAAGGGCCCTGCAATTTCATTATATTTAGTAATTAACTCACCATCATTACTTAATATTTCAAAGCAGCTTCGTTCAAATTTTTCTGGAACTACCTTCAGCTTATTTTCCATAAATTCAACTGTCTTTTTATAATCGACACAGTCAAATCCATTTTCTTCTATCTGTATGAAACAAATAATTATATCTTTAAAATATCTCGGATCATATTTTTGTTCTTGTAATTCTTTATATATAGCAGCAACTGTTTTCTCTATTTCCTCATCTTCCAATTCCCACCAATAAAGCAAAGCGTCATATTTTAAAGTATTTTCTCTTTCTTTTGAATCGTCTATTTCTTTTGCTCGATTAACAAGCTCGTTTAGTTACTTTTTACTCAATATTTTGCTCCTGCTTTCCCGTTTTTTCAAGATTTTCTGCCAAAAAATCCCTATTTTTCAAGTTTTTTGCAATCTGCTATTTTTTGAGTGTTACTTTTTCAGGAAGTTAAGGTTTTAAGGAGATTGTAGCAGAATAAAAAACAAAAAACAGATACGGATGATTACCGTTTACAATATTCCTATGGCGGTATTTTTGTAAATAGTAGGGCAGAGAAAAACCGCAGGTGAAAATTCCTGCGGTTTCTATTTTCTAAGCTGTATCGGTATTAAACTGCCTTACAATTATGCACTTTTCTTCTCTGAAGCTATCTTTTCGACTTCCTCTATGGTTAGCTCTGTGTATGCTGCAATATCTTCATAACTGAGTTTGCCACCATCCAGCATTAAACGGGCTATATGGACTGCTTTCATTCTTGCCGCTTCATTTCTCATATCTTCCATCGCTTTACACATTACCGCCACCCCTTTCTCATCTTCTTTAAAATAATGCACACGGTTAGCCAGAACTTCATAATACATATCTTTCGCATTTGTACAGGAAAATCATGCATAAGTTTTCCCAGTGCTGTTTCATCCTTTATCTGTGAGTTCACGTATATAATATGCGATTCATCATTAAACATCTTTCCGGTTTCCCTGATAATGCGGTCAAAATGATATATCGGGAGATTCTCTCCCAGCACATCATTTTCTGTAATAAAGATCACATAAGTTTCATTTAATTCCTGATACTGATCACCCGGCTCTGTCACATTCGCATCAATCAGGCTACTATTATATCTGGCTCTTTTTACACCCGCACCTTTATTATTCCTTTGAATTTCGATATTATACACCCGGTTCTGCTGATCTACTGCCAGAATATCCAATCTGACCGATCGCCCCTGTAAGTTTTTTATTGCATACTGACTGGTAACACTTATCACTTTAAGGTCATTACGATTCAATATAACCTGCAATAAAAACTCCGCACATTTCCGATCTTCAATTTTACAGATGCTTTCTTGCCTTCATCGTCACATAGTACACCAAACCGCCGAGCACTCCACCTACTGTATTGTAGAAGATATCCGATAGCTGAAACGTACCTAATCTAAACAATAATTGCAGCATCTCAATGCTTACCGAAAAGATGAACGCTATCTTCCCGCTATACCACAGTATCTTCTTCCAACCGTTTCCTGTCTTTTCTTCGAATCTTCATGGGTCGAGTAGACGCACCCCTTGCGGTCGTACGCCCCTCACAGAATCCGGACTTGCGGCTTTCCCGCATCCGGCTCTTTGCGAAACGAATCGTTCACATTTATCAATTATATACACTGACATATATTCGGGGTCTTACCAATGGATAGCTGTTATCTATCATATTCAGAAATTCTACCCAGTTGTAGCTTTTCTTTTGACTCCTCCGATTTAGACAGTAGAATAAACTTTTCATTACGTGGTATCGAAATGCTGTTATTCTTTCTGTATTGTCTGTGATTCCATAGTAATGGTAATAACCAGTCAGTATCTGATTGAGTTTAGCAGTAATCTCTTTCAGTTTCCATGTTTTCATGTGTCCCATCAGTTGATTTATTTCTCTACATTTCTTCGCAAACTTCTTCTTACTGGTTTTCCTCTTCACTCTGAATCTACCATTCTTGCTTTTGGAACAGTAGTGTGTAAAACCCAGGAAAGTAAAGGTACCTGGCTTCGTTCCACTTTTACTGCATCTTTCCTTTGCGTATCGTCCGAACTCTATCAGCCTGCTCTTTTCTTCTTCAAGGCTTAATCCAAAGTGTCCCATTCTATGTTTTAAGTGTTCATAGAACCATACTGCATCTGATTTGTATTGGAATGTCACCACAAAATCATCAGCATAGACCACCAGACCTGCATATCCCTTTAACATCGGTGTTACCACCTCTTTGAACCACCATATCAGCACATAGTGCATATAGATACAGGAAATTATCGGAGAGCAGACGGAACCTTGTCCACTTCCTTCCTCTGTTGCTTCAAATTCATAGTTATTCATAATTCCTGCTTTCAGCATTCGTCTGACAAGGCGGATAATATTCGGGTCTTTGATCCTTGATTCTATAAAACGCGCAATCCATTCATGGTCAAGATGCTGGAAGAATCCTTTTATATCCGCATCCAGAACATAATTCGTCGGTTTCCTTTCCAGCATTATGTTTAGTTTGCGGATTGCTTTATGGCAGCCCCTGTTGGGTCTGAATCCCATCATCTCATCATAAAACATTGGCTCGAATACTGCTTCCAGTATCCTGCGCAGTGCTTCCTGTACCAGCTTGTCTTCATAACAGTAGATACTAAGTGGCCGCATCTTCCCATTGTCCTTTGGTATTTCTACCAGTCTTGCTGGTTTAGGCTTATAGGATTTCTTCTTCAAACTTTCTATAAGGGCTTCTAGATTTTCTTCCAGATTTCTTCCGTATTCTTCTTTGGTAACTCCATCTATTCCTACGGCTTTCGTTCCATCCATCTGGACATGACAGTTCTCAAGCATCTCCTTATTGATAAGATGCCCCAGTGATGTAAAGACCATGTCTGGGTTTCCTTTTGATAATTGTGATATTCTCGCCAATTTCGTTTCCATTAGTTCCCCTATCTCTGTGTATAGCTAATGTTTCCTCTTTGATATAGTTTCGCAGGCCAGAACTGCGAGGCACAGTTCTCTCTCGACTTCCCTCCAGTATTTATTTTGTTCATACCTTCACCGGTACTGTTCGGGCCTCCGACTACCTGCACTTCGTTTGTCTTTCTTCTTTTGGTTGGCGGACATACTTTTCATTTACACACTCTGAAAAGAAAATGCAGGTCCTCTCCAGTTGACATATAGTCCCTGTCTGACATGAATAGTTTCAACAACACCGCAGAGGCATGCAAAATCTCACCATAACGATAAGTGCATATATTGTCTTCCACCCAGACCACGGTGTCGACCCTCTGATACTTTGGGATTTCGGTGCTCCATAGCTATCCCTGCTATCTTGCTGTCTACGCTTAGCCTGCACGTTACCGTAACAGACTCAAGACTCGCTTCAAATGCTGTGGTTAACAGCTTATTTGATGGGGCTTCCACCCACCGGACTATATACCCTTTGCTGGACGCACAGTCTGACCCCAATGTGGTCAACTTAAGCCCAGAATGCTGAAAATTCAACGATTCTGGGCTTATATTCTGGATTTTTTTATATAAATATCTTGACATATCCTCCTAAATATGTGGTTTATAGATTAAGCAATATTACGTTACCAGCGAAATATTTATCTATTCCAATACGTAGGAGGTATGCCATATGAGTCGAACTAATATTTGTAAAAATATCGTCCAATCCATTAAAGATTATATCACAGATCAAGTTAAACTGGAACCCCATCGGGTGGAAAAACATTTTGTACGGCGAAGAAAACTTTCACTTTTGCAAGTTATTATTTATCTGTTCTTCTCTTCAAAAGCTTCCATGTTCCAGAATCTTTCACAGATCAGAGAAGAACTGGGCACGCTTTCTTTTCCGGATGTTTCAAAACAGGCACTTTCCAAAGCCAGACAGTTCATTAATCCTTCACTGTTCAAGGAACTTTATTACCTTTCTGTTGATCTGTTTTACAGCCAGATCCCTTCAAGAAAGCTGTGGCAGGGTTATCATCTTTTTGCAGTAGATGGTTCCAGGATCGAACTTCCGAATTCAAAATCAACTTTTGATTTCTTTGGCGAAATGTCCAGCTATCCTGATCCAAACCGACGTTATACCATGGGACTGGCTTCAATAATTTATGATGTTCTGGATGATTATATCCTTCATGCATCTATCCATAAATTTCTTTCCTCTGAACGAGCAGCTGCATTAGAACATCTTAAAGTTCTTGAAGATATGGGACTATATAACAACAGTATTATTATTTTTGACAGAGGTTATTATTCAGAAGATATGTTCCGCTACTGTGTAGAGCATGGGCATCTCTGTGTTATGAGACTGAAAGAGGGAATCAATTTATCTAAAAAATGCAATGGTGATATGATTTCCATTCTTCAGGGAACTTCAAAAGAAGGTACTTCCGATGTACCTATACGTGTCCTTGAGATTCCGCTTGATGATGGCACAAAAGAATATCTTGCAACAAACCTGTTTGATCCTGCTGTTACAAAAGATATGTTCCAGGAACTTTACTTCTACAGATGGCCTGTAGAACTTAAGTACAAAGAATTAAAAAGCCGCTTTGCCATGGAAGAGTTTTCCGGTGCTACTGCAGTGTCTATACAGCAGGAATTTTATATAAATATGCTTTTATCGAATCTGGCCTCCCTTATAAAAAATGAAGCAGATGAGGAAATACAGATTTCTGCCAAAAGCACAAATAAGTTCCGTTATCAGGCCAATCGTGCATTTATCATTGGACGGATCAAAAGTATTGTTCCCAAAATACTCTGCGGACTGTTTGAGCTTTCAATTATTGAACAGTTATATACAGATGCTGTACGCTGCAGATCACAGCTCCTGCCCGGCAGGTCGTTTCCAAGGAAGAAATTGAAATCCAAGGGACGTCCACATTTCCGAAATAAAAAAGCTTCTTTTTAAAATAGAGCCAGCATTCATCAATAGGCTTATTTAAGTGCGGCAATTTTTATGAATCTTCTGGTTTCCAGCAAAACAGCAACTGTTTTCTGTCATAAACCGATTAATTTTGTAGTTTGCATTAGAGGATATTCGCTAATATGCCCCTAAGTTGACGCTAGGTTGACCACATTGGTGTCAGACCCCAATGCTACAAATGTGTTGCCTCACCTTCTTTCAAGCAAATTCTAGTTCTTTACGCTTTTATTCAAAAGATCATCTAAGCGAAGTAACATTTTTAACAAATTACCATTTTCTATTTCTGCTGCAACATTACCATCACCGAAACGTTCACTCCTTTGAATCAAGGTGAGTCTTGTATTAATCTGCTCTACAGACATCTCACTTGGTACTATGTTTCTCGGCTGTTGTTCCATATGTTTTCCATAATCTCTATCCGGCTTCATAAGGTTAAACACCTGCCAAATCCCCTCTGGATAGATTGGAAAGGGAAAATAATTCAATCCATTTTTTGATGGCGGTGTTTTCCATTCAATTTTCCGTATTTTACACAACAGCTCTATACACTGCCACAGCTTTTCTTTATCAATAGATACCAACAATGAATCACCTGTATAATCGAACATAGCATGATATATTTCCTGTCCCATAGCAAGCATCGTATCATCTAATACAGCAAAATAGACTTCCATATCCACAAAAGAATCAAGAGAATCTGCAACTGCCCTTAGTGCCACTTGCCACGCTTCTTTCTTTGGATAACCATATATACCAGAGGAAATTAGAGGAAATCCTATAGATTTACATCCATTATCCCGTGCTAAAAGCAATGCCGTTTGATAGCATTTTCGAAGCAAATGTTCTTTATTATGACTGCCACCATGCCACTGTGGTCCAACAGCGTGAATAATATATTTGGCTTTCAACTGAAACCCTGGTGTGATCACAGCATTTCCTGTATCGCAATGACCTATCTTCGTGCAAGCATCTGTCAATTCATTATATCCGGCTTCTTTGAAAATAGCTCCGCATACTCCACCGCCTGCCCACAATCCTTCATTGGCAGCATTAACCACACAATCGACATCTAACTTTGTTACACTTTTTTTAACAATATGTATGCGTTCCATAGATTTTCCTCCCCTATGTGTATGATACTTTTATACAACTACATATTTGATTCTTTTTACTAGATATTTTCCAAAGTCTATATTGGATTGCTTATCAATGAACGGCTCTTTTTTTATTTCAGTTGTACTTCATAGGGTCAGACTCAGACATTCTTGCATGGCTGTTCGCTGATACTCCGAAAGGAGCATTTGCAAATGGAGTATTATATACACTGGTGGAAAGCGCCAGAGCGAATGAACTGGATGTCTATGAGTATCTGAAATATCTGCTCACTGAAACGCCAAACAATCATCATCTGGAAGATCCATCCGTTATCGACAGTCTTCTGCCCTGGTCAAAAGAACTGCCAGAGCAGTGCCTTTTAAAAAGGAACAGAAAAAAGTGCCTCAAACATTGATGTAGGTATTATAGCAGGAACTCTGGCTTTTTTTTTCTCTCTTTCCACTCTATTTCCGATTTTATACTTCTTTTATAGATCTTTTAACTCTGCTTTATCCTTTTAGTTGTACTTCGCAAAGTCAGACCCAGACATTCTCTACAACCCCAACAATCCTGTGTGCCATAGCAAAAGAGATCGGTGGTTTCGACAAGATAAGCAATCTTTATTACGACGGGAACTGGAGCGAACACTGGTATGCCCGTGTGACTATTGGGAACCAGACAAAAGATTACACGTTTTGTCCGGATGTGAGTACTGGAGACATTGGAGAAATTCGGAAAATAAATTTTATGGACACTTCCAAAATGACAAAAATTTATTAACCAAACAAATGAGCAGAAACAGCATTAAAACTGTTTCTGCCCTGTTGTTATAAATCTATATTATCCATTTTTGTATTACCACTCTGGCGGTAGATTTTCATATATTTTCCGCTTGTATCCAGAGTACTCCGATTCCACCTGGCGGTATATGTCTGCTTTACTTTTAATTTGACGTATCCTTTGTACAATTTTAATGTTCCAGTGCCGGAATTGCCCCATGTATCTTTCCACTTAAAAGAAACTGTGTTTCCTTTACGCTTTGCTGTAATGGGAGCAGTCGCATAGATAGGCGAACCATTGACTCCCAGTTTTTCAAGCTGAAGCCTGACTTTGGTACTGGTAACCTTATTTACAATGACGGAATAGCTCGGCTTGATGGTGACCGTCATATTGCTTGAAACAGACCATGTTTTTGTGTAGGTCCCGGTGTATTTACCGGAAGCTGCTTGGGCTGGCTGGTAAAACGTAACAGTAATCATGATAGTCAGCATTAAGAATAGTAATCTGGAAAACCTTTTTCTCTTCATGGTAATCAAATCCTCCTTTATGTTTATAAACATATTGTACTACTGGATTTATATGGAAACAAGGACGAAATACGGATTTGGAAGTTTTAAAAACCTTGACCAGGGCGAATATGAAATCACAGAAATTAAGACTAAGCCTGCAGAAGTACAGGCATTTTGCTATTATCAAACCAGTCACAGAACCCTGCCATGTACAGCACAGAGGAATCCAGTCTGGTAAAGATACTCTTTTCTTTCAGGGAATTCCATTCGTAGAAACCGCCTGCCGGAATCAACAGCCGGTGATATAAGATCCCGTTTTGAAAAGAAGGTTTATCCAAAACAGTTTCTACCCTTGCATTGATGACCAGACCCTTGCTTTTTGACAGGGGATATCCCCATCTGCATATACCCAGTTCCAGTCCGTGTTCTGACTGTCCAATGACTGGTGCGACATCGGTCGGACGGGTATCTCCTTGTGCCAGCCAGATCCTCCCATCTATGTTCTGTACCACTCTGGAAATATCTTCCGTCATACCGGGATCAATGTAATATCTGCTGCACATAGTTCTCTCCTATTTAAGAATTCATGTACTGACAGTACGTTAGACTTGGATGATTTTCCTTAGGGTACTATATTTTGATTTATCTCTGCAGTCAGATCCTACGTACTGAAAAAAGGAGTCCAAATGACTCCTTTTTCTAATGCATATCAATTATTTTTAAAATATCGTATATCCGCCATCTACAGCCAAAGCTGCTCCATGGATGAAACTAGCTTCGTCTGATGCAAGGAATGCAATGGCCTGTGCTACTTCGATAGGTTCTCCAGGACGTTTTGCCGGACTCATTCCAATCTTCATTGTTACCGGATGCTGTGGAATTGCAAGCACACGTGCAATCATATCTGTTGCAATCGGTCCTGGAAGAACAGCATTTATACGCACTCCTGTACGTCCATGATCCAATGACATCTGACGGGTGAGTCCAAGAAGGCCATGTTTAGCAGAAGTGTAAGCAAGCCCTCCGCGGCCAGCTGCGGTTGCTGCCATGGAAGCTACATTGACGATGGTTCCAGCTCCTTGTTTTTCCATAATAGGGATTAGTTTCTTGCAAAGAACAAATGGTGCTGTGAGATTTGTTGCAAGAACAGTGTTCCATTCATCCATTGTGATCTGATCCATATTGGCAGTTGTTCCGCCTACTCCTGCATTATTAACGAGAATGTCTATTTTTCCGTAGGCGTCCAGAGCTGTTTTAACCAGGTTATCAAGACTTTCATCAGATGTCACGTCTGTTTTACAGAAAATTGCTTCTCCTCCGGCTGCCTTGATTTCATTCACACAGCTTTCTCCCAGTTCTTCCTTTGTTCCAACAACTATGACTTTTGCTCCTTCTTTTGCAAAGAGTTCTGCGGTTGCTCTTCCGATTCCTCTTGTTGAACCGGTAATGATTGCTACTTTGTTTTCAAACTTCATGGCAATGCCCTCCTTATCTTCTTCCTGTTTCCATGAATGCTGTTCTGTCATACCGTGCGGTAAGCAGATACGGTGCCAGAACATCTGCGTCAATCTCTTCACATAAATTCAGTTTATGAACCATCAGATCATTTGAGGAATACGCACCTCCAATGACTGTTCTGATTGGAAGTTCTCCCCATGGATCATCAATGGACGATTGTAATTTAATCGCTGCAAAACCAGGCTCCCATGAATGGTAATTGTATTCACAGAGATTCTGAAGCAGAGCACCATTCTGGAAATGTGATTTTCCTTCTTTATCCGGTTCGCGGTCAAGGTGGAAGTAGAAACCACCGCCATATGTCTTTTTACCGGCTTCTGGGAACTGATACAGCATTCCGGTCATTGCGTTATTATATTCACCAATCTTGAGATCAATATTTACAAGTTCAGTACCACGACGGCAGACTTGAGCGGTCACATGATCATTGTTTCGACGGATTACAAATTCAGATCCCAGTTTCTTTGGAATTGATCCATTGTCACGTCCACACTGAACTGCCATTTCTGCACCGGTTCCCCCAAGTACAAGTCCTATTGGATATAATCCAAGCTGTGTTCCATATGTACAGTAAACACCAAGGATTGCTTCATAATAATCATCAGCAAAGGTAGGCTCCTTAACATGGCACACAGATACCGTAACTACAGGCACGGAAAATGGTTTTAACGGTGCAGGCAGAACCTTTGCAATCGCCGCAGGATCGGTGAGGTATGCAAGATATATTCCCTCCTGATTTTTCATAAGAGATATCTTACCGAAATTAGGCATTTCCTCCGGAGCAGTGATAAAGCTTGGAGTTTTGACAGATGTCTTAAACAATTTCCTTGCTGCTTCAAAACCACTTCTGGATGCAGGAGCAATCGTACCGTCTTTCACAGCATTTCCGATAGCCTGAGCATGGATTCCTTTTTCTTTTAATTCTTCAACAAGATGGTTGTCCGGACGGAAACCAAGGGAAAGAACAACAGCATCTGCAGCAACTTCCACATTTATCTTATCGTTCAGTCTTTCAAGTACAACTCCATCTTTTTTGATCTCTTTAAGAGCATATGCCATCATGAACTGGGCATTGTATTCTTTCAATCTTCCACATACATCTGCAACATTTGTATGATTTGCATTAGGAGCAACTTTGTCAAGCATATCCGCAAGTACAACGGTATTTCCTTCGTGACAGAGATATTCTGCTGTTTCAAGTCCCGTAACACCTGCTCCGATGATCATTACTTTTTTATTCTTCAGTCCGGCTTTTCCGGAAAGAATATCTTCGATTGTATATACATTTTCTCCGGTTATTCCGGGAATAGATCCTGGAATGACAGATTTAGAACCTGTTGCTACAAGTACCGCGTCCGGATTCATTTCTGCAATTTTATCCGCAGTCGCTTCCATATCAAGTTTTAATTCAACTCCAAGTTTCTCAAATTCAACATTATAATAATCAGCAATCCAGCCCATACGTTCTTTGAAAGGAGGCTTCTTTGCAAGGTTTATCGTACCTCCAAGCTCACTCTGGCGGTCAACCAATGTTACCTTCATGCCGCGTTCAGCAAGTGTTTTAGCAGCGATCATACCACATGGTCCGCCACCCACAACTACTACCTTATGTTCCTGAGTGTCATATTCTGCATTTCCATAAAGACGTTCGCGGCATGCACGTGGATTAACTGCACATTCCGCAGGAATACCCGCGCCCATCCATGCATTCAGGCTCTCAAAGCAACGCAGACAGTTGATACATTTACAAATTTCATTCTCTCTTCCTTCAAGTACCTTGAGTCCCCACTGTTCGTCTGCGAGCCAGCTTCTTCCCATGGAGACAAAATCAACAATACCTCCTTCCAGAAAACTCTCAGCTACCTGTGGTTCACGTATGCAGGAAACTCCTATCACTGGAATAGAAACGTGATCTTTTACGGCCTTGATCAGATCTTTTCTCCAACCCTGGGGGAAGGAGATCGGCTCTACACATACACTTCCTGTCTCGTATAAACCAACAGACACATCAATAAAATCAATCCCGCATTTCTCAAGCGCCATTGCAATCTTAACTCCATCCTGGATATGGATATAATCCTCTGTTACTCCTGTCTTATCCAGAAATTCTTCCACGCTTAAACGGACACCGATCGGAAAGTCCGGTCCACACTGTACACGGATTCCATTTATGATCTCAGTGATCATACGAAGTCTGTTTTCAAAGGAACCACCATACTCATCTTCGCGTTTATTTGTGTAAGGGGAAAGAAACTGTTGTAATAGATACCCATGAGCCGCATGAAGCTCTACTCCATCGCAACCCGCTTTTTTTACCCGTACAGCACCTGAGATAAACTGTTGGATCAAAGCTTTTACTTCTTCTGTTGAAAGAGCCCTTGTTTCCTGCTGAAGATATTTGCACGGTATTGCTGAAGCAGATACTACCGGACCGCCTGTAAGAGCAGTTACTGTTTCACGTCCAGGGTGATGCAGCTGGATGAATATCTTTGTCCCATATTTATGTACTGTTTCTGCAAGCTTTGCAAGACCTTCGATATGTCTGTCTTTTGAAACAGACAGCTGACGCATCATCCCTGCACCATGCAGATCGTTTACCCTTGCAATCTCCGGAATAATAAGCGCTGCGCCACCAATTGCACGTGCCTCATAGAATGCAATCATGTCTTCCGATGGAGACCCATCCATCTCCGCCAGGCTTGTACCCATCGGTGACATTACAAGCCGGTTTTTAAGTGTAATATTTCCAATTTTTCCCTGTTTAAATATTTCCTGATACATGTACACCCTCCTTTACTTGTGTCTCTTGATTATTATGGCTTAAAAATAACATTTTCATTGTTAAAAAAACAACGGCATAAATATAAAAAAGACATTGTGTATTTATGCACAATGCACTATAATTAATAATAATCTGCAAAACACTGTGCATTTTTCACAAATAATTGTAAAGAGGAGTATGAAGATGCTGTTTTCCGATCTTATTGATTATTTAAAAAATGAAAAAACTTTTAACATAATACTAAATTGTTCTACTGATCTTCATGAAATACGAGATGTAGAGCTGCTGGATGGCACTCAAACAGGATACGCCACAGATATTGTCTATTTTGGTTATCCAGATGTCTTGTCTCCTGATATGCAGCCTTCTCAATGTATCCTTGTTCGTGGAGAAAACTATCTTTTTCCTTATTCCTGCACGGATCGTGCAACAGTACAGGCAAAAGAGCTTTTTGCGGTTTTTAATGCAGCAAAACAGTTTCTTCAGACACATGAACAGGTTAGTTTATATGAAGAACTGGTTCGAAAAGGCCACTCTTCCCATAGCCTGGATGAAGTGATTAACTCTGCATCCATCAAATTAGGATATTCTTTGGTATTTTGCGACAAGAAATTCCGTATCCTGTCATATTCTACATCAATTCCGGTTACGGATAAATTATGGAAAAAGAATATTGAACGTGGATATTGTACATACGATTTCATTAAAAATGTAATGTCATTGGAAGCTGTCCAGGGGGCTTCAGCCAGCATTGAGGCTGTTGAAGTATCTTGCCCGGAATCACCATATCGTAAATGTAGTTCGAAAGTGTTTTTAAACGGTGTTCAGGTTGGTTTTGTTCTGATGATAGAAAACAATATCCCTTTTACCGCAGAACACTTAGCAGCTATGAGTGATGTAAGCCGGGCAATCAGCTCCGTAGTTGGACATTATCATCCTGAACTGTTTCAGTACACCAGTGCGGACCAGCAGCTTCTTGAAGCCTTGCTGATTGGAACTCCGGCTGATATATTGGCAGATTCCATTTCTCATCTTCGAGTATCTGATGCAATGTATGCACTTTGTATCCAACCGAAGACATTTTTGAAGGAAAATAAATTAAAGCAGCAGCTTTATCCTGTGATCCGACATATCTTTCCGGAAGCATATATGACTGTCCACGACAATGCACTAGTCCTGCTTGTACCAGATCAGAGTTCTGTTATATTTGTAGATACTCAAAAAATAATGCTTAAAACGATGGCAGAGTATCATCTGGATGTAGGAATCTCCCTGGTTTTTTCAAAAATGGATGAATTTTACAGAGCTTATCAGCAGGCGCGGACAGTTCTTGAATGGAATCACAGAATCCCTGATAACCTTAAGAAGGAAATATCATGGGATCAAAGGTATCCGATGGAGCATCAAATTCATCGGTATTCTGAAATTGAGTTCTACGAAATGATGAACAAGATCAAAGAACCAGAAAAACTTGCAGATTATATCCACCCTGCCCTTTACAGACTGAATAAATATGACCAGAGAACGGGAAATGAACTTTACCATACACTTGAGGTATATCTACAGTGTTTCCATAACAATAAGGAAACAGCTAACATTTTGTGTATTCACAGGAATTCGCTGGCTTATCGAATGGAAAAAATCATTGAAATAGGTAAAGCCGATTTAAACGATCCCATGACAGAGTTTCTGTTGAGAATGTCTTTTAAGCTTGTGGAATATTTGAAGATAAGAGACCTCGATCTCCCCTGATATTTAAAATTGTAGCTTTTCATAACATTATAACGAAATGCTGTAATTCTCTCTGAATTGTCAGTGATGCCATAGTAATGGAGATAACCAGTCAGTATCTCATTAAGCTTCTCTCTGTTGACTGTGAGTTTCAGCTTCTCTTCAAGATATTTCGTACTGCTTTCCAGAAGTCTCTCCGATGCCCGTTTGCTCTTCGCAATTGAAGCAGGGGACTTACTTGATTTGGTTAAAAAGGCATATGTCAAAAATGTTATTGACATATGCCCTTTATAGAACTATTATATTATAACAAGAAAGGAGCAGTTTATGCCAAGACCAATAAAATGCAGAAAAGTCTGCCATTTTCCCAATGTTTTAGAATTTCTTCCGGCAGATGATACGGAGAAAAAAGCCCCCATTATTCTGACGGTAGATGAGTATGAAACAATTCGTCTTTTGGACAAGAAAGGTTACAGTCAGGAGCAGTGTGCAGTATCTATGCAGATCGCAAGAACAACAGTTCAACGAATTTACGAGATTGCCAGGAAGAAAATAGCAGATGCACTTATTGATGGACATCCGCTTAGAATTGAGGGCGGGGATTTCAGAATCTGCGATGGTCAAAGTAGCGACTGCAACCTTGGAGGATGTTACAAGCAGGAGCTTTATCAAAAATATGCAGTGGAAAAAGGAGAAGGTATTATGAGAATAGCAGTAACATATGAAAACGGACAGATTTTCCAGCACTTTGGACACACAGAAACATTTAAGATTTATGATGTAGAAGAAGGGAAAGTGGTACATTCAGAGGTAGTAGATACCAACGGAAGCGGACATGGCGCATTGGCAGGAGTTCTTAATGCATTGAATGCAGATGTTTTGATCTGTGGCGGAATCGGAGGGGGCGCACAGACAGCTTTAGCGGCAGCCGGTATTAAGCTTTTCGGAGGAGTTTCCGGAGATGCAGATGAAGCGGTAGAAGCCTTTATCAATGAAACACTTGCGTATAATCCAAATGTGAAGTGTTCTCATCACGAGCACAACCACGGGGAAGGACATACATGTGGCGAGCATGGATGCGTAAGCCATAGCTGTCATTAAGAAGAATGGTTCGCCTAAGAGCGGCTACTGGGAGATTGTAGATAAATATCTATACTTTATAGGGCCGTACTTCATAGGGTCGAACCATGACATTCTTTACTAACAGTAAAAAATATGCCAAAAAGATTAAGAAGGCAGAGAAATGTGTGGTATATGAAAATACAGTCAGAGAACTGTTTAGCTGTGAGCAGTTCAAAAAAGGTGCAGAAGCAAAAGGACATCAGGTGAACATGGTACAGAGCCTGCGACGGCTGTATGAGAAATGGCGGTACCTGTGTATTAAAAGATGACATGGCTGAAATACTCGGAATGTTTCGGAAAGCAGATGTACTTGTACTGGCTACTCCGGTTTATTTTTATGGAATCAGTGCCCAGATGAAGACCTTTATTGACCGCACTTATCCTATCTGGCAGCATCTTGGTAAAAAAGAAGTTTACTATATTATATCGGCTGGTCTGGGCGAGGACATCATTGAAAGACCGCTTGGTGATCTGGATGGTTTTGTAGAACATCTGGAAGAATACAAGATTGCAGGAAAGATATATGCAGCAAACGTGATGGATGCCGGATTAGTCAGAAATCAAAGTGTTTTCAAAAAAGCCTATGATATGGGATATTCCGTTCAAAATGCTGAGAAATTGAGAGTTGGCGAATAAAGCTTATAAAAAACAAAGGGATAATTATAGATGTCATAAAAGCAAAAAAATTCAAGTAGTTATTTTTGCCCCGGAATCCGTTAGCTGGCAGTAGATAAGCAAATTAGTTTCTTATCACTGTTAAGCCAAGGATTCCGGGGATTTTTTGTTTTCTACGTTCCCTTGTTATTTATGCTGCTGACACACCATTTTCACCTGTGCGTGTCCTGTTTTCTACGCCGGAACGGCGGATTCCTGCAAAGATGGAGCCTGCAATATTATGCCATACACTGAAAATAGCACCTGGAAGAGTTGCCAGTGGATTGGCTACAAAGTTAGCTGCTGCCAGAGAAACTGCCAGTCCGCTGTTTTGCATGCCCACTTCAATAGCTATAGCTGTTGCCCGTGTATATTCTACATGGAAAATTTTTGCTGCAAGGAGCCCAAGCATCATACCACAGAAATTGTGGATCGCAACAACGCCAAGGACCAGAACTCCGCAGCTTAAGATTTTCTCTGCATTAATTGCCACGATTCCGCCAATGATCATAACAATGGCTACAACAGAGATCAATGGCATAACATCTGAAACTTTATCTACATGATCTCCTGCAAGTGTACGGAGAAGGATTCCAAGAAGTACAGGAACCAGAATTACTTTTACAACAGAAAGTACCATTGCCCAGAAGGATACTTCCACCCAGGCACCTGCCAGAATGTACACAAGAAATGGAGTCATAACAGGAGCAGCCAGAGTGGAAACGATGGTCATTCCTACTGAAAGTGCAACATCACCGCCTGCAATATAGGTGATCACATTGCTGGCTGTTCCACCAGGACAGCATCCCACAAGAATCACACCCAGAGCCAGATCTGCGGGAAGATTCATAACTTTACACAATACCCAGGCTACGACTGGCATGATCGTATACTGTGCAACTGCGCCAATGATCACTTCCTTTGGTCTGGAAAAAATTGCCCGGAAGTCTTCCAGACGTATGGTCAGTCCCATACCAAACATGATCACGCCCAGAAAAACAGATGTATAATTTGTCATCCATGCAAATCCATCCCTCCAGAAAAAGGCAAGGCATGAAAAGGCAATGATGATGATTCCAATATATCTGGATGCAAAACTGCTGATTTTTCCTATTTTCTTTAAAATATTTTCCATATATTATACCTCGTAGCTGAAGTTATCGATCAGTCTTGTTTTGCCAATATAGACAGCCATTGCTACGAGAACATTATGATCAGCTTTTTCCACAGGCTGCATGGTAAGTGCATCTACCATGGAAACGTAATCGATTTTTGCCAGAGGCTCTGCCTCGATCACTGCACGCATTTTGCCGAGAAGTTCTTCTGCGGAAATGCCTGCGTGAATGATTTCCTGTCCGAGTTTTACGGATCTGGACAGACAGAGAGCAGCCTTTCTCTCTTCATCGCTTAAATATGTATTTCTGGAGGATTTTGCCAGTCCGTCCTCTTCACGGACAATCGGGCAGCCTACGATTTCTATATCAAAATTCAGATCCTGGACCATTTTGCGGATGATGGCCAGCTGCTGAGCATCCTTCTGTCCGAAATATGCTCTGTCCGGGGCTACAATATGGAACAGCTTGGTTACAACTGTGCACACACCTTTGAAATGGATAGGACGTGTTTTTCCACAAAGTGTCTCAGATAATGTATCGATACTTACAAATGCATGGGGATCATGATACATTTCAGAAGGTTCAGGGCAGAAGATCAGGTCTGTGCCAAGACTTTCACAGAGTTTGCTGTCGCGTTCGAAATCTCTTGGATATGCCTCAAGATCCTCTGTCGGACCAAACTGTGTTGGATTGACAAAGTCAGACACAACTACAATGTCGTTCTGTTCTCTGCATTTTTTGATCAGACTTGCATGTCCCTCATGAAGAAATCCCATTGTTGGAACAAGACCTATAGTTTTACCTTCTTTTTTCCATGCTTTGATCTGTTTTCTTGTTTCTTCTACTGTTTTTGTTACCTGCATTGTTATCTCCTCTTTCTCGGTCAATGGACCGGTATCATAGATTTTGAGATAGCCTCTTTTCTGAATTCACTTTCATCTTATGATAGCCTCTAATCTGATATCAACGTTTTCAGGCCATGTCTTTCAGCAGACCATGTTTCTCATAATTGGTCACTCTGCTGATCTTATTCTCTTCATCTACAAATACAACTGCAGGCTTATGAGTGCGTGCCTCTTCAGGCTCATATCCTGCGTAAGCCATGATGATAATCTTGTCACCTGTGCTTACACATCTTGCTGCTGCTCCGTTCAGACAGATCATACCGCTTCCGCGTTTTCCGCAGATTGTGTATGTCTCGAATCGACTGCCATTGTTCACATCTACAATCTGAACTTTCTCATATTCCAGTATTCCGGCAGCTTCCAGCAGTTCTTCATCCACAGTAATGCTTCCCACATAATCCAGTTCAGCCTGGATAACAGTTGCTCTGTGGATTTTTCCTTTTAACATTTCTATTGTCATCTTATATAGTCCTTTCCTGCGGGAAAAATCAGAGTCAAGCAGCACCATAAAAAGGAAATATACCTTTATGATCTGCAAAAAAAGCGCATCAGGATACACTTTGACCCTGAAACGCTTCTGATTGATTCCCTGTATATTGAGTCCTGTTTCTGATACATAAAATATGTTTTACTATTCCATAGATTATTGGAAATCTGATTTTTTGTATCATAAATACCGGCTCGTATCTTTTAAAATTACATACATCCCTCCGTTCCCGTTTCCGGATTCCGGCTGGCTGCTTTTATATAAGATTCCAGTGATTTCAGCCAGAGTATAGTTTTGAGTCCAAATACTATCTCTGAGTGGTATTATTACATCTGGTCAGTTATTTGTCAATAAATTGTTTATTTACTGGTTACTGTTCACTCCGCGTCCAGTAATACACTGCGAAATACAATAAATATGAATCTCCTTGTGCAAAGCCCAAGGAGTATCGTTTGCTTCGCAGACTTAATTTATGCTAATCACATAAGGAACCAAAAAATCACTCATCTGACAAACAATCAGACGGATAGCCTCATCCAACCGTACCTTCCCGGGAGTTATTTCCAATTCGTTCATATGTGCAAAGAAATTTTTCCGAAAGACTTCATACGGCATCAATAACTCTGCCGCAAACAGGTTTGTAATCTGAATGTCAGAAACTAAACAGCTATTACCATAAAAATAAAAAGTTTCTCTTTATGATACAGCTCTCCGAACACTGAAAGAAAAATCTGTCGGAAATAAGCTGCCTTCCACGAAATCCCTCTATGCTGAAAAAGACCGACTTATTGAATTGCGAAATATGCAACGGGAAGATTTTTCTAACCGCCGGAATTATGAACGGGAGTTTCGTACCGTGTCTGCCAATATTGATATGATCCTTGGGAAGAGCTACGAACAGGAACAGCAGATTGAGAAAGAACAGAATTTATAAATTTCCTGTTTTCATGCTTTCTAAAAAGAGGTATTATATAAAAAAACGCAGGAGGTATATTCAAATGAAAGCACATAAATATTGGTCACTTGGTGCATTGGCAGCCATGATTGGAACCTTTTATACCGGCTATAAAAACATGAAAACTGCTCACAAATATTTTGCTTGCAGCTCTCTTCTCTGCATGATTATGGCTATCTACTCCGGTCATAAAATGATTTCTGGTAAATCCAGAAAAAAGAAAAATTCTGTTTCTAAAGAATCTGCAGAATAATCAAAACTAAAGAAATGTTTACATAGGATTGCCTGATGGAATAAATATTTTCCATCAGGCAATCTTGCTATTTTACATCTTTTTTCAATCTGTCGTATAATATATGTAATCCTGTAATCCCATCAAATGAAAACAGTCCTTCTTATCAAACGTTATTATAAGTTTAACCGCAACATTTTTTCTTCCCAGAACAATTTCATACTCTGTTGATTGTTGATAAGAGAGGAATAAATGATGATACACAATCAACAACTGTTCTCATCTATATTTTCCGCAACTCCCTTTATTTTCATAATAAAATTAAGAAAGGCCCTGCACTTGGCAGAGCCTCCCAGCATTTTCTTTTGAGAGCTTTTGCTCCCTAGCCAGATTGTGGTAAATGCTAAACCCTTATAAAGCTGGTAAGGCACTGCCTCCTGGCACAACACCTTACTTCAACGCTTGACAGACACTCCTGTTGCCTGTTGTTAATATTATATTAACTTGCCACCATGAATATGTCAATTACTTTTCTACTATAATTTACACTATAATTTTATAGCTGTTTGTATGAATATAGATTCTCTAACAATTTCCATATTTCATTCTCCATTTTCATACTATTATTCTGCTCTTATTTATGTCTTTTTCTGCAATATGTTCTTCGAAAGCTACTATACCCTCAATTTCAAAATTGAATTCCAACTGTGAACTCGGAACATAATAAAAATGTTCCATAATAAATTTCACAAATTTCATCGGTGATATTGGACGATCTACAGGAATTCTACAATTTTTATATCCCCCTAAAGTAATATGTGAATATGGATGATGCAGTTCGCTCTCCTCCGGATCTCGATTGTAATCAGCTCGAATAATCACAGGCAATACAGATTTATTTAAAATATCTCCGTAAATATAGTCAACATCGTATAATTCCGGATCATTCTGATAAAGTTCATACGACGGTGATGGATAATACCCCAATCTGTGCGAAATCAATTCTTTTCCCGTTCTATTAAAGCGATACATCAACTGTATGATACCGCCATCTGGCAATTTAACATTATAATTATGATTTTTTTCTATTTCATCATAAATTGTACTGTAATCCATATTCCTTAAATATAACGAAATATTTTGATATTTTTCCCATACAATATCCATTTGTTGAATTACAGGATAGTTATATTCTTCTGCCAGTCCACATCTGATCAATTCCCTTGTAACTTTCTTTAACTCTCGAAATACTTTTTCTTGTTCTTTCAATTATACAGCACATCCTTTAAGCGATTCACAGTATCTTCATCTAAATCTTCTTTTCGAATTTCTCCATTTGCAAGTTTACTGGTAATATCCGCCAGATTAGAATTGCTTTTTCTGATATCTCTTAATTCATTTTGAGTCATGTCTCTATGAATAATTCTCATATTCTTTCGTTGTGATTTGTCCGGGTACGTGAACTCTAATTGAAAATTCCTTTCCTTAACGCTGTTAAACTCCTGTATTAACAGATCCATATCATCTCCGATTCCGCTAACCCGTACCCATGCCTTCGATCTTGTCATAGCAGTAAATATAATATTTCGTTTTCTTGATAAGTTGATGCCTCTTGCGCAAAGATCCGCATTTATCAGATAAACAATTGCTGCTTCATTTCCTTTTGCTCTGTAAATCTGAGAGATTGCAATAGAATCCTCCTGAAAAAAATCATCTGGTGTTGTCTGTACCCCAACAATATGCGATTTAATTCCCTTTTCCATTAATTTAACACGGATATGTGACACGTAACTCTTCGTAATTTTGGGATCAGGGTGAATGATCATAATGTCCTGATATCTTAATTCTTCATCATGCAGATTTTTTTCGATATCTTCAACTATCCAATCCGCTTCCTGTACATTATTTTCAAATCTTCTAAATTGTATAAGATCGTCAATTGACGAATGATCCTCTAAAAATGCAGGACTTGTTTCTTCTGTTCTATATAGCGTTACAAATTCTCCATCTCTGATCACACCTTCTTTCACTGTATATCCAATATCTTCCCATAACTGTTTATCTTCAAATAATTGAACTAACGATGTTTCCTCCCGTGCCTCTTTTTTTCTGTAAATTCCAAATCCCAGGCTGTGTGCTGTAATAAGAACTGGTCTTGAATTACGATAACATTTTGATAAGACAATATCCTCCGCCTTACCATTACTGTTATCAAGCACTACATTCGGCCGTCCATTACTGTATCCAAAAATGTCTTCCGGAGATTCAACGTTTTTGTTATCCAGGCTTTGGAGTTCATCATATGCATATACAAGCATACGGCTTTCATGTGGGAGTGACATATAACACATCTGAAGAAAATATTTTGAAAAATCCTGTGCTTCGTCTACTAAAATCACATCATACAATGGCTGGGGATTCGTTACTGATTCTACGGCTTCTTCACATACTCTGTCAAAAGCAGATGAATTTCTTCCATATTTCTGGCACGCATCCATATAATCATAACAAACTAGATTATTTGCCTTACAAAAATTGAAATACAGACCTTCTGAATTTTTACTTCCCCATGCATGAATTATTTTAATTCTGCTCCAATCAGGTTCCTCATTTGTATTTTCAACAATAAAGTTTGTGATCAGTTGAATAAATTGACCCTTTAATGCCCGGCTGTTAAATGTAACTGCTATCATCTTATTTTCATACATAGTATACAGATATGCTACCTTTAATGCCAGAACAATTGTTTTTCCCGATCCTGCCAGACCCCGGATTCGTTGAACACCTTCTACCGTTTCAATGACTGCCTTACTTTGATACTTGTCCAGGCAGGAAATCTGGTCTTCAATTGCTTTTAATTTTGATCCCCTTGACGAAGCCTTCTGAAGATTTTTTCTGCCACCTCTTTTTTTCAGTTGTGAAATCATCTGAATCGCTTCCAATAATTTCTTATAATATTCTTCGCCCTGTTTCCATTCCAGACTTTCTAAATATTCCTTTACTTCTTCTATTGATGTACAAATTTCATCACTCTTCGTTTTATAAAGGGGTGCATAAGACAGTACATTAATCGGCACTTGTAAAACTCGTCTTTTTGACAGATATCCATATCTTTTCAGCTTGGCTTCCATATTATTATATAGTTCATCCAATAACTGAATTTTATCTTCCATATTTTCTTCTGCTAATGTTTCCAGATCAAAAAGTACAATACCCGTCTGTTCGCTCACTAACAATGCATCAACTTTAATTTTTCCATCAATTCCCCCTAAAACAGGGTAGCCCAAATAAAAATATCCGTCTAATCCCATTGTTTCCAAAAGATTTATAATTTCATTTGCAAGCACCTGTTTAGATGTAACTCCATTTACAATTGTAAGCATCTTATCACCCTTTACTTTTAATATGTCATGTTTTTCTGTATATCATTTCTATCATATTGTCACACAGGGAAATTAAATAACCGAACGGTTAACGATTTTTCTCAGATATATGTCTCATATATAGCAGATATACTACCGATTGTCAATCATTGACAAGACATTTCTTCATCTCTTTCTCCATCGTGCATACTAATAAGATCTGTCTTATCCACATATATTCTGGAATTCAGAGCAAACTGAAATGCACTATTGTCTGGATTCACAAATCTTCCCCTGCTTTATTCTTTTTTATTTTTCCCTCATGGAATCAGATTCCAATGTGCACGTATTTATCTTTTGAAACACTATTGTTTTATTTTTCCCACCCGTTCTCTTTACCAATTCATCCTGCCCTATAATTTTTATCAGATTGATAATCTTCTTTTTATAATCCTCTTTATCGGTGTAAAAAATTATTATCTTAACATTTTCGTTTAAAATAAATTTTCTTAATATATCCTTATCCGTAATGTCTAATGAATGTCCAAATATAAAAACTTTATGGTACTTAACTACTCTGTGATGCTTTTTAACTATTCCATTCTCTTTAACGATTGCTGATATTTCATATATTTTTTTCTCAGACTGAATTTCCTCAAGCCAGCCTTCATATAAGCCCCCTGTTTCCTTATGTATTCTTTGAAAAAATTTCTTAAATTCTATAAATTCGAGGTCTTTATCTCTCGCATCTCCTTCCAGATATTCATCAATTCCAAGCACCATATTTGTAGATTGGATATCATTCCTTAAATCAGCTTTTCCATGCACATAATCAAACTCCAAAAACGGATGTTCTCCGTATATCCTCTGATATGTACATGTATAGTTGAACGATAAAATTTTGTCCAAATATGGCAAGTTTTTTATATCTGGCAGTCCATTTCCCAGCATAAAATTGCTAATATAATCTGAGAGATAAATTTCAAGTGCACGTGTAAGTTTATTCAGATTTTCCAGAAGTTTCTGTTTCCAAAAGTCAATTTCTTCTTTTTTCCAGACATGGGTCGCCATTCCTGATGAACTATCCATCTTTTCCAAAAATAGTGCAAGAACGTTTAATTGCCTTTGTGAAAGCACCGTTCCTACGCCTCCCTTTTGTATGGTCTCTTGTATATCCCTGCTTACACTGTTGAATGTCTGTATAATCAGGGAAATTTCACTTTCAAAGTCAATCCACCCGTCTTTTCCTTTTTGCTCTCTGCTTTTATACACCTCTGAAAAATATTTAATCCATGCATTATCCTTGCACAAATCACTTAACTCATGAATTGTTTTTCTTGATTGATCATATAAATACTGATCAAATTCAGAATCTTGTTTACTGTTAAATAAGTCTGTAAAATACTTATAGCAATTGATATCCTCTCCCGCAATCAATTCTAATCCTGAACTTTCTTGTGCCTTATGCTTGTAAAAAAAATCTATAAACTTCAGAAAATCCGCATATTTCGTGGGCAAACCATGTGCCAAATCAAATCCATTTCCTACTATTAAAATATTCATCCTTTGTCCTTTACTGGTTATGAATTTCCACTTAAATCTACAACATCGCCTCTAGTCTATGTTCCAGTTCTATTTTTTGTTTAACATGATCCTTCCAGTAATCCTCATGCCGCCGTATAAATAACTGTATCTTCCTGATACTTTGAGTCACGCTTTCATCCGCCTCTATAATCTGCTTTTCCTGCCCTGCCAGTACAATATAAAATATCTGCGTTATATCATAGAAAAAAGCGCAACACATATGTGTCGTTTTCTCATACCATGCATACATATCTTTTTCTAATATTTTTTCGTAATTTAAAAAACTAAGTTTCCACTCCTCCTTATTTTTCAAATCATATTGAAGAGAATTCAAAATTAAACTAAAGTAACCAGAAAACCATATTTCTCTTAAATTCTCATGTTTTTTCTTCTTTTTCTCGAACAATAAATTCCAATTCTCCAAAATATCTTTACTTATATTTTCTAAGATATATTTTTTTGATGTATCCGATAACCTTTCAAATTCCCAAGCCACAATATCCTCTTTATGATTCTGCAGCATCATATCCAGATTGATTGTCTGTGCAAAACGCTTCAGCGCTTCTCTGCTGACTTTAGAAAGAACGCTAAAAAGAAGCTGCTGCCAATTTGTATTATGTTCCTTTCTTTGTACCCAGCGCTCCCACAACGCCAAATCCCTGTCAGCAATTCTCTTGACCGCTGCAATTATTGCCTCTTTGCATTTTTCATCTATACCCGATGTCCGTTTCAACAAAATCCTGGCACATTCATAATAGAAACAAGGATATGCTACATCCATCTTTGCAAAATCCACAAGCATATCTGTTTCACAGCAAGTTGAAAGAAATATCCAATAATCTACAATGTTATTTTTCTCTGCCAAAAGCTGGCATAAACGTGCAGAGTCCTCCCTATATGCTTTTTGAAACAATCTGCAGACTAATTCATCAGGTTTTATACTTTTTCCCCTCTCATACGCATCAATGAATTCATATATCTTATCCAAATCATTATCAGCAATACCTTCCTGCAAATGTTCAAAAAATTTCTGATCAGCCCTTCCTGCGTTACCAGCAATATGAGTACTATAACTCACCGAACTGATCATTTCCCAAATATCTTTTTTTATTGTCTTCTCCATCATACTCCTTTCTTCCATACCAGGCATTCCGGAGCATCCAACTCATTCCATAATTCTTCAAATGCGTCTATCATCATCTGTGGATGTTCCACACTTTGAATAATATGATGTTTATTTCCAAGGCTATTCACAGATGTACCCAGTGACCAGACAGAAGAGGTATCCTGATCTAAATTAAGCACCATGAGAAAACGATCATGAAAACTGTAACCATAATCAGCCCACTGGCATCTAAGCTCTACATGTATACCATAATGATTACTCCTTTTCTCCATAATTTCCTGCTGCTGTTCTATCCAATCACATACACTCATTTTACTTTTTTCGGCAATTTCACCAGATGTAATTGCATATAACGTTACATTCATACTTTTCGTAAAATACCAAGTATGTAAAATATCCTCAACTGTCAGATAAGGATCCCACAGATACACCTTCCCTGTTTGTGCACGATTCATCAATGCAATCACATCTTTCAAAGCTTTCTGCGGTTCTGAATCTCTTCCATACCGTCTAAACTCAGCTCTGGCATATAACTCATCAACTCGTCTGCTATACTGACGCTTATGTATATGACTATCTCGCGTCCGAATAACAGGTTGTTCTATAATATTAACATTCTCCGCTGATATGGGTTCAATAATGTCAACAACCTGTCCTGTTTCATCATAAATGATACGCTGTTCTCCATACTGTGCACCCATCTGCAGCACATACGTCATTCTTCTTATAAAGCTTGTTTCCTGACGCGACAAAATCAATTGCCGTTTTACATCAATTATCGTTGTCCTGCAAAATCGGGAAGCATCACCAACTTCAAATGTAGTATTACATCCTTCCTGTTTAAATGTCCTGGTACCAAATGAAATAATCGAATCATCAAAAACGCCTTCTGACAATACCAGAAATTGATCATCTGACTCACATTCTTTATCAAATGACACATCATACGTTAACTGTCTCTCCATATCATCTTTTTTATAAGAAACCCTTACATTCGTTGACGGAAATTGAAACACAAAATTCCCAATACGATCTGATACAGAAAACAAATCAATTGGAATTGCATCGAATATTGTATCTGTCATCTTTCTGAACTGCACTGTGTTCAACACATTTACAATCTTTTTATCACAGTCAAAAAATTCCAAAATATAACTTCCATTAATAAAATTATTTTTTAATACTTTGTTTAAAAGCATCTCTTTTGTACTGTCCTGCTGAATAAAAACTTTCGATACCCCTTCCAGATATCCTGTTTCTAACCTTCCATCTCCGATGTCTACTTCCTTCTTATCTCTACTGTTGCATAACAATTCAAAAATACTTCGAACTTCTGATACATCCAGCACCTTTCTCTGTATTCCTAATGAATATGTATCAGTAATACTTTTAAGCTTTTTTAAAAGTCTCTCCGAGCTCTTTTCTACGTTCGGTCTTGTTTCAAATACAAAAATTGTATATACATTATCCGGCATTTCCTTTTCTCTTTGGCATAGATATATCGAAACCATTTCACAACAATTATAACTACCAAGGCTCTTACAGGAAATCAATTCATCAAATTCATGCAACAAATATTCTGTCGGTAGTTTTTCGTTCACTCTTTCTCTATACATATTTTCTCCGATTAAATAGTACATTTTCTGTATTATGTATGCGATATTGTTTAATTACCTAAATCTTATTATATTATATATTGATTCTTATAAGGATAAGAGAATCTTTACATAAAAAGCCGAAAGGCAAACCTTTTAAAGTGCTTTATAGCTCTAGTGACTCAAATGCTATAATTTTTTTAATTTTGCATTTTGAATGATTTTTGAGTATACTATAAATGAGTCAAAAACTTGCCGGTCATCATGGCTAGGATATGATGAACGTGTATGTTTAACTTCCGTAAGCGACGGGGTGCTTCAAAGCGTAGAATATCGCTTACGTGTAAGAAGAGTCTACTGAAATGTAGATTCTTCTTTTTTAGAAAGGACAATAAACCTTTATATTCAACAAACATTGACTATCTTATAGAACAACTTTACAAGTAAACTCCTGCCGCCTTCACTGGTGGCTTTTTTCTTCTCTCTTTCCACTCTATCCGATTTTATAATTCTTTTATAGATCTTTTAGTGATGCTTTATCCTTTTTTAGTTGTACTTCATAGGTCGAGTAGACGCACCCCTTGCGGTCGTACGCCCCTCGCAGAATCCGGACATGCGGCTTTCCCGCATCCGGCTCTTCATATGGCTGATCTTTTGTCAAATTTCTGTGTATTCAACACTTTTCTTCTCAAAAAAGTTGTTTTCTTGCTTCTCCAATCTCTAAGTATTGCGCAAGTTACTTTCCTGGTTATTGCCATATGGGGCTCCCTTCCCTCCCGTGGCATTACCCACATTCATCAGTACTATGAAGCCATCCGACTGCCTATACCTCCTTTGCTTCTCTTCTTTTGGTTGAGTAAGCATACTCCATTTCTTTTCTCTAAAATAGAGAAAGTATAGGCTCTCTCCAGTTGACGTACAATCCTTGTATAGCATGAATAGTTCCTTCCGATACCGCAGAGCTGTGTGAAATCTCACCGTATCGATAAACCCACATATTGCCTTCCCCTCAGACCACAGAGTCGGCACTCTGGAAATACTTGGGATTTCGGTGCTCAATAGCTATCCCTACTACCTTGCTGTCTACGCTTAGCACGTTACATTACTGCAACACACCCAAGACTCGCTTCAAATGCTGTGTGTTGGTTAACAGCTTATTTGGCAGGATTTCCACCTGTCGGATTGCATGCCCTTTGCTGGACGCACGGTCTGACCTCAATTTCCTTGACAAAAGCACAATATGCTGAGACTATCTTTAGAATGGCAAAAACTAAAACCTGGACTTCATAGGATGCGGACTCCAATTCCGATTGAAACGAGCACCCTTTCGAGCATCACCAGTCGTCGAAAATTTAAGTCCCCGGAGTTTTCAAAATAACCACCCATTTCTATAATTTATATTCTTTATATAGTTGTTCACGATACACCTCGTCCTCAGATGCTTTCTCAGCATCTGAATAACGTTTATTCTTTAATAGAATATTTATAAGTGCTCCTAATCGATTTTCACCCTTTTTTTCACCTTTTTTTTCGCCCTTTTTTATTCCATTTTCCTCTGCATAAGAAATCATACTTAACATATCAGACACCTCCTTCTGACGAACTTGATTATCCGAATCTGGAATATATGATAATACTTTTTTCTGGTTTCCGGAAAATAATCCATATAAGAGATCCAAAAGTCCCTTTTCTTCCTGTCCTTCTCCACCGAGCCGTACTATTATAATCTCCAAAAGATCTGATTCCCTGGAATCAATTCGGAACTCTTTGTCTTTGATTCCCTCATTTTTGTAATTCTGCATCTTATAATATGATATGGTATTTTCCAGTTTCCTGGGAATATTATCGAGGCAGATCCAGATACTGTACACTTTTTCTAAATGACCATATCCTTTTCCATTTTCCCCTATCTTATCTAATTGTGCAGACAATTTACGGCAGCCATAATATATACTTCTTTTTACAACCGGATAACCCGGTGTGTAATTTTGCTGTATCTCAAAATCAATATGAAGATTTACCAGAAGCTTTCCTTCTGCTTTTGGATTTAAAGAACGGAACAGAATATCAAATGCTGCTGGTGCTTCATCTGTCGTATGAAATTCTGTATCCTTTCCACGTATGGTTTTTGCCATATCCTCTTCTACCAACGCGGTTCCTGTCTGAATCGTATCACCTTCTATACAATTCATAATTTCTTTCAGGGAGCAGTCTCTATATTCTTCTACAGTATATTTTAGAATATTACTCATAATTGGTTTATATGAAAAAATATTCTTTGCTGACTGATCTTTCGTTTCTTTTCCATCTATTGTCTTTAGTGTTACAGAAATACTGTCTTTCACATCCATAAGTCTCTCCCTTGACCAGCTTTTATTTGTAATTTAAGTATATATCTTTTGAGGGAACATAGCAACTACAGAATTCTACTTATTCATTCCACGTATCCCTTCTTAACTCAAAACATCTATACGATAGCCCCATATTCTTCTGACAGCTCCTCATTGTCTTTAAATGAGCTAAAAACAAGTCAAGCATCAGCATATCCGGAAATTCTTCTCTTGGATATATCTGATGCTCTCTTTTTCTTTTCGGAATTTCGGGCTTACTTTCGTTTCTACGGTAGCTTCTCGGAACCCTTGATTTTACTGCTTTCCTAGAGCTATTTTTACAAGTAATTAACTGAATTTTCTGTAAATTACCATTTTTACCCTTTTTTTGTGCTCGTCTAAAAATCTACCAACGCATGCACCATTATCATATGACCTCTTATCTCTTTTGTCAATAAACTACTTACACTATAATTTTCTGCTCACTCTTTCTCTGGCTTTTTTCTTCTCTCTTACCACTCCATATCCGATTTTATTGTTCTTTTATAGATCTTTTAGCGCTGCTTCATTCTTTTTATTTATACTTCATGGTGTCAGACCCAGACATTTTCAACTCTTCCAGTTCCTTTTCCTTGGCCTTTGCTGCTTTCCCGGCAACTGTGTTTTTCTCTACTGGGTTGTTCTCCGTGTAATGCTCGTAGATCAGATTCAGCAGATTCTCCACTGGCGGATAATACTCCGGCTCTGTTTTCTTCAAATACTCCTCCAGCATTTCCTTCAATTTTTCTATAATGCTACCATCCTTCCCAACTGAGATTCACATCCTCAGTTACGGCACATCTTACCGTAGATTTTTGCACATAGCAACCTATTTTTTGCGGTCTTTCGGATGCCCCATCTTCTCCTTCACTTCATCCGGCACATCGATCAATCCGAACTGATAGAACATTCCGTAGATGTAAGTCACTCCCCGGATATCGCCCAGAGCTTTCGGGCGGTCTACCACTTCTCCTTTAATATTCTTCAGCGCCAGCAGCACTGAACTCCACGCTAGACTTTTACTCTTCTCCCGGCGGTCGATCCACAGCTCTTTTGTGTACTCGCCATTCCTACCTTTTTTAATTTCGTAAGAGAATGGTAAGCCAGAGTAGGTTTTGAATTTCACACCAGCATAGGCCAGAACCGCTCCCCAGAAGCTCTCTTCTGTTGGCTCATCCCTCCACCGCTTCATTGCTCTATATCTCCGCTGCCGCTCTGCTCCGACACTGATCTTCCCTTTTTCTGCTGTGCTTGGGAAGTACACACCTTTCCGATATGGCAGGTACGAGGTGACGGAGGCTTTGGAAAGTTTCAGAGTGTTTGCAGTTGAGAGTATAGAGGTTTTGTAGTCTTGTGTTTCACGGTATTCTTGAAAGGTAGCTTGCACCTTCTCCGCCACTTCAGATTCATACACATCGGCCGTGATGAGCAGCTTTCTTACTTTGATAGGGTTAAGGTTCAGCGCATCTGCGATGGATTGGAGGGAGCATTCCTCCCCATAAAGTGCCACAGCAGCATCCATCTGCTCTTTCAGATTCTTCCCGGCATCATACTCCGGCTTCAGCTTCTTCCGACCACCACCGGGCTTTCTGGTTTTCTTCATTTTACTCATGCAGCTCCAGCGGCAGTCCATCCGGGTCGTGGAAGAAAGTCATCTTCTTGCCGGTGTAATCATCCACGCGGATTGGCTCGCATTCAATGCCTACCTCCGCCAGTTCATTCACTGTCTGCTCCACGCTCTCAACGCAGAACGCAAGGTGACGCAGCCCACAGGCCTCCGGGCGGTTCACACGCTTCGGAGGATTTCCCTCAGCGAAAATCTCCAGCTCCGTGTGTTCATTGACACGAAGATCCAGCTTCCAGTCCTTACGCTCTGGGCGATAGTTTTCTCTGATGACAGAGAATCCCAGCTTGTTCACATAGAAATCCTTAGCTGCTTCATAGTCAGATACGATGATTGCAATATGATGTATTTTTGATAAATTCATTTTATGTCACACTCCATTTCTTTTATTTCCGTTATAAACTATATAACGACCTTCAAAAAAACCGTGTGAACTTCCCCTGGAGTTCAGTTTGTCCACACGGCCGATCTTATTTCAGTTTTTCGAGGATTTCATCCGCACTCATGCCGCTGGCCAGCAGCTTCTTCAGCACAGCCTCTACTTCGGTCTTCTTCGCTTCTTCAGCGGCCTTAGCATCTGCTTTTGCCTTCTTCGCTTCCAAGGATACCACTTCTTTTTCGGCCTTCTTCAGAGCAGTCTTCTTCTCTTTCAGATCAGCCTTCAAAGTGTCAATGTTTGCGGTGATGGATGAAATCTCAGCAGTCAGGGAAGTGATAGATTCCTGCTTCTCCGTGATCTGAGATGCGTAGTCGGTATGGGTAGTTTTGGGACGGTTTTTGCTGCCTTTTGTTCTGGGCATAGGTGATAACCTCTTTCCTTTTTAGTGGTTTAAGTATAACACTGTGTTTGGGTGAGGGCAATATTACTTCTTACCTGAAATCTTTTTCTTCTCGCTCTGCGACACCATCTTTTTCACAGTGTTGGCCTGTGTGTATTGTAGCATTGCTTTCATTCCTTCATCAACGCCACCTCCACCAGTTGCTTTTGAGCCACCACCTATGTTTGACATTTGAGCCATCCTTTTTGCTCCACCATGTAATTTATCCATCGGAGTTCCGGTACTTGCTGTGGGTTTGTTTAGTCCATCTACTATTTGCTTTCCTCTTTGGCTAAGAATACTGTCTGCTGCCCTTTCCAAAGAAGTATTACTTTTTAGAACTACTTGTGTATTTTTCTGTTTTCTTTGAAAGAGTGACAAGATTCCCATAATACACACCCCCTATTCTTTTGGGTAGTATGATTCATTTTCAACTATCTTTTCTCACATCTTCGCCGATTGTAAGATCGTTGCCTGCTGCTCACCACGGAGAGGTGTGTGATTATCCGAGCAGCGTAGGGAGCTACCGCTCCCAGTATATCACAATTTCATCCAGTTTTATAGACGTTTTCTTGCCTTCATCACCACACAATACATCAATCCACCGAGCACTCCGCCGACTGTGTTATAGAAGATGTCTGATAGCTGAAATGTACCCAAGCGAAGCAATAATTGTAGCATTTCAATGCTTATCGAAAAGCAAAATGCTATCTTCCAGCTTTGCCATAGGATCTTCTTCCAGCCGTTTCCTATCTTTTCTTCGAATGTCCACATCACTACCGCTGAAAACGGTACCATCATGATTACGTTCTCGATGCACTCCGTTGTTAGCTTCTGTTCGCCATTCACAGTCTCCCAGATGCCCCAGCCACCCATGACATTGGATAAAGGATTCATCCACAGCTGACGGTTTAACAGGGTTCGGAACAGAATAAGTGAGGTCAAAAAAGCCAAGAAGAATAGTTTTCTGAAGAACACGCTCTCTTTAAACTTCTGATACCATGTCACTATGGCATTTTTCCAACCTTTGCCGGCTTCGGTAGGTTCATAAGCATAAAGATAGAAAAACATGGCTAGGAAGGAAAGCAGGAGTGAAAATCCAAATGGCTCATAGAGAGCAGTCAGGATGTTTGTGAGGATCTTTCCGAGTAAATCAATCGTTTCTTTCATCGCTGTTTACAGATCACTGAACAAGTCAGCCTTGTACACACCGTTCTCCAGCATCTTTTTAAAGCTATCCTTTACTGCTGCTACATCCTCGTGATAGGTCATGCCGTACCAGGTATCGTTTGTTTTCAATACTTTGACAGACATCTTTCCCTGCTCCAGCAGTTCACCAATGAAGATAGGAATCAGATACTCTGCTTTCAGCGGATTGCACAGGACTTCTTTCTCGAAGAACTCCTTGAAGCCCTCCTCCAGCACATCCAGAAAATCAGGAGTTAATCCCCACATGTTCATGGATACCAGAGAATTTACATCGACAGCCACACCATCTGCCTCTGCTCCATTTGCAGTCTTTATAATGTTCTTGGTCTCCACAACTTCAGTCAAGTTGTTATCCTCATCCATCTTGCAGATACCACGGGTCACACCACCGTTATCAGACAGTGTGTTCTTCAGCACAAAGCCAGCCATGCAAGACTTGCCGCCATTCACCAGATACTCATGAACAGCCTTAAAACCTTCCTTGCCGTAGTAATCGTCTGCATTGATCACAATGAACGGGGTATCAATCACATTTTTAGCAGCAAGCACAGCCTGACCGGTTCCCCACGGCTTTGTCCGGCCTTCTGGCAGAGTTCCCGGGATATCGTTAATATCCTGAAAAGCATAGTCAACAGTTACATTATGAGAAGAGCAAATGGAGGCAATGCGATCACCGATGACCTCTTTGAATTCCTTCTCGATATCCTTACGGATTATAAAGACCACATGATTGAAGCCAGCCTCAATCGCATCATGGATTGAGTAGTCCATAATGATATGTCCAGCATCATCCACCGGCTCCAATTGTTTAATTCCCGTTCCGAAGCGGCTACCGATACCAGCAGCCATGATAAGTAATGTTGTTTTCATTTTAGTCATCCTTTCTTTCAATGCGTTCTTCAATAAACTTTGTTACAATTTTCTCATATCCTCCCGGGTCTTTTCTATAATTTTCTGAATGATCTGCCCCATGAACTATATATAACTGCTTTTCACCATTACAACTATCGTATAGTTTATAAGCCATAGATAAAGGTGCCTGCATATCTTCGTCACCGTGAATGATTAAAAGAGGAATATCGGTATGTGCTAAAGCCTTACACGCATCTGCGTCTGATAAATCAAAACTCCCCCAAATCTTTGTTCCTACATTAAGCATAGTAGGAAATAGATTTTTGGGTATGTATTTTGATATTTGCTTGTTATTATTCTGCTTTATCACGTCCAATGTAGATGTAAAACCACAGTCATCAATAATTCCATATACTGAATCAGGCAACTCCAAATCACTGCTCATCATCACAATTGATGCTCCCATTGAAACTCCCATAAGAAAAATAGGATTTTTATCTCCAAAGCGATTTTGTGCCCATTCTACCCAATCAAGACAATCATATTTTTCTAGCACTCCTAATGTTGAGAATTCCCCTTCACTATCTCCCTGTGCGCGTAAGTCACATAGTAGAAGATTCCAATTGTGTTTTTGTGTAATTCTATATATTGGCACGCCATCCAAATAACTGTGCCCCCACAATCCATGAAAAAACACAATTAAAGGCGCACCTTTTTCTCTTTCATAATAATGACCTATCAGTTTTGTATTATCAAATGCTTGTATCATAACAGTTTCATTTGATTGATTTTTTATTTTATATGCATCTATGAGAATTCTATATTCATCATCGTCTGCAGTACCTAAATCTGACCATGGAGTAGTTCTTCTTTCGCAGGTTCGCTGAAATACCAATCGGCTTCCAAATATAACTCCGACCATGCATATAGCAAATCCAATAACAACTGTTATGAAGTATACTTTTTTTCTCTTCACTTTTGATTTCATTCTTTTTACATAACATTATTGCTTCATTTTTCGTGTTCAAATAGTTATTTTCGTAACTCAAGTTGGTATTTCTGGCAAATTTACAATTTATAAATACCTCCATCTATCACACAGCAGTTTGAACTGTCCAAAATCTTTTTTACGTAAAGATTTATCTAACAGTATATATTTATTCTGTTGTCGTGGTGGGTTTGCAAAGCTTGATAAATAACGTTTTTGCGGCACAACAACTCCAGATTGTACCGTTTTCTCATCCAAATCTTTTGTTCTTGAGTACCCTAAAACCATATTATCCAGCATACTGATCTGAAGCCATTCATCTGACCTTAATATTTGTTTGTCTTTTATCCAATCTCATAAATAAAGCATAATCCAATAGTGATCAATTAACTTGACATTTCCTCTACTTTTACAAGTTATAAGTTCTTGATAATCGGCAATTTGTTATGAGTAATCCTATTAACCATACTAATACTTAATTTGAATTCCTCCGTTTTATGCATTAAAAGTAGAAAAACAATATTCGGAATTAACACACTTACTACAACGAAAAAGGCAAATGCACCCCATCCAGAAAAAGTCACCTTGTAGGTCAGTACAGCGATGATTATACCTGAAAACACTGTGGCTATAATCCACGATACAAACATTTTAAAATAATCCTTGAATAATGAGGTATCATACATAACTGTAAATATGTTTTGTAATAACCAAGGAATTTCTATAACTGCCAAGGCAACAATTGTAGAAAGTACAATTCCATATATTCCAATATAATTAACAGAAATTAAGTTCAAAGCCAAATTTACTATAGCGGAAATTAACGGTCGAAATCTATCCTCATGCCAAATTCCTCCGGCATTCTTAAAAACATTAAGCAGTCTTGTCGTTTCATATAAATAAAAATAGACACATAAACACACTACAACTGAAAACCCCATTAAAAACTTTTCACCAACCCAAAGTCTCATAAAAGGTTGAAATATTCCCAAAAAGCAGCTTGTGCACATTCCTGTTAACCAAAAAAACATAAATGTAATTTTCTTTAAATCTGTATAATTTTTTTCCTTGCTTTCAGTTATGTAACTGTTTCCCAATCCTGCTGTAATAGAAGTTAAAAGTATTTCCATTATTCCGCATACGGAAGACATTACAAAATAATAATTCTGATAAACTGCTAAAAGAGTCAATCCTAAAAACGCTGAAATAACTATTGTATCAGCCGAATTTAAAACAACCCCTCCGAACTTTGCGATAAACAAATCTTTTATACGTCCATTAATCGAGCCCACTGTATTTGCATCTAATTTTCCTTTTGGATAATAATCAGGATACATTTTAGATACAATTATAGAAGTTATGATGTTATTTGTGATTTGGCTAACAATTGCAACAATTAAATACAGATAATAATTTCTAAACACATATATCATAAGGAATTGTGTCAGGAACTGAACCGTATTAATTGCCAATGAAATTTTACTAGTCACATCGGTTCTCTGATGCGCCATCAGCAAACTGTTTTTATATGCAAACAACCAATACGAGAAAACAGTTGCCGCCAAATTTAATAAATATAATATATGTAAGTCAAGATTTTCTGGAATACTTCCTTTTACAAAAAAAGGGATAAGAGGCGTCGCTAATAAACCCGCTACTGCAATGACACATCCTATAATTCTATAATATATTTTATAAAGTCTCATCAATGCACATATCGTAGCAGTATCTTCCTCTGCTATTGGCTTGTACATGCTGTACACCATTGCACTTCCAACACCCAATTCTGCCAAATTTAGCACTTGAAGAATTGATGTAAACAAGCTATTTAAACCAACATACTGAACGCCCATGAAATAGATCATTACAGTTCTCATTAAAAACGGAACTATCATTTGATAAATTTTTAGAAGCGTACCAAACATCATATTTCTTGTTGCGTTTCTAGTTCTACTGTTCGCCATATCTAAATGCTTTGCTCCTTATCTTCCCACTCTATACTCTTCTTGCTGGAACTCCTACAAGTGTAGCTCCTTCTTCCAAACAACTATGCACAACAACTGCACCCGCACCAATTTTACAGTTATCAGCAATTTGAATATCTCCGATTATTACTGCACCAAATCCAATATCAACATTTTTACCAATAACTGGCGCTCCTCCACTTTTTCCATCATTTCCAATACAATTATTACCATGCAGACAGCATCCTTGACCTATTGCAGCATTACCATTTATGATAATTGTTCCGTGATGATAAATCGTAATCCCTGGTTCAAAAACAGTTGCTCCAATATAAAAACCAATTCTGTTTCCAATCGTATTTTTTCTTCTTGCCCAATATAGTCTCAAAAGTCTACCAAGCTTATTATTTTTTGAGATATAATATTGTTCATGGCGTAAGCAATACATATACTTTTTTATTTGAACCAAATGATCATTGGTTCTTTTCATAAACAAATCATTTTGGGTATCGTAATACTTGCGATCCATGTCGATTGCGTCTTTCATTTCTTTTCTACTTTTGATAATATACAAGTTTGTCACCTCCTAATTTAATCATCCTCTGCATAATTTGTACTTTTCCCTATAAACATTAACAATGCTAAAACAATCAAGAAATAACTACCAAGTGTTATTTCTACCATAGAAATGACAATAAATGTATACAACAGCGCCATATATGATTTGCTATATCTGTCCTTTTGCTTTATCATTGCAATGCACATTATCGTTAAAATTAGAAAGGATCCTACAATTCCATATGAAACAATAATATCAGCCAGACCATTCTGAGTATTGCCTCCCCTAGCAACCGTATACGACATAATATGGTTATTCTCTGCTCCGAAACCAAACCACGGATTCATCATCAAAAGTTTTAGAACATTTTGATATATCGTCATTCTACCAGTAAGTGTTGTATCTTCATGCAAAAAATCAACAATAAAACTATTTATGGGTCCCCACGTTAGAATAGCTGAATTAATAAACAAAAGTGAATCGCAAAACAGAATCAATACAATCGCTACAATGGGATTCAAAATTATTTTTTCAAACTTTTCCTGAAATAAATAGAGCACTGCAAACAAAACACATGCAACCGCAGCAGTCGTGCATGTCGATGTTATTGCAATAAAAAATGCTATCCCCCATAAAACGATTAATGTTGTATTTACTTTCTTTGCTTTCTCTTCACGCATATTAGCATATAATGCAACTGAAAATATATGTAAATATGATAAGTTGAATTTGTTTCCTAACAGCAAATTGCCTTTATCCTGTCCAATAACCCCAGTAGAAAAGCCATGTACATCTGCAATAAAACAATAAATCAGCGTACAAGCAAGCAAAACTCGTATAGCAGTTTTTTCCTCTCTTACCTCACAGGCATATTCCAAAGCAATAAATGGTGCAACAGTTTTAACAACAGCAAATATAATATTAATCAAACCGTATCCCGACAAATCCCTATTCATCCATGACGAATATCCCACGCTAACGCTCAAAAGAATTAAAATGATATTTATCAAACAGTTTTCTTTTTTTATAAACGCATTTATATTAATGAAAACAAGACCAATTAACGCAATCGCAGCGTAACGTTGGATTTTCAAAAATCCAACAAAATATTCCTCTTTGAATGCTATGAATGACAGATGAAACATCAACACCGTCATTATAAATGTGATAAGTTGTTTTTTTCTTACAACCATGCACATCCTCCTTACTCCACCTACTATTATGTGTTTAACTGTTCTTTTTCTTTCCAACAAATATCCGGAAAAAAATCCATTCCTGCTTGAAAATAAATGCTAATAAATATAAAATCCTTTTGGGTTTCTTAGCAGTTTTCAACTGCTTTCTTGCAATGGTTTGAACTTCGTTCATACCACAAATTTCTTTTACCCTTACTCTTCCATCTGCTACCGAGTGATTTTCTGTCTTCCTGTATTCATTAGGAAAGCATGTACCAAAAATCAACTGCCATAAAAACATATTTTGAAACTCATCTATGTGTTTATTCCTTACATGACTGTTCTCAATAAATATCATAAATGATCTATATAAGCTCACATATTGCTTTGGAAGCGATTCACGATACTTTTGGGTAAGACTTCCAAATCGCAAATCATAATAATAGCAAGCGTCATTTACAGCATACACTTTCTTTGCAAAAGAAAGTGCTTCCAGATTAAATAAAAAGTCTTCACTTCCCACTTTACGTTCAGAAACAAAAGTTAAATTATTCTCTATTAGAAAATCTCTTCTATAAATATGTGACCAAGCTGAAAGCACATATGAATTTACCGATTTAAGTGCCTCTTTCATTAATAAATCAATATCCTCCACGGAATCGTAGGAACCCTCCTGAAGAATATTCTTACATAATGTTGTTTTTCCATCCACATGACGATAATAGTTAAACTTAACAATATCTGGTACTTGAGACGCTCTCCCAATATCGCCAATTGCTTTCGTCGCTATTACTTCAAGAAACGTAGGGGTAACCCAGTCATCAGCATCACACATATGAATAAACTGACCTTTTGCTTCTGCTATTCCTGCGTTTCTTGCACTGGATAATCCACCATTCGCTTTATGAATACACTTTATAAAATCGTATTTTCCAACATAAAAATCCGCTATTTCACCAGTACGATCTGTAGAACCATCATCCACAATAATTATTTCGTAATCTGTGAAACTTTGTGCCAGAAAGGATTTAACACATCTATCGAGATATTTTTCAACATTATAAGAAGGCAAAATAACTGAGAAAAATGGTGTCATTATATCTTTCCCCCTTTAATTTAAATTTTCTTCAATCAGCTGAATATATTTATTAATTTCTTCTTCATTTCCTGTTTTTTCTTTTTTCAAATTCTCAACAAGCTGATTTCTTAATTGCTGATTTTCACTAAGTTGCATTAGGCCCTCTGCAACACTTTCTCCGTTCATCGATACAATTAGTCCGTTTTCTCCATTATTGATTGAAGCCCCAACCGTTGCATAATTTGTTACTAAAATAGGCTTATTGAGTATTTTTGCTTCATCTAATGCAATTGATTTTCCTTCGTATCGGGATGTCTGTGCGAAAATATCGCAACCAGCAATATATGGATAGGGATTTTCCTTTATACCGACAAGTTTTACCTCTTTTACAAGTTCATTTGTCTTGATTAGTCTTTCTAATTCCGCTCTTAGTTCTCCTTCCCCCAGTATATACCAAACAAACTCTATTCCCTGCTTCTTTATTTTTGCGGCTGCATCAATTGCAATTTCATATCCTTTTTGTGGAGCTAGTCTTCCAATAGATACAATCTTTAGTCCCTCATACTGGAAAAAGTCATCCTCTGGGACCAACTTTGCAGCATTCCGAATTGTTTCTGGTGAAGAAATATTTTCAAGCACAAGAGCCTTTTTTCTAAGATCCGGATAAACTCTGGCAAAACTATCAACGCAATCCTGAGAAATGGTTACAACTCGATCCGCTTTTTCATAATAATTTCTCTCATAATCATAGTTTACATCCAACTTTTCAAATTCATTATGAATCCAAAGAATCTTCTTTTTAGCCGTAACCTTATCAATCACATAATAGTTTGTCGGGCCATTCATGTAAGAAATTGCCAAGTCATATCTTTTTTTGAGCTTTGGCAGATGCTTTCCCCATAATTCCCATCTTTTCTCGTTCCAACTTAGATTTTTGCATAAAAATCTTGATTTTATTTGCCAACTTGCTTGATTTATCAAGTCTCGGCCATTACACACTTTCTTTCTACGCAAGCTCATGGGCGTGGCAAAGTTTTCCAGTTCGTACTGATTGTTTAAAAAATGGACTGTGCTTGGAATCTGCTTCATGTACATTCCGTTAGGATTTGCGACAATTAAATCGACATTCCATCTATCTTTTGGTAATCGATTCAAAAAAGAGATAAGGCTCTTTTCCGCACCTCCACATCCCATTCCATAACAAACAATCAATACATCTTTCATTTTTTTCTCCTATCTACTTATGTCATTTTGTTACCGCTATCGTGTGCTTTTTCTTAAGTTTCCTGATATATTTTATTGTACCTGTCGAATACAAAAATTTCTTTGCTTTCTCAATTGCATAATCTTTAATCGTAATTGGTGCAACCTGATTAAGTGCTTTATTAATTGGCATTTCTGCTGCTAAGCTATAAAACTCATCCCGCTTTTCATTTGCTTTTGCACTGTTTCTAACCATGATTCCATTATATTGAACCAGTTCTTCTGCATCTATAGAAAAACATTCAACTTTTGATGCAATCCCTTCCATAACTTTCTTACCTTTTTCAGAATGCACAAAAATTGAAGAGTATCCCTTATCATCGTCTTCCCTTCCGGTCAATTTTGCGTATTCATAACAATCAAAAATTGTGATATCGCTCGGACGTTCCAATTCTTTAAATGCACAATACGCACACGATGGTCTCGAAGCCAATTCACTGACAAAGGACTTCATGTAAGGATCCACTCGCCCTGAGCCATAGTAGGTCTTTCCATTATCAAAATCAATTTTCATCGTTGTCGTATGATATCCATACGTTTTATGTTTGAACCGTGCTCCTACCATTTTGCTGTTGAATTTTTCTTCCATAAAATTCACATAGTTTCTCCACAATCCTGGTGAAGGAACACCACGACAGACAAAATCTACACATAGTAGGTTCTCAGGTTTTTTCTTTAAGTAATGCAAAAGTCCGGCAATTTGACATGGAGATCCTGTGAACATCACATACGCTCCATCTAGCAATTCTTTTTTTATTCTTTCAAACGTATTTCCAAGCGTAGATTGAACAAACTTTGACCCTCTCATTTCCTGAAGCTGAGCAGTCGTTGTTGCTCTTTTACAAATGACATTCATCATTTCATCGTAGCCTGTTCCATAAACTACGCCGCCATTATGCAGCACATATTCTGCCAGAGCTGTGAACCCACCCCCGGATGTACTTTCAAAAAGAACATTATTGTTTTTGATTCTCAGAATAAATCCTTTCGTCTGTTCAGGATTCTTTTCTACTTTATTAATAATAGGACAAGTTGCATCACATATTCCGCAATCCACACATTTTTTCTGATCAATCACAGGATATAGAAAGCCTTCTTGATCTGCTTGCATTGCAATTGCTTTTTTAGGACATGCGTTATAGCAAGCCGTACAACCACAACAATCTTTTTTATCTTTAATTGTAATCACCTGTCCTCATCTCCCTTATTTCAAATTTTCCAATACCTTTAAATAGTAGTTTTGAAAGTATCTTGCAACATCTTTTTCGTCAAATCCTGCCCGCTTTAATTCTTCACAGCGAGAATATCTTTTAAATCCGCGGAAATTCAGGATTTCCCGAACCCATTCTGCCTTATCATCTGAAAGAGGAAGGTATTTTACACAGTTTGTGACACCAACTTCCTTTGTAATTGTATCAGCAAGAATTACAGGCAATCCTGAAGCTTGTGCTTCGACACCAGCCACTGGCAGCCCTTCACAGAATGATGGCATTACAAAAACGTCGATTGCTTGATACATTTTAGGCATTTCATCCGTTGTTCCCATAAACCGGACACTGTCTTCTAGATTCATTTTTTTAACTTTGTCCTGAATTTTCTTATACAATTCGCCATCTCCAAAGAGCAATAGAACTGTATCCGGGCATTTACTATGAAGTGCAGAAAACATTTCTATTAAATACTCATGATTCTTCTGTATATTAAATCTCCCGGCATGTCCAATTACAAATTTGTCTTCCACACCTAATTTCTTTCTCATTTCTTTCCTGAGAGATACATTATAAGAAAATTTTTCCAGTGCTATACCATTAGGAATAAACTTATACTTCTGATTTTTTACAATACTCTTCGGGAATGAAAACTGTGCTGCCAACGATGAACACGCCCAAAATTCATCAACAAAAACGGGCATAAATAGTTTGAATATTTTTGACATCGCCACTGAGATTTTATTTCGATATACAGCGTTTCCTGCATTATGACTATGAAATGTAACATGCTTTACTCCCGCCAATTTTGCAATAAAGACCGTTGTCATATCCGAAGCGGGACCACCATTTAAATGTAATACCTTTATGTCATTGTCTTTAAAAACCCGGTATAATCTATACCATCGAACAAAACCTCTATGCCATTTATTGCTTATCTCATCCGCAGATGCAATTAATTTTTGAGACCCCATTTTGATAACGACATCTTCCAAATCCTCATGTCGATCATGTAAAACAAGATAATCAAAATTAATTTTCTCTCTATCTATATTTTTTTGAATGTTGATCATCATTGATGTAATGCCACCAACCCCCAAAGGAGCTGTAACTAAAATATGTTTTGCTTGGTTCACGATTTATCCTCCCGCAATTTTCCTCTGTTTTATGGCAGCATTTATTCAATTATACTCAGCCCATGAATGCTGCATTAATATACTGATCTGTTTTTTGTTTCAATTTCGCCAATTTACAATAAACTTTTTCGTAATCAATATTTTTCTGAATAGTTGAAATATCTCCTGAAAATCTTCTATCACTAACACCAAGATTTTGACAGAGAGAATCTATTCTGGAGTTTTTCGATGTTGCACTTGTGTTTGCATAACGATTAAAAATCATAAATCTCTTTTCATTGATGATAGAGAAACACGTTCCGTGAAAGGAATCCGTACAGACGTACTCTGCACCACGTAACAAATTCAGAAAGCGATCCGGTGCAACATCGTATGGCGCATAATCACCAAAGCTCTCATCATCCTCAACATACTGATCCATATGACGCAAAGCCACTATTTTAAGGCCTGTTGATTCCGCTAATTTCCGAACCTGTTTTCTGTATTCTGGATTCGCACCCAAAAAATACGCAAAAATATATGGCTCATCCATTTCCTTTTTTATTGGAATCAGCTTTTCCCACTGCTCTTTATCAAAGTTAAAAACAGGGTCCAAAATCACCGGGGCATCCAATCCTGTTAGTTCTTTTACTATTTCGCTTCCACGGTTTTCTCTCATGCTGATATAGTCTAACCGTTTTAGAAAATCTGCTGTTCTTTTTTTCTGATACCATGGAATTTGACCAACACCAAAACTTGAAGCATACGAGATTTTCCTAATATGATTAGGAACAAACATCAAATTATAAAAATTTGTAGGCAATCCCGCTGGTGACCAAAGCTGATCACTTCCGGTTACAACTGCATCATATCGTTTTGCCCCTTCACACAGACCTTTATATCCACAAAACTCCGGAGATAATTTTGTAAAAGCTTTATTCTTAAATTGTTCAAAAGCCTTCATCCGAACTGCATCATTCTTTGCAAATTCCGGATGTTTTTTCATTCCCTGCTTTTTCAAAAAAGCTTCATATTTATCATTCAGAAGTACTCCATTCAATAACCGTGGAACAGATCTTATCTTTTCCGTTATTGTAAGTTTCTTCTTATATCTTATTAATTCATAATCAATTCCACGAGATTCAAGCATTTTAACTGTTGCGAATGCTTGTAGCATTCCACCATAATTCTCATGAAAGTACTTAATACACACACCTATCATTTAACTCTCTCCTGTTCACGCAGCAAATTCTTATAGATGTTTTTCATCTGCTGATGAGAAATATCCAGTCTAAATTCTTCTGCTTTTTCTACGCATGCCTTCCGCATCGAAAACCTTGCTTCTTTATCACTAAGTAACTGGATTTTATCTGCAAAGGCATCCGCATCCCTAGGAGAGCACAGGTATCCAGTTTGGCCATCTATAACGTAGTCTTTAATTCCCTGTACGTTGCTCCCAACCACAGGCACTCCAGATGCCAAAGCCTCAATTCCAGCTAATCCAAGGCCTTCACGCAATGACGGAAGAACTGCGATGTCTGCACATCTATTTATTTCTGGAATATCTTTTCTGAATCCCAAGAAGATTACTCTCACATTTTTTTCTTCTGCATATTTTTTCAGAAAATCATATGTTCCCGAATTACTCATAGCCTTCCCACAAATCAAAAATACATAGTGTTTGTCATTAATTTTTGACAAGGCTTCAATGATAACTTTATGGTTTTTTCGAGTAGACAATTCCCCAACTTCCAGAATTGCAATATCACTTTCTGAAAGCCCCAGTGACTCTCGATACCTATCTCTGTCTATTTGACATTCATGGTATCTTGACGTATCTACTCCAACGCCATTGATATGATAGACATTTTTACATGCCATCTTTTTCATTTGAGTATAATCTTCTTTATTAATTGTTATAATCCCATCCGTCATCCATGAACAAAACCACTCTACACCGCCATAGACGATTTTTGTCTTTAATGAAGACCCCTTCGGAAAAGTTAATCCATGCGTAGTATAAACTACTACACATCCTTCTTTTCTCTTGCGTCTTGTAGCAATTCTAACAATTGCTCCCGGAATAGGCGTGTGGACATGAACAAAATCAAAATGATATCTATTCAGTAATTCTTTATACTGTTTATATGCTGTAAGACTTTCTTTGCTTACTGGAGATGTTGATGAAAAATCGATCTGATGAAACGTAACTCCAATAGATGCAAATCGCTCTTTAGGTACAAAAGTAGAAACTGAATTTCCGTTTGCTGCACAATGTACTTCATATCCCATTTCTTGCAACAGCTTCATATCCGGAATCAAAAATCCGTTTAGAAATCCACCTGTTGCCGCTACTATTAGTGCTCGTTTCATCTCTCTCTCCTTTTACTTTTCCATCTGCTGTGCGATATCGGCATCCACAATTTCCTCGCCGGTCTTATGTTTCAGCTGCTCTTTACTTGCTTCACTCAGACCGTTATTGATCACACAGTTCATGTCGCAGGTGCTGCACTTATCGAGTTCCTCTTTGGTGACTTTGCCATCACGATAGTCACGGCAAATCTTCAGTTCATACATGCTGTACGGATGTTTGGTGAACAGAGCTTTGAACTTATGAACCAGAACCCAGGTAGCAGGCTTCCAAATGTACTTGTGCATAGCAGGACTTACACTACCAATCATCCAGCAATCACGGTCGCAGCAGCGAACCTTTGCACGAACCTTCTCTGCTTCCGGGCTGTTCCACAGCTCGTCCCAAGTCTGGTTGTTCAGGTTGCCCATGACCTCTTTGTCCTTGGTGCCATTGCAAGGCATAACATCGCCATACGGATCGATGAAGAAGGTATCGAAACTCATATCGCAAGGCAACAGACGCTTCTGGCCGTAGATGTAGTTGATCAGGCCGTGATTAAAGTATGCACGGAACCACTTCTTCGGGCTATTGCTGCGGAGCAGTTCGTTGACCAGATTTTCAAAGTTCTTTGCGACCATCGGACGGTCGTGGATGATGTTCTTTGCTTCAACAAAGTAGAAGCTGTTATGCAGAGAAGCCGTAGCAAACTCCATGCCCATCTCATCGGAAATCTTGTACAGAGGAACCAGGTCAGGAGCATTCTTGTCCTGAACGGTCATACCAAAACCGACATCCTTCATGCCCATTTCACGCAGCTTCTTCAGTGTGCCGTAACCACGCTGGTAGCCGTTCTGCAGGCCACGAATCTCATTATTGGTCTGCTCCAGACCCTCGATAGAGATACGAATACCGATCTGCGGGAACTCCTTACACAAATCAACGATACGATCTGTGAAGAAACCGTTCGTGGAAATAACGATACGGTCAGACTTCTTGTACAGTTCACGCACGATATCTTTCAGGTCAGTACGGATGAACGGCTCGCCGCCGGTGATGTTTGTGAAGTACATCTTCGGTAGCTTCTTAATGGTCTCGATGCTGATTTCCTCTTCCGGTTTAGAAGGTGCCTTATAACGGTTGCACATAGAGCAACGAGCATTGCAACGATAAGTGACGATGACCGTACCATTTAACTTCTTTTCTTCAGACATAATTAACTCTCCTATTATTTACTCTCTCTTTTATGAATGTTCAGATTTTATTTAAGGACCTCTCAGCACATGTTAGTAATAAAATCAGACAGTGTAGATAACCATAACAACTGTAAATATGTATACTCCGCATAAAAAGGAAAACGAGGTTTGTGAAAGATGGTATCAACCGTTCAAACACAAATCCTCCTCATTCATCTTTTTCGTTTTAAACGACATGTATCCAAGCATTACCAGTAATATCACATGTTCTCATTTCAACGATTCACTCATATGTGTCTTTGATTCTCACAGTTTTTTATACTACATTCCATATTTTTCAAAAAAAGCATCCGTCCGTAACCGTTCCGATCGAATTACACTATATACTTTTTCGTAGTCAATGGGTCTCTTCATCTTTTCAGAAATACACGCGGCATCCCCTGATGTGACCATCCGATCTTCCAAGTGCAACATCGACATCAATGAATAGAATCGATCATTTTCAGCAGCACCCGATCCCTTCTGCACAAAGAACAAAAATTGCTTTTTAAAAATGATGCAAAACAGCATTCCATGATATGTATTTGTAAAGATACAGTTAGCATTTTTATAAAGGCCAAGCCATTTCTCAACAGTTGGAAAAATCGGATTTTCATTCAAAAACAATGTGTAATTAGACGGAGAAGTTACTATTAACTTCATATTTTCATCCGCTGCATATCTCTTTATTTCATCAAATGAAACATTCTTTTTATCTCCAAGATTCAAGAAATAACAATAGCAATAATTTTTTTCTTCAATGTTTGCATATGGATATTCATCCATATCAAGCAAAAGCGTTGGATCAAGAACTTGAACTACTTCTTTATCCACGATTGACTCGACCATATTAACTGCGGTCTTTTCTCGCACACTAATACCATCGAATCTGTTCAGCCACGGCTTGATTTTTTCAGCTATTTCTTTTGGTAAAGAGGTTCTGCCAAAGCTTGCAGCGTATGAAAGTTTGATTGCCTCATCTGGAGCATAATTCAAGAATCTACTTCCCGTTGGATTTCTCCAGATTTGATCACTCCCCGCAATAAAGCAGTCTGCCTTCGGACAATTTTTATACATTGCCTTTTCCGAAATATAACCCTTCGTGGATACAGCAATATTGTCCTTAATAAATCGTCCCATTTCAAACTGTGCAACTGCCTTGGCACAGAAAGGCTTAAACCATTTAATGTTTTTCAGCCTTTTCAGAATCAAAACCGGATTGGCACGATAGTCCCTTAAATGTTCTGGATCATGTCCCCTTTTTTTCAAATACTTCTGTAATGCATAACACTGTAGGGTTGATCCGTAATTGATATTTGTCCGAATATAACTATATGTGGAATTAATTGATATTTTCATTTTAATCACTCTCCCGATAACAGTTTTCTTAAAAATTTCATTCGATAAATCTGAACTCTCAGCTTATCTGGAATATGCGTCTTAATCATATTCTTCGCCGCATAGACCGTTCTTTTCTTTCCAACTGTATCGTTATAGTTTTCTTCTATTTTTTTGTATCCCTCCATATAGTAGTTTTCTAATACAGCATCACGCGCTTTACCACGTTTTGATGGCTTTAAAAGATTCGAGTTATGTCGTGTTATAGAAGCCAGATCTACTTCATACATAACCATCTTTTCCTGCAATTTAGACAAATACTGCATTCCCTTCTCAGTATTAACCATCATGCAGTTAATGCCTTTTCGGATTGAAAGTGCGGGGGCATTTCTTACTATAAATTCCGGATGTTCTATTTCTATAGCCCAGTAATCGCCAAATGTAAAATCGCTCACTCTGTTAGTATTTGACATTTCACAGCTGAAGCAATTCTCACGCGAAATATCTCCTCTCAAATAGTGTATTTCATGTGAGCCTCCTTCTTTTGGAAAACGCTTGATTTTGATTTTATTCTTATCGCCATTTTCATAGTAGGAATAACAGAAATTGCTTCCCCAGCCAGCTTTTTTATCTCGGAATATATAATCTGTTATTATAATATTCTGTTCTTTTTCAATTTCTCTTAAATAGTCATTGAATATTGTTTTTGATGTTACTCCGTGGCATATTACATCTGCAATAATCAGATTTTCATATTCGTGGTTCAAAAAAGACTTCAGTCCTAATGCTTGGCAGGGAGTCCCACCAAAGAGAACCAGTTTGCCATTTTCTAAATCTTTTTTGATTTGCTGATATGTTGTTCCTATATGGCTAAGAATATATTTTGAATTCAGGATAGATTGAAGTTCATCTACGTTTGTCACCCGAATATGATTTGCTCTATACTCGCCATTTATCATTTCTCCGGCACAGCCATAGCAAACTCCACCTGTTTCAAGAACAATTTCTGCCAACATTTGAAATGCTGCTCCTGAAGCTGAACGTTTCAGTTTTTCAGCATCCCTTGATTGCCCTGCATAGCATTTGATTGGACTGTGCCGTTCTATTTGCATTCTCCTAGCACACACTTTGGTACATAAGCCACAATCGACACATTTGTCATCGTTAATGACTACTTTTTCATATCCATATTTATTTACGCCAATACCAATAGCGTTTTTAGGACATGCATTTGCACAGGCCATACACGCCGTACACTTTTCCTCACAACAAATAGTGCCTTTCACTTTTTTCTCCTACCTATAAACCTTCATAATTTTCTCGTAATACTCATCAATGGTATCGAAGCTAATGTCCTTGCAGTTCGCACTGTACTCCGCACACAGCTTCTTATCACCCCAGAGCTTCTCGATCTTCTTCTTCAGATCTTTGGCATTACCGCTCTCAAACAGTTCGCCGGTCTTGCCAACCTGAATCAACTCCGGGATACCACCTATCTCAGCTCCCAGCACCGGTGTGCCATACATCTGGGATTCCATCACGGAGAACGGGCAGTTCTCGTACCACTCAGAAGGATAAATGGAGAACCGTGCCTCTCGGATCAGCTTCTCCAGTGCCTCACCTTTCTGGAAGCCAACGTTCTTGATGTTCTTAATACCATTTACTGTCTCTTCCAGCGGGCCAGTACCGGCAAAGATGAATTGCACATCCGGCAGTTCCTTACAGACCTTAATAAGTGTGCCGATGCCCTTTTCCTCCGAGAAGCGGCCGAAGTAGAGGACGTAATCCTTCTTCGGAGTCTCTTTCCACTCCACCTTATCGATAAAGTTGTGCATTGCCACGGTCTTTGTTGCAAACAGAGGATTGCTGTCCATCTTGCTCTTCATGAACTCCGAGCAGCAGATCATGGTGTCAATGTACTTGTAGGTGCCCTTCCACTTCCAGAACTCAGCCTCCATCATACCGATGGCAGATTTCGCCGTGGAACCGTGAATGCACTTGTCTTTCATGCAGTTCACGAAATGGCCGCCGAGGCACTTCTCACAGTTCTGGTGAGTATTCGGATTGTTCAGCATGTGGTTCGGGCAGACCAGCTGGTAGTCATGTGCCGTGAAGATGATCTTACAATCTCTTCCGGTCTCCTTGCGCCACTTCACGATTTCCAGAATGATGGAAGGTGTCAGCTGGTAGTTAAAGTTGTTCAGGTGACAGACATCCGGCTTGAAGTCGTCCAGAACTTTCCGCAGCTGCACTCTTGCTTCTTTGCTGTAGATGGTCTTGATCGGGTAAGTCAGCTTGCTCAGTTTGCTGCCGCCGTGGAAGTCCATATCAGATGTATAAGCATTGACACGGTTGCCCACGCAGCGGCCTTCGTGTTCCATACCGAAGTACTGAACCTCGTGTCCATGCTGCTCCAGTGCCTCACCCAATTTGAATATATACGTCTCACTTCCGCCGTTTCGGTGCAGAAATTTATTCAAAATCAGCGTCCTCACGTTGTATTTCTCCTTATTCTATGTTCTATTTCACTGCCTCTGTTCAGATGAAACACTTCCAATGTGTTGTTCATAAACCAGAGTGCTCCATACAAACGCAGGTAGTGATACTGAAAGTTCTTATGATAAAATCATCTGCTGTTACTGAACTGAGGTAGCGAGATTAAAACTGCTCTCGCAGCTCTACTCATCTCTCAAAAAGTTCCGTAAATACGCTATTTTCACAACGTTTTCACTATGTACATCTCACTACCTGCGTTCGGTTAGAGGAGATTATTTATTATCAATACTCTCATTTATCATTTTTCCTATACAGTTTCATCGTTTCATTTATAACAGCATCCCAGTTGTATTTTTTGCAGATAAAGTCAGCTGCCTGCGCTTTCATCTCCTTAACTTTTTCTGGATAATCACAGGCATGTTGTAACTTTTCTCTAAGTTCATCCACATCCGATTTTTTGAAAATCAATGCCTTATCTTCCACAACCTCAGCGCACTCTGGAATATCAGAAACCAAACAGCAATTGCCATAACTCATAGCTTCTAGCAGGCTCAACGGCATTCCCTCCAGATCAGAAGGTAATGTGTAGATATACGCATTGCTATATAATTCATCAAGCATCTGCCCCTGAACAAATCCGGTAAAAATGATTCTATTATCATCCTTTGCCAGCTCTTTCAGTTCCATCATAAAAGAATCCGTATCACTAGAGCCACCAGCAATAACCAATTTTTTATCTGTTTTGACATCCTTGAACGCTTCAACCAAATACCGGATACCTTTTTCCGGTACCAGTCGACCAAGAAATAATATGTAGGAATCTTTCGTCAGTCCAAATTTTTCTGTTATTAAACCAGCTTCTCTGGTTTTTGGTCTGTTCACACCATTCGGAATGAAATGTGTCTCCCTGCCATAGGTATCTCTGAAATAATCCTGAACACCTTTACTCAGAACAATGATTTCATCTGCATACTTTACAGCATTCTTTTCACCCTGCCGGATGAATTTAGAGCCAAATCCTGACTTCCATTTTTCCCGTTGCCAGTCTATACCATGAATGGTAACCACAACCCTCTTTCCAAACATCTTAGGTAGCCATGAGAAAAAAGCCGGACCTTCTGCATGGATATGAACCACATCATATTTTCCAAAAGCACTGTACAAAGCCGCAAAGAAAGAGGAACTCACCGCTGCAAGACCTTTTCTTTCAATGGTTGGAACAAATTTCTGTCGGATTCCATCATATTCAATTTTATTGTCATACTCTGCACCACTCACGTGATGACCAGATCTGTTGTAACAGGTAACCTGACATCCATCTCGTGCCATTCTGGTGCACAGTTCTTTTACAACAATCTCTATCCCACCCTCTCGGGACAGTCGTTTTTGTCCGAACATGGACACTGCAAATCTATCTTTCATAATATTCTCCAACCAATATTGTCCCCTCTGCTCCTTTATATCTATGTACACATCTGCTCTTCACAGATAGTTTTTCTTTCTAATTCCTCTTGCCGCTTACACGGCCAAGTGTTTTCTTATGATGTCGTATCCAACTAACCCAGCAGTCATGTTTTCTACTTCATAAAACATCCGTTGAATCCTCCTACACCGACCCTTCCCTCTTCAGAACCGTCATCACTGTCTTAAACAAAATCTTTATATCCAATCCAAAATTCCAGTTGCTGATATATTCTGTATCCAGTCGCACGACTTCTTCAAAATCTGTGATATCACTTCGACCGCTTACCTGCCACATACCGGTAATTCCTGGTTTGATGGCGATTCTGGCTCTGTGATGCAGTTCATATTTCAGTAATTCGTCCTGTAATATCGGTCTGGTACCTACCAGGCTCATGGTTCCATTTAATACATTCCAGAACTGTGGGAATTCATCGAGGGATGTTTTTCTGATAAATTCTCCTATTCCTGTTTTTCTGCTTCCGTCCGGAAGGATTTTGTTTCCAATCACACGTGGGTCAAAGTCAAGCTTGAACATACGCCCGTCGCTCATTTTATTCTGTGCCATAAGTTCTGCTTTGCGTTCTTCGGCATCCATGTACATGCTTCGAAATTTATACATCTTAAATGGTTTTCCATTCTGACCAATTCGTGTCTGTGAAAAGAAGATCGGACCTGGCGAACTGATGTAAATAGCCGGTGCTACAAAAATAAAAATAATTCCTGTAAGGAAACATCCTACAAGTCCTCCCAGAATATCCAGTGCTCTTTTGGCAAATGCCTGTCTGTCTGTAGCATAGTTCATAGTGGTTGTCAGAACCGTATATCCGCCTACTGTTTCTACAAACTGTTTCTGTCCCGAAGTACTTTTCACTTTTGCCAGATTTACATGAACTACCATTCCCATCTCCAGCAATTCCTGTATCAGTTCATCCGGATATGAGTAAGATTCATCTATATTTACAAAGACTTCGTCTACCCATTGCTGGCAGATATAGGATGCTGCATTCTCCAGTTCTGCTACTACAGGAATTCCTGAAATCTTCCTGCCGACTGCATTTTTATCAACGATTATCAGACCATTGATGTTATATCGATTGTAATTGTGTTCTTTTACATTCTGGATTACTTTTGCTGCCTGATCATAGTTCGTTACAATGTATAACGAATGCTCTCCACCTTCTGCCATTTTATGGATCAGATGTTTCTTCCATGCTATTCTTGTGCCATAGGAAAGGAATACATAAAATACTCCCATTAGATACAGAACAGTTCTTGAGAAACTATGTCCATCACTGACAGTGAACAGATACAGACCACTTGCCAGTTCCAGCAGAATCATCTGCCGGATAACAGAATGTAATTCCTGATAATGCCCCCTTCTCAGAACTCCTTTGTAAGATTCAAAAATAATGATTAGAAATAAATCCGCCAATATTACGAAGCTTATCATATTGCGGTAAATTCCCGCTCTGAACAGACTCTGAACAGAACCATTTCGAATCAGATGTGCAATTAGTAAGGACAAGAATAAGCATATTAAATCTATAAGTATGAAATCCTTGTGTTTATACCATCCTCTTGACTTTTTCCTATACATACGCTCTTCCTCATCTTCTCCTTCTTTTTTCTTTTTTTAAAGCATCTTCAATCTGGTCTGATATCTTCGGACAAACCAAATAAGCCGCAGTCTTTTATGTTCCGGCTTTTTTATTCTTTATTTATATTTGTCATATTTCTCTTTCTCATCTTCATATTTGTGCATCACCCTTTTGAAATAATTTCCAGACCTGTGCGCAGTTCCTGCTGTCCATCTCCCGCCGGGAGTACCAGCCACGCAAGGCGTTTATGTCTGTCAATTCTGCGGATAAATTTCTCTCTTCCCTGAAGGGGTCCCTGTGTCACATGGGTTGTGCCGTCTTTGATGTAGCCTGTTGACATTGAGATTGTCTTTGTATCCGGCTGCATCAGTGCTTTCAGGAATTCTTCCTGTTCCGGACGTAAGGGTGTTATGCCGGACATGACAGCTTCTGCCAGAGAGTCTGAGCAGTGCTGTCTGCTCAGTGTGGTTTTCAGTTCCTCTTTGTTCCTGCATTCTATGAAGAAGCAGTCTGTAAACAGTGGTTTCTGCTCTACATGCCAGGAACCCTGGTATCTCTTCATGCAGTCATAGGTGGGGATGAAAATTTTTTTCTTATCCTGTTCTGACAATTGGGTGTCGTAAAATTTCTTAAAGTCTGTGATAATATTTCCCGTACATTCGTACACGAATAACATGGCGGAGGTCACCTCATTTTCCAACTGAAGCCGCAGAGTATCACACTCTGGGAGTCAAAAACCCCGAAACTCATGTTATTACAGGAGCTTCGGGGTTTTTGACCAGATTATATGACTGCTAAAAGGCTGGAAAGCTTTTGCATATTTTGTTGTTTGAGTTCCATGGAGGGATGTACGTATCGGTTCAGGGTGATGTTTACAGTGGCGTGTCCAAGAATCTCGCTCAGGCTCTTGACATCAAAGCCGAGTTCAATACAGCGTGTGGCAAATGTGTGTCTCAGTGCATGGAAATTCACAGGAACCAGACCACACTGTTTCTGTACATAATGGAAATATTTCTGCATGGTGCGGGGTTCGATGTATTTTTCATTTACAGCGGCAAGGACATATCCCTGTCTGTTGGGAAATTCCTTCTGAATGAGCTGGATCAGACTGTCTGGAATTGGAATTGTACGGATAGAACATTTGCTTTTGGGTGATGTGACCATGATACGGGTTTTCTGTGCAGTAGAATCCGGAATCTGCAGCCGCTGCATTGTGTTGTGGACATGAACAGATTTTTCCTGAAATGAAAAATCCTCCCATTTCAGTGCGCAGATCTCGCCTACACGCATTCCTGTAAAAAGACACAACAAAATCCCAAGATTGCGTTCTGACATATTAGCATAGAGATATCGACAGAGAACTTCCTGTGAGGAACGTGGGATTACGACTGTATCCGGTGCAGTCTGGCGGATGATGATCTCCTTTCCGGTACTTGGTGGCTGATGTCCATGAATCTGGGCATATCTGAGCAGACTTCTCATCAGAGACAGAATGTCTAGAACCGTCTTTGGTGAGAGTCCCTCTCCGGATGAGCTGCCATGTGTAAGAAGGTCATCACAGAATTTTTGGATCCGGGATGAAGTGAGTTCACTTAATGGAACATTATCAAATTCCGGAAGAATATAAGAATGAAGTATGTTGTAGTATTTGACGTAAGAGGACTTCTTGATCTGAGACTGTATGGAATTCATCCAGTCATCTGCCAGTTTTCTGATAAAGCATGGTGGTATTGTATTTTCGGGAGCTTTGCGGGGAACAGTCGGGTTCGCTTCTATATTAAGAACAGCCTGACTGCGCTTTCTTTTTGCTTCCTTATAGGTGGGAGCATATACATATCCATAAACAGCTTTCCCGGTCTGTGATCGTGCTTTAATATATCTTCCTTCCCAGCGTCCATCTTTTCGTTTGTAAATGTTTTCACCTTTTCGTGGCATAATTTCTGGTTCTCCTTTCAATTTCCGTGTGACGGTTTTGTTTACGGTGAATAAGCTAAGCCATTTAGCTCCATATGGCGAATTAAAGGATGAACCTCATTAAAACTTTCATAAAAACGAATGATAATATAAGTATGCTTTGGTAAAACAGCATAGAATTTAGCAAATTTCTTTATTAATATTGACAAGATGTGTCACATTATGTAAAATTATCCGTAGTCGAAAATTATTGAATCCGAAATAATTAGTTCGCAGAGTGTGATAATCTACGATTTCAGGAAGAACGTTTTGGGCTTTTCCGATGTAAAAAATAAAGGAATACGTCTATGATTATTATTCCCTGTTTGTATTGATTTATTCGTATTTTTAATTTACAGAACTTATTGTTCTTATTTTAACAGATTTTTTATTCTTTTTCAAGGTTTTTGTTCTGAAAATGGACAAAAAAATACCCTGTCAGTTTGAAACCGGCAGGGTTAATACTATCCTTCTCCTGACATACTGGCTTTTCTTTCCTGTCTGTGTCAGATAGCCCGTCGTAAACAAAGCACACCACATATTGCCTTCCCATCAGACCACAATATACAATACGAGAAACATACGAAGCAATTGACATACGTATAAATACGTATTGCAATATAAGTATGATAAGGAAAGGAGATATAAAAGATGCCAATGTTGCGATACTTAATTGTTTTTTCCATAGTAGCCTTCATGGCTATACTCTGACCACTTCAAGTACATTTCCTGATAGTTCTGTTTGATAAACTCCTGTATCTTTCTGATTTCTCTATCATTGAGAATACCACGATTCTGCAGCACAGTATCGCCGTTGTCTTTTACAAAAAACTTTGCCGAACCTGCCTCGGTTAATTTACGGTCACTCGCATGAACGTGCATACACTCAATCACACAGTAAGATGTGAAGTACAAATAGTATCCTGCAATTTTATATTCATAATACTTCGGCATCTTAATCCTCCATAAACTTACGGTTCTTCTCCAGATAATCTCCAGCAATACGCACTTCAATGTCATCCATGCTTGTTTCAAGTACCTTACCATCTTTTGAAAACACTGCCGCACGATCTGGGCGATTCAGATTCAACACGCGATAGCCCTCTGTGCATCGTGTGAACGCATAGCCGTTCACAATCATGTCCGCCGCATCCGCGACCTGTTTAATATCAGCCATTTGCAACCTTCACTCCTTTTATTGGTTCTAGAAATTTATCAGCATCAAAATAAAGATTTTGAAGAATCGGTACAAGATCAATGTATTCTTCTTCCGGTTCAGCATTCTGCTTATACTTCGCCATCACTACCAAGTAGCCGTTATCCCACTCTTTCACTTCCGTGTAATGCTCCAAAGAATACGGTGCAGCAAAGCGAATCACATGATTACCAAAACGAAATACTGTATAATTTTTCTCATTGCTAAGAGTAGCTTCACCAGTCATGCTGAATCCTCCTTAAAAAGTCTGTCCACCATTTCATGGATTTCATTCACTGTTTCTATATCTGATTTCATTGAACATGGACACGAAACCTGCTGGGAGAGTTCGCTGATTCCTTTCATGAGAAGAGAAAATCTCTTTACTGTAACGTTTTGAATATCAATATCACCGGCTTCCAATTTCTGAACCCAGCGAAGATCCAGCCCTGCTGCATCAGCAAGAGCTTTTTGGGTAATTCCCAGTCCTTGTCTCCACTCTTTTATCTTAACCATGTCAACTCCTCCTGTGCCAATTATACGTCAATATTGGCGCAGAGTCAACACAATTTTCTTTGCTTAGATCCTATATTTATAAACCGGATTACATTGATAATACTATTGATTTGAATTCCAATGCAGTCAAAGAACTTGACTGGATGAGTTTTTGGGAACAATTATTTGTAAAATCTGTCAATTTCTCATTAGATTCTTTTGCCCATTTAAATGAAGAATTAAAAAAGGAACAAAACTCTGAAAAAAAGACACTTCCCATGAATTTGGAAGAAGATGCTCTTACCGCTTCTGAAGAGAAATCTATGATTCAGTCAGGTTATCTGACACGCGATGGAGAAAAATTATATTTACCGGAAATTATACGTCACGCACTTGGATTTCGATACGAAAGAGGAGCACGACCTCGTGTACTGTCGTTACTTCTCAAACATTAACAGTATACTTTTCTCCAATTATCACCGAAAGGCTCCTTACGGAGCCTTTCAAAATCAACAAATCCACTTTTCTGCAGTTTTAGCAATCTCATCTTCTACTTCCTCTGCCATTTCTTTATTCTCAGCACTGACAGAAATATAAATTTTCAGCTTGGGTTCGGTACCAGAAGGACGTACCACCAGAGAGCAGTTATTCTCCAACAGGAACTTGAGCACATCAGACTTGGGCAGTCCATCCAGTCCCTGTACATAATCCAGCAGCCTGACAACCTTCTTGCCGCCAAACTCCTTAATGCCACCGCGGAATGCCTGCATAATGCTCTGCATCCTGGCAAAACCGGCGCTGCCATCGAACTCATAGCTGTGCAGGGTGTTCAGGCAGTAACCATATATCTTATACAGTTCATCCAGCCTGTCCAACAGGCTGATGCCCTGGGTGGCATAGTAACTGAACATCTCACAGATCATATACGCACCATCCACGCCGTCCTTGTCGCGGACGTAAGAGCCGGTCAGATAACCATAGCTTTCTTCGAAGCCGAACACATAACTGTCTGCTTTCCCCAGCTGTTCCAGCTTGCCAATCTGCTCGCCGATGAACTTAAAGCCGGTCAACACGTTGACAGTACGCAGTCCGTAATGGGCGGCAATCTGCTCGCCCATATCCATCGTCACGATAGTCTTGATCATGACCGGGTCGGCAGGCATCTTACCGTGCTTGATGCGCTGACTGCAAATGTAATCCAGCAACAGCATACCTGTCTGGTTGCCGGTCAGCAGCTCATACTCCCCAGCCCTATTCTTGACAGCAATACCCACACGGTCACAATCCGGGTCAGTTGCCAACAGCAGGTCAGCGTTGCACTTCCTGGCATACTCCATGCCCAGTGCCATTGCTTCCTTGATCTCAGGATTCGGGTAAGGACAGGTCGGAAAGTGTCCGTCTGGCTGCTCCTGCTCCTTGACCACCGTAATGTTAGTGTAACCCATCTCCTGCAGGGTGCGGGTCACTGGCTTCAACCCCGTACCATTCAGCGGGCTGTACACGATGGCTACATTCTTGTTGACGTTCTCGCCAAACAAGACTGACTGACTCTTGACCTGCTCTACAAATGCGGTGTAAACCTCGTCCGGAATATACCGGATGCTGCCGTTTGCCACGCCTGCTTCAAAGTTGCTGGTCTTAACGTCCGCAAAGATGTCAAGTTTTTCAATCTCAGCAAGAATCTCCACCGCTGCTTCGGTCGTGATCTGACAGCCGTCAGCACCATAGACCTTGTAACCATTGTATTTGCCGGGATTGTGGGAAGCTGTCACCATGACACCTGCAGAAGTATGCAGATAGCGAGTCGCAAAAGATACGGTCGGTACCGGCATCAGGACAGGCCAGATATTGACACTGACACCATTTGCTGCAAACACCCCTGCTGCGACTTTTGCAAACACATCGCTCTTGATACGGCTGTCGTAGCCGATTGCAACAGAAGGTTCTTTAAAATGTTTCTTCAAATAGTCTGCTAATCCCTGAGAAGCCTTTGCAACTGTGTAAATGTTCATACGGTTTGTTCCTGCACCGATCACACCGCGCAGACCTCCTGTTCCAAATGCCAGATCACGATAAAACGCATCTTCGACTTCCACATAGTCCATTGCCTTCAGTTCCGCAGCAACATCCGTATCTGCCACTGCATTTGCCAGCCATCTTTCATATTCCTTCTTAATCTTCATCTTACCTACCTGTCTTTCCCCATACCCTGGAGTTCTGTATTTTATCCTCTGATATCAAGGAACTGCGCCTGTCCGTGAATCGTAAGGACTTCTGAATCCGCCGGCACAAACACACAGTCTCCCTTATAAAAATTAACAGTTCCCTCATCATAGGATATCGTGCCACAGCCATCCATGCACAGTAATACCCGAAATGCCATCCTGTCCGCACGGTAATGCACCGTCTGTCGGCGTTCTGTATTGATAAGCATCCGGTATACTTCAAAATATTTGCAGCGTATCAATAGCTCCGATGCCATCCCCGGACGGTACTTCAGAACCCGCAGCGGCTGTCTCGGCTCTGCACTGCCGTGAAGATCTGCCACATCCAACGCCTTGTCGATATGCAGTTCCCTTTTCTTCCCATCCTTTCCTATGCGGTCGTAATCATACAGCCGATAGGTCAGGTTCGAGCTTTCCTGGATTTCTGCCACGAGCGCACCTGCCCCAATGGCATGGATCGTGCCTGCAGGGATAAAAAACAGGTCATCCTTGTGAATAGGTACCTTCTGCAGATACTTCATCACCGTACCTTCTGCCAGTGCCTTTTGCATTTCTTTCTTTGTGCAGTCCTGCCGCAAACCGTAGATCAGTTTTGCATCCCTGGCTGCATCCAGCACATACCACATCTCCGTTTTTCCAAGCTGACCATGTTCCTTCATCTTTGCATAGTCATCATCCGGATGCACCTGCACAGACAGATCCTTTCTTGCATCGATCAGCTTCACCAGGATTGGCAGCGTTGTTTCGCCCTTATGCCGTTCTCCCAGATACTCCGGGTGGGCTTTTATGACCGCAGTCAGCTCCATTTTGTCAAACGTTCCACAACACACAGTACTTACCCCATCCGGATGCGTGGAACATTCCCATGTTTCTGCCAACGGAGACAACTCAATATTCTTCCCATATTCATCATTCAGCCTTTTTCCACCCCACAGGTAATCCTTACCTGCCGGGCGGAGCAAAAGGGGTTCATTTCTTCTTTCCATGCATACGTCCATTGATCACCATTTCTGTCTTTCTTACCAGTCGTATTTTCTATCTTATTTACTGCTCCAGCTCAAACTTCTGCTTATCGTGGACGTTGATATCCGCGCCCAGCTGTACCTCAATCAGCTTCAGTTCCGTATCAGCTATCACAGTATGACGGCAGCCTGCGGACATAGTTATAACGTCACCTGGCTTTACCATCTGCTCCATACCATCCACGATGGTTTTTCCTTCACCGGATATGACTATCCACACCTCATCCCGGTTCTTGTGGCTGTGGTAATTCATACTGTGGCCGGGATTTAAGGTTACCTTAATCGTCAGGGATGTGGTTTCCACATCGACCACCTTAAAACTGCCCCAGGACTTCTCAGCAAACATAATCTGCTGTTCAAACTTATCTACAAACGGCTTAATGTAAGAACTCTGCTCTTTATCCGAGACCAGAATGCCTTCCGGTGATGCGGAAATCACCACATCATGCAAACCCATTGCCAGTACCGGCACATCCATTTCATTGATGATATGGACTCCGGAGCACTTGTCGTTCAACTCTCCCTTACCAATAATACTTTCGTCCATTGCCTCAGTCAGCGTATTCCATGTACCAAGGTCTTTCCACATACCGGCAAAACGGACAACCTGAATCTTCGGCTCATGCTCTGCCACAGCATAGTCGAAAGAAATCTTCTTCATGGTATCGTACTTGTCGAACAAATCCTGATAGTCTGTAAAATCCATCAGCTCATGGGCTTTATCCATCACATAACCCAGTTTATAAGCAAACACACCACCATTCCAGAGTGCTCCCTGTGCAATATACTGTTCTGCCACGTCCGCTGTCGGTTTCTCCCTAAAGGTCCTTACCTCAGCTACATGGTCTGTACTCTCTGGGATGATATAACCGTATTTCTCACTAGGATAAGTCGGTTCAATGCCCATCAGCACCAGATTTGCCTCGCACTTGTCTGCCTGCTCTGACAGTTCCTTCAGTGCTTCAAAGTAACCATCCTCCACATAGGGGTCAACCGGGCAGACTACCACAGACTCAGACGGGGCAACATGCATCACATCCACCAGATAAGCTGTTGCCAGCGCAATTGCCGGAAATGTATCACGACGGTACGGCTCTACGCTGATTCCCACGTCCTCACCCAGCTGGTTGTGGATTGCAGAAACCTGTGTCTTACCGATAGCAATGGTCACGGTCGCATCTGTGTCCACCTTCTTGATCTGTCGGTAGACACGCTGCACCATGGACTCATAGGTGCCGTCCTCCTTTTTGAAAATCTTGATAAACTGTTTGGAACGGATGTCATTGGAAAGGGGCCACAGACGCTTGCCGGAACCGCCGGACAACAAAATGATATTCATAATCTTCTCCTCGCAAAAATAAGATCAGCGTTCAGCGCGCATGGGATTATTCAGGAAGTCCTCATACGCAAGGCGTATGCCATCCTCAAGCTCGGTTTTATACGTCCAGCCAAGGTTCGTTGCCTTGGAAACATCCAGAAGCTTACGCGGTGTGCCGTTTGGCTTATCAGGATCCCATTTAATCTCACCGTCATAGCCTACAACCTTCGCAACCAGCTCAGTCAGCTCCTTAATAGTCAGTTCCTTACCGGTACCGGCATTGACAGTCTCGTTACCTGAGTAGTTGTTCATCAGGAACACACACAGATTTGCCAGGTCATCCACATACAGAAACTCACGCAGCGGAGAACCATCCCCCCAGCAGGTTACACTTGCAGCACCGCTCTCCTTCGCCTCATGGAAACGGCGGATCAGCGCCGGAAGCACATGACTGTGTGTAGGATGATAGTTGTCATTTGGACCGTACAGATTTGTCGGCATTACGGAAATATAGTCTGTGCCATACTGGCGGTTCAGAAACTCACAGTACTTTAACCCGGAAATCTTTGCCAGTGCATATGCCTCATTGGTTTTCTCCAGTTCAGAAGTCAGCAGACAGCTTTCCTTCATCGGCTGGGGTGCCATACGCGGATAAATACAGGAAGAACCTAAGAATTCCAGCTTCCTGCAGCCGTTCTTCCATGCAGAGTGAATCACATTCATTTCCAAAATCATATTATCATACATGAAATCAGCCAGTGCATTCTGGTTTGCCACAATGCCGCCTACTTTGGCAGCTGCGAGAAACACATACTCCGGCTTTTCTGCAGCGAAAAACTTCTCCACTGCATCCTGACGGGTCAGATCCAGCTCCTTATGAGTACGTGTCAGAATATTCGTATATCCCTGACGCTGCAGCTCACGTACAATGGCAGAGCCTACCATTCCGCGATGACCTGCAACATAAATTTTTGCATTTTTTTCCATCATAATCGTATGCCTTCTTTCTTACATAACAGCCTTCATGGCCTTCTCGCGCTTTGCAAGCTCACGGTCATTCTTTGCCATAATCTCCACCAGTTCTTCGTAGCTCGTCTTCTGTGGATTCCATCCCAAAACCGTCTTCGCCTTAGTCGGATCGCCCCACAGATTGTCCACATCAGTCGGCCGGAACCACTGGGGATTTACGCATACCAACATCTTGCCGGTAGCTGCATCGTAACCCTTCTCATCAATGCCGGTACCTTCCCAACGGATGGTCATACCGTTAGCTGCAAATGCCTTCTCAGTGAAATCGCGGACAGTGTGCTGTACACCGGTCGCAATGACAAAATCCTCCGGTTTCTCCTGCTGCATGATCAGCCACATACACTCAACATAATCTTTGGCATAGCCCCAGTCACGCAGGGAATCCATATTGCCCAGTTCCAGATGATCCTGCAGACCTTCTGCAATGCGTCCTGCAGCCAGTGTGATCTTACGGGTAACGAAATTTTCACCACGACGCTCAGACTCATGATTGAACAGAATACCGTTAACAGCGAACATTCCATAAGCATCACGGTATTCCTTCACCATCCAGAAGCCATACTGCTTTGCCACAGCGTAAGGGGAATATGGATGAAACGGTGTGGTTTCTTTCTGCGGAACCTCTTCTACCTTGCCATACAGTTCAGAGGTAGATGCCTGATATACCTTACAGGTCTTTGTCAGACCGCAGACACGGACAGCTTCCAGCACACGCAGGACACCCAGTGCATCCACATCACCGGAATATTCCGGCGCATCAAAGGATACCTGCACATGGCTCTGGGCAGCCAGATTGTAAATTTCATCCGGTCTGATCTCTCCCACCAGACGGATCAGTCCTGAAGAATCAGACAGATCTCCGTCATGAAGTTTAATCACATTTTTTTCGATCAGATGATCGATACGGGCAGTATTTGAAATGGAAGCACGACGTACAATACCGTGAACCTCGTAACCCTTCTCCAGTAAAAATTCAGCCAGATAGGAACCATCCTGACCGGTAATACCGGTAATCAATGCAACCTTAGACATATATTAACCTCAACTTTCCTTTTGATTTACTTTCTGTTTTGATCAATAGCAACTGTTCAATACCTCCACAGTTACTGCATTTATTTTAGTAAAAAATCCGGAAAGCCTGAATTCACGATATTGCCCTTTCTCCCTGTTTTCTTACATTATCTTGCTCTCTTTTCTCACTTCTCCCACTTCTCTCTGTACTCTAAAGGGCTCATGCCTTCCATCTGTCTGAAAACCCGGCTGAAATAATGAGGCTCCCCCAGACCGCATTTATAGCCGATGGTCTTTATCTTTTCGTTGGAAAAGCGGAGCATATATTTTGCCTTCGTGACTCTCCTGTTCATCAGGTAGCTGCTGATACTGACACCAAACTGCTCCCTGAACACGCGGGTCAGATAGTATTTACTGATAAAAAAATGCTCTGCCAGAAAATCCAGGCTTATTTTCTCCTGATAATGCTCATCCAGGTACTGCTTTACAGGAAGTACATTCTGTTTTTTCAGATCTGCATCTCTGTGTTTTTCTCCCGGGTGCCAGGACTCATTCATCAGAAGCGTCAGCAGATAATTCAGCTCACTGTTTATCTTCATATCCCGAATGTAATCATCGGAATCTGCCAGTTCATAAATCCTGTGACAGATTTCCAGAAACCCGGAAACAGAAACGGGGTGGAAGACTACTCTTCCACCCCGCTCTAAATACTTGTCATAAATTGCTGTCATATTCGGACCATAGAAATGTATCCAGGATAAACTCCACAGCTTCTCCGAACTACTGTGTGCATACTGTTTTCTGCAGTCAATAAACACACAGTCTCCTGTACGAAGAGAATAAGTTCTGCCTTCACAGATGAGCTCACCCTCGCCATCTGTCACTGTAAAAAACAAATAAGAGGACAGGTTACTGCGCCCTGTGCTGTGAGGCTTATGTACCTGCAGAGAGCCAATCTCCTGCAGATACAGTAAAGAAGTCCTAGCAAAATTTGACGGTGTATATAAAATCCTGTCAGAGGTGACAACCGGTAATTGTGTATTAACAAATAAATCTTTCATCTGATCTTTTCCTTCGGAATTTCTATTCCCATACAAGATTACAGTCAGCTACGCCAACGAGGCTGTCCATAAATACTTCTTTCAGACGTTCTTCTACCATCTGCCTTGTCACACCCTTTTTCAGTATCACCTGAAGGAAACCACCGCCACCGGCACCACATACCAGCTTTCCGTCCACCAGCTCCTCAATACTGCTGAAAATCTGCTCAATCAAAGTGTTACTGCTTCCGGCATCTATTTTCTTACTCAGTTCCCAGTGATAATCCAGAAGCTTTGCAAAACCGTCTACGTTTCCACGCTCCAGTTCAAAGCGCATCAGTGCTGCTGTTTTCTGGATCTCCTCCAACGCAAACAGACTGTCCGGTTCATTACCCACATAGCGTCCCACCACATCACGGAGAAGATTTCTCGCCAGACGCCTCTGCCCTGTATAGATCAGGACAAATCTTTCATCCAGCTCCTTCTTTGTCTGCGGTGAAAGCTCTATATGTGCTACCTGAAGCTGCTGTTGAAGCCCAGGCATGGAGGTTATATATTTAAGACCAGGCGTAATGCCTCCGACCTGATCCTGCCATCCTCCTCCTGTAGACATGATCTGTTCCATTGCCAGTACATGGGCATATAAATCTTCTTCTGTATATGCGATTCCCATAAATTCAAACACTGCCTTCACACAGGCTGCCGAAAGAATAGATGAGGTGCCAAGACCGGAACCTTTGGGGACATTTGTTACCTCAGAATGCATAACAAAACCACTGCCAAGGCGTTCCAGTATTTCACCCAGAGTATGTCCCTCCCTGGGAATTATTCCGCAGGCAAGAAGGCAGGCCTTCTGCAGGGCAAAAGGATCATAAGGGTCACCTGTGGCCTGCAAAGGCTCAATCGTGTCAAACTCTCCATGAACATCCATATCCCGGCTGTCAAAAACAACCTTCTGCTCAGGAATCCTCTCCAGTGTCACCTCTACCGGCTTCTCCCCGTTCAAAAGAATAGCGGCATTTAATACAGTCCCGCCCTTTTCATTACAATAGGGCGGCGTATCACTCCAGCCACCTCCCCAGTTCACACGGAGCGGCAGCCTGACTGTATGACGATCTGTAACAATCCTTGCCTGTTCATTATAAGCAAGACTTTTGATTGTCGCTTCCAGAACCTCCGACTGAATAATGCGGAAACATTCCTGCACCTCATTCTCATCCTCAAGGATCACTCCCAAATAATAATGCAGACGCATTTTTTCACCGAAATCTGCTTTTCTCAGACGCTTTCTCAGCCATTCCTTCTGAATCTTTGTCAGAGACTGCAGCTTTCTTATACTCCCTGCAGGAACCTGATCTCTGATTGCCTTTGCAATCCCGTCCATAGTTACCAGATCTGCCATCCGCTTATTCCACGCTATGATAGCATCCGGATCCGCCTCATTAAATCCGGCGCAAAGAGACTTGTGGGAAACTGCAGTCCATAAAGATCTGTCAAAATCTTTCCCTCCTGTGACAATCTCATAAAGTTCCAGTGCCGCATCTGTTGCCTCCCGGATCGTATCTGCCTCCTGATACAGCGCAGCAGACCACAAGGTATGTGCCTGTCCGTTCTCCTCCCAGAATCTCACTCCAAGTGTATCTTCCAGTTCATCCAGATCCCTGCCAAACAGCCGGTTCTCCTTAGGATTATCATTTACGCCAAAAATACGAACAATAAATTTTCCGTTTCTCTGCTTCAGCCCATGAAGGACAACATTATCAGGAATAACCTGATCCTGCACATCTATGTAAGAGAGCACACTGTGGCTGCCAATCCTGGAATTTCCATGCACATAAGAAACCTCCAGATAACAGTCTTTCCCAACAGATGCCCTGCTGCTCAGTACACTGTTATAGCCAGACACATCACTACGGATACTGCTGCCCACTTTCCGGTTCCATCCCAGATAATGGTACTCATCCACACCTCCGTTCATCAGCTCCAGTATCTCCCTGGTCGTTCCAAAATGAATAAACTTCGCAGGTGCCAGACGCAGAAGCTTCATCCTGTAGGGACGCAGCACCTCCCACACACGGGTTCTGGCAGCCGTCAGTTCCGGACAGAATTCACCCTCTGGCTTCTCCCTGTAAAAATCCTCCAGCGTAGAATCCGAAGCCAGAGGATAAAGAAAATCAGCGTAAAGAGAAAGACGCGTTCTCTCATTGACATTTCTGTCATAGTCCGCGTCTGTTTCAATCAGTGAATATAAAGATTTCATAATGTCAGTACTAAAGATCAGTGCCCCGGTATCAATATCCACACAACCGGATTCATTGACTGCTCCTGCTTCCCGCAGGACCTCCACAGATTTCTTCTGCAGACAGCACTTCACATTTCCGTCCGGTCCATTCAGATAAACACCATGGTTCTTGCCGGTCTCTACGTTTTCCTTAAAGGATATGGCAGCTGCACCCACATTGTTGTAGTCAATCTGAAGAGGATTAAATAAAAGCAGTACATCTCCCGACAGCAACACCATCCCTTCACGAATCCGTGAAGGAACAGAACTCATGCATATCATGAATTCATCAAATAAAGTGGAACTGCGTCCATTGGGTAATTCATGAGGCACCGGCGAAAAAAGCTTACCCAGCGCAGAATACTGAGGAACACGCTTACTGTCCCCGCCGGAATGAATCACCAGCACACGAAGGCTGTCAAAAGATTCTTCCTGTTCATGAAGATATCTCAGAACCTCCAGCGTAGCCCCGCCGGATCCGACACGCCTGCCATCACGGTCCGGGATGGCAATAAACTTCGTGCCTCTCGGCAGGAAGTTCTGCCTGTCCGCAATCTGTTTACGGAAGCCTTCTGCCTGCTGTTCATTGGAAGCAGTCAGGATCACATAGTCCCAACGTGGGAAGCTGCGGAGTTTTAAAGATCTGTTGTAATCGTCCCAGCAGTCATTGTAGGCCTGGGACAGGAAAAGGGAATTTAAGTTTGTCATTTGGGAGTCCTCCTTGGGTATAGATTTTTCACAAGTCAAGGCTGTTTTCTATCAAACGAAATGATGTCTTGCCAGCTGCTTATGGAAATGATAATGAGGCAATATTCAGTGTAAAAGTGGATCAAAAGAGAGCGTAAATCAAGATATTTCATAGTGTCTGCCCCATGTATAACCAAACATACCGTTTAACCTCTCCCAGTACACCATGAAGTTTTTTCTTTTACAGACCTTTCTTAATTTTTATTATTCCCCAGTAGCACATACCTCCAAGCACTCCACCAACTGTGTTATAGAAGATGTCTGATAATTGGAATGTGCCGAGCCGTAATAGCAGTTGCAACATCTCTATCATCAACGAAAAGCCAAACGCTATCTTCCCACTTAGCCACAATATATTATTCCAACCATTGCCTGCTTTGCCATGAAATGTCCACATCACTACTGCAGAAAACGGAACCATCATAATCACATTCTCAATGCACTCCGTGGTAAGTTGCTGCTCTCCATTTACGATCTCCCAGATGCCCCAGCCACCCATAATATTAGACAACGGGTTCATCCACAGGTTTCGATTCAATAATGTCCGGAACAGAATAAGGGAAGTTACAAAGGCTAAGAAAAACAATTTTCTGAAGAATATACTCTCTTTGAACTCCCTGTACCATGTCACCATAGCATTCTTCCAGCCTTTTCCTGCTTCGATTGGTTTATAAGCATATAGATAGAAAAACATAGCAAGGAATGAAAGCAGGAGTGAAAAACCAAACGGCTCGTAGAGAGCAGTCAGGATGTTAGTGAGGATCTTTCCGAGTAAATCAATTGTTTCTTTCATCATTTTTTACAGATCACTGAACAGATCAGCTTTGTACACACCATTCTCCTGCATCTTCCTGAAGCTGTCTTTCACAGATGCGACATCTTCGTGATAGGTCATACCGTACCAGGTATCGTTGGTTTTCAGAACCTTCACTGACATCTTTCCCTGCTCCAACAGCTCACCGATGAAGACAGGAATCAGATACTCAGCCTTTAGCGGATTGCTCGGTACTTCTTTATCGAAGAACTCCTTAAATCCGTTCTCCAGCACATCCAGGAATCCCGGTGTCAGCCCCCACATGTTCATAGAAACCAGAGAATTCACATCAACAGACACTCCGCCTGCTTCTGCGCCATCTGCAGTCTTCACGATATTCTTAGTTTCTACAATCTCAGTCAAGTTTCCATTCTCATCCATCTTGCAGATACCACGAGTCACACCGCCGTTATCAGACAGAGTGTTACTCAGCACAAAGCCTGCCATGCAGGACTTGCCACCATTCATCAGATACTCATGAACAGCCTTGAAGCCTTCCCTGCCATAGTAATCGTCCGCATTGATCACAATAAAGGGAGTCTTGATAACCTTCTTTGCAGCAAGTACAGCCTGTCCGGTTCCCCACGGCTTTGTACGACCTTCCGGTAAAGTTCCCGGAATATCCTTAATATCCTGGAAAACATAGTCTACAGTTACATCATGAGCGGAGCAGACAGAAGCAATACGATCACCAATAACATCTTTAAACTCCTTCTCAATATCCTTACGGATGATAAATACTACATGGTTGAATCCAACCTCAATCGCATCATGGATTGAGTAGTCCATGATGATATGGTCAGTATCATCGACCGGTTCCAACTGCTTTATTCCTGTTCCAAATCGGCTGCCGATTCCGGCCGCCATGATAAGTAATGTTGTTTTCATAATCTCTCCTTACTGTGCTTACATTGCTTTAACTGGGTATCCCTTAACACATACAGATTCGTATATTTATCTTATGATTATTTGTTCCGACCAGCTATATTCATAGGTTCCGACTCAAGCACCCACTAAAAATTCATATTATACTTTCTTTAGGAAGCTTTTAGGATATGTTCACTCATTTTATCAGTATTTCATAGTATCTGACACCGCATGCCCTCAGTCTCCCTCGCTCAGCTGATAGGTCTGCCCCTCGCCAGACAAGACAACGAAACACAGGAAAGACACCAGATCCGATCTCTGGGATATATGTGGATGAACAGCCTGCAAAGAGCCGACCTCCTGCAGATGGAGCAAGGATGTCCGGGCAAAGGTTGATGGGGTGTAAATGATTCGGGAGGAGCTTACGTAAGAAGATTGTGGATTAAATAGTTCTTGATCTATAAGCTGCTCCTTTCCAATATCACTTTTTCCTTCGCTTATATCCAACTGGTGGAACGGCATCCTTTGGAATATGCCACGGTGATTCTTTTCCATCTTGATTGCAGTTTGGAATTTTACCTTCCCTGCACCACTTTGATACCGTGGCCGGAGTAACGCCAAATTTCTCTGCAAATTCCCGTGTTCCTATTGCCTCACTCATTTATATAATATTCCTTTTATTATGATATCTGCTTCTACATCTTAGCCGCTTATCCTTTGATAAACATCACCTACTGCTCACCAGTCGCAGTGTGCATTTCTGAGCAGCTACCGTACGATTTCTCACACAGCCTTCTAATCAGAATTTAAAAGTATCTTTCAATCCAAGCCACTTCTGATCCTTATCACTCAGATTCAGCGCAGTACCATCTTTCAGCGTGTAGCCTTCTGCACTTGCGCTTCCCTTGTACTCACCCTTCAGTTCCGGCCATTCAATACCAATCTCCGGGTCGTTCCAAGCCATACCACCTTCATCGTTCGGATGCCAGAAGTCATTAACCTTATAGCAGAACTCTGCTTCATCGCTCAGAACAAGGAAACCGTGTGCAAATCCCTCCGGAATGAGGAACTGCTTCTTATTCTCAGCAGACAAAGTCACACCATACCACTTACCATAAGTTTCGGAATTGCTTCTAAGATCAACAGCGACATCAAACACAGTTCCGCGCACAGCGCGTACCAGCTTGCACTGCGGATACTGCTTCTGGAAATGCAAACCGCGCAGCACGCCCTTCGTGGACATGGACTGATTATCCTGTACAAAATGAATGTCGATGCCAGCTTCCTTCATGTCTTTTTCGTTGTAGGTTTCCATAAAATAGCCACGGGCATCACCATGAACAGCAGGCTCAATCACGCAAAGCCCCTCAATGCCACCTACATTTTTCTCAACTTTAATCTGTCCCATTTCTTCTATCTCCTCTATTACTGCTCAATTTCTTTCAGGTAACGGCTCAGTGCATCCTGCCAAGTCGGAAGCGGAGTAAAACCAGCTTCCACCAGCTTGCTCTTATCCAGGCGGCTGTTAAATGGGCGAGCTGCTTTACTCAGACCGTACTCTTCCGTACTTACCGGAAGCACTGCTGTCTTATAGCCAGCCTGATGATAAATTTCTTTCGTGAAATCATACCAGCTGATATAGCCGCCCTCGTTGGTTGCATGATAATAACCATATTTTTCGGTTTCATTCATATCAACGAGCAGTCGAGCCAAATCGTATGTATAGGTCGGTGTGCCGATCTGGTCATTGACCACACGGACAGTGTCATGTGTCTTGCCGACATTCAGCATAGTCTTGATAAAGTTCTTACCATTCAGCCCAAACACCCAAGCAATGCGGACAATGAAATACTTCTCCAGTGTCTGGCTGACTGCCAACTCACCTTCCAGCTTTGTCTGACCGTATACATTCAAAGGCTTATAATCCTTGCAGTCCGGCTGCCAAGGCTCTGTACCCTGACCATCAAACACATAGTCCGTGCTGATATAGGTCATCTTGCAGTTCAGTTTCTTGCAAACATCTGCAATGTTCTGCGTGCCGCCTGCATTGATAGCACGAACCTTCGCTACTTTATCATCATCCTCTGCCATGTCCACAGCAGTCCATGCTGCACAATGGATCACGGCATCCGGATTTACTTCTGTAATTACTTTTTCAGCAGCGTCCTTATCAGTAATATCCAGTGCTATATACGGAGCCTTCGTCACCGCAGAATCATCAGCAACACCACTGTAGTTTTCCTGAATATCAGAACCAACACCTTCATGACCGCGCTTCAGCAGCTCATTCATCACATCATGTCCCAGCTGACCGCCAACGCCTGTTACAAAAAACTTCATGTTCTTTCCTCCTGTTAGCGGTTGCTGTACATTTTCTCATAATAGTTCTGATATTCACCGCTGATGATGGTCTCCCACCACTCACGATTATCGAGATACCACTGGATGGTCTTTTTAATGCCGTCCTCAAACTTGGTCTCCGGCAACCAGCCCAGCTCATTGTGGATCTTGGTCGGATCAATAGCATAACGCATATCGTGACCCTTGCGATCACCAACATGAGTGATCAAGCTTTCCGGCTTGCCAAGCTCCTTGCAGATAATCTTCACGATCTCAATATTCTGCTTCTCGTTATGACCACCGACGTTGTAGACTTCACCAACACGACCCTTGTGGATGATCAGATCAATGGCCTTGCAGTGATCTTCCACATACAGCCAGTCACGGACGTTCAGACCCTCGCCGTAAACAGGCAGCGGCTTGTCAGCCAGAGCATTAGCAATCATCAGCTTCTCCGGGAAGTGATACGGACCATAGTTGTTGGAGCAACGGGAAATGGTCACAGGCAGGCCGTAGGTACGGTGGTAAGCCAGAACCAGCAGGTCAGCGGCAGCCTTGGAGCTACTGTACGGAGAGCTGGTGTGAATCGGAGTTTCCTCGGTGAAGAACAGATCAGGACGATCCAGCGGCAGGTCACCGTAAACTTCATCGGTAGAAACCTGATGATAACGCTGGATACCGTACTTGCGGCAAGCATCCATCAGCACACTGGTACCGATAATATTGGTCTGGAGGAAGATACCCGGATCTTCGATGGAACGGTCAACATGAGATTCTGCCGCAAAGTTGACCACGATGTCCGGATGTTCTTCTTCAAACAGTTTATCCACTGCTTCGCGGTCGCAGATATCTGCCTTCACAAAGCGGAAATTCGGGTTATCCATAACAGGTGCCAGTGTGGACAGATTGCCTGCATAGGTCAGCTTGTCCAGACAGATGATCCGGTAATCCGGATACTTCTTCAGCATATGGAATACAAAGTTACTACCAATAAACCCAGCGCCGCCGGTAACAATAATATTCATGATTTATTCTCCTCTACACTTATCTATGTATCATCACTTTACAACTTTTTCATAAAAAAATATCGTACAGGGCTTTCTGATGTATAATGAGTTTGCTCCAAAACATTACAAAGGAAAGTGATCCTGTACGACAAAGACATTATACAACGAAAAGACTCTGACTGGTAGACTTCACAAATATTTTTTGATTTATTTTGAAACTTTTTCTGCTCCAACAGCAGATACTTTGTTTTTACTCGTTTTATCAATACTAACATTGGAATCTGTACATTCCATTCGATTTTTATATCAGCACTTTTTGTCTGGGATTACCACAAAATCCCTCAATACCTTTTACCACGCATATTCCTATGCAAAAGTTGATTATTCCCACTTTATGAATATCACAGCTAAAGTTGCTTTGAGAATGATACCGGATTCACTGGCAACACAGCCGATATTTCTTTGTGTGGATGATACCATGGTAGCAAAGACCGGAACTCGGTTTGAGAATGTTTCAAAACTCTTTGACCATGCCGCACATAATGGTTCCAATTATCTGAATGGACACTGCTTTGTAAATATTATGCTTTGCATACCTGTATGGAAGAATGACAGGGTATCTTATCTTTCACTTCCTCTTGGATATCGCATGTGGCAGAAAAAAGAATCAAAGCTGGAACTTGCTGCATCCATGATCCGTCAGGTCATGCCTGAATTTCAGGAGAAAAAGCAGGCTATTATCCTCTGTGACAGCTGGTACACAAAGCAAAATCTGGGTTCAATCGTTGATGAATACCAGAATCTGGATCTTATCGGCAATGCCAGGATTGATTCTGTCATGTATGATCCTGCTCCTGCACATACCGGCCGCAGAGGACGTCCCGCCAAACATGGGAAGAGACTTTCTGTTGAAACAGATTTTGCTTTTTCCAATGAAAAGATCGGCGATTACTATATCGGAGCACACCGTGTGATCACCAACCTTTTTGGATGTCGGGAAATTCAGGCTTATGTGACCGCTACTGAAAAAGAACACGGTACAAAACGCCTGTTTTTCAGCACCATTTTCCCGGAAGACTTGCAGATTTTCTGTGCCTATCAGGAAAAAGAACCATTAAACCAGACAGGAAGTGACAGGATGAAATATATTCCGCTGTTTTTGTACTCGTTCCAGTGGAATATTGAAACAAGCTACTATGAGCAGAAAACCATCTGGTCACTTTGCAGTTATATGGTACGAAGCTGCAAGGGTATTGAAATGCTGGTAAATCTGATCAATATCTGTTATTGTGCAATGAAGATCTTACCCTATCAGGATGAGCAGTTTTCCGAATATCGTACAAAAAGTGTACAGGAGTTTCTTTTTGAATTAAGTCAGGGTATTCGCAGCCAGATATTTTTGACCAATTTCGTTAGAAACATCGAAACACATATAAAATCAAATGTTATCATAAAGGCTTTAAAACAGCTGATTCGTCAGCAAGTCTATTAATTATAAAATTGTAAACTGGTGTATGTATCTTGTTCTCGTTTTCTAATTAATACAGATGTTCCTGATACTTGCCGTCCATGACGTCCTTCAGATACTGTCCGTACTGATTCTTTTTCATGACCTCATAGACTTCCATCAACTCATCTCTGCAGATCCATCCGTTCAGATATGCGATTTCTTCCAGGCAAGCAATCTTACGATGCTGATGTTGCTCGACAGTCTTTACGAAATTGGTGGCATCCACCAGGCTCTCATGTGTACCTGTATCCAGCCAAGTGAAGCCCTGACCCAGCAGTTCTACATTCAGGGTGCCGTCTTCCAGATAAATACGGTTCAGATCGGTAATTTCCAATTCACCACGGGCAGACGGTTTCAGGTTCTTGGCAAACTCGACCACACGATTATCATAGAAGTACAAGCCAGTCACACAGTAGTTACTCTTCGGATGTTCTGGCTTCTCCTCGATAGAAATGGCCTTACCGTTCTTATCGAACTCAACGATACCAAAACGCTCTGGATCGTCCACATAGTAGCCAAACACCGTTGCACCCTTGCCGTTTTCTGCATTCTGGACTGCTGCCTGCAGGCGCTTCTTCAGACCATGACCCGCAAAGATGTTGTCGCCCAGCACCATAGCCACAGAATCGTCACCGATAAAGTCGGCACCAATGATAAAGGCCTGTGCCAGTCCATCCGGAGACGGCTGAACCGCATAGGTCAGATTCACACCAAACTGGTGTCCATCCCCCAGCAGATTCTCGAAACGAGGAGTATCCTGCGGTGTGGAAATAATCAAAATATCGCGGATGCCAGCGTTCATCAGAACAGACATCGGATAATAAATCATCGGTTTATCATAAATTGGTAAAAGCTGCTTGCTCGTAACTTTCGTTAATGGGTACAGACGAGTGCCTGATCCTCCTGCTAAAATAATGCCCTTCATATACTCATAACCTTCCTTTTATTACTCTTTTAATAATCCCAATAAAAAAATCGAATTTTACTTTTAAATCAACATGTGAAGCGTATTTATTAAGAAAGCTCTTACTATATTTCGGTGTATCACGTCTACATAATTTCATTGCAGTTATGGTAGTTTTCATTGTACCTTTCCGTTTTAATTGCGCTGGTTGATATAAATAAAATTCTGAGTCAATTTTAGTAGTAAAATCCTCTTCAACGTTAATTCTTCCACTTTTAACAGTCGCATCCAATAATTGTTTTCCAAGCTCATTTCTTGCAATTATAATATTTCGACCCTCATGTTCTGAAAAATCTGGGTGATTATTATTATCCAACTGCCAAAAATCAGCACATACAATATCAGCCAGTTCTCCTGTTCCATCCATGCAAAATCTACAAATATATCTTATATCTCGTCCTAAATATTGACCCCACGCTACTTTATATTCCATCTTGAGTTCGCGACCATCTTTGGTATTAACCGTTGTAAAACCAGGCCATCCGTTTCCTCGATATACTAGCGTATCACATCCCTGCCTAGAAGTTCCCATTTTTTTCAAAAGTTCATCCTGTGCATTAACACTAGGCTCCCCTGCACAAAAAAAAGATAACAAATAAATAATATTTTTTGTCAATTTCTCATTTTTATTTAAATATCTTCTAAGTGCCATTACATCACACGGTTTTCCAACGAATGCATACTTTTTGTCACTTTGTACTATCTGTAAAATATCTTTGAGTGGTACAGATATTCCATATCTTGAACCACATCTGCTTATCACCTCTTCAACTGTAGTACTAACGCAACTAATCGTTTTAGTCTGATCATCCGGGTCATACGTTGTATGAATTATTGCATCGACTTTTTTATTTTCTAATAAATAACAACATATTTCAGTTAATGCTCCTCCTGAAGCCGCTTTAAATCTAATTTTTTTATTAGATGAATAACCTATCAAAGCTTTTTCTATATTTCCCCATATATCATGCTTCTGCTTGCCTTTATAATAAAAAACAGGACAAACAGAATGATAAAATTCTAACGATTCTCCTTTTTTTACATCAACATTAGGAAAACCACCATCTATCATTTTTAATTCTGTTCCTTGTACTGAATGACACAGACCACACCCGGTACAATATGTATTTATGTATTTACTCGACTCTTTCATATCTAACTTTCACTTTCTAAATGTCATTTTTTATCATTTATATATACTTTAAATAAGTCTTTTCGACATATACACTTATTGTCAGACAACGCAGAATTAACATACATTCAACTTTTTCTCAACATAACTATTATTGCTTTTCTCTTAATAAATGCTGCCAAAGAAATAATAAGAATAAAACTGTACCTTAATAATCTATGTGAATAGAGTATAGAAATCAATATAGAAACAACTATGACAACTATTGAAATCGCCAATATTTTTTTATTATCAATTGCATCATCATATTTTTTATTTTTGACATTTATATAATGAAGTAATGCTAACAATGCATAACATACCATTGTCGTATATCCGGCTGCCACAAATCCAAACAATTTAATAAATATATAGTTCAGAATAATATTTGATACTGCTGCAATCGTTGATGCTACCGTAGCAAATGTTGTCTTTTTATAAAATAACTCTATTCGCATATATAATGAATATACTGCTGTAAAATAAACTCCTCCTGCAATCGCTGGTATCGCGTAAATGCCCGCTTTATAAGAATCAGGAGCCAGTATTGTCATTATTTCCGGAGCAAATAATGTACATCCCAGGCAAAATACAGCAAAAGTAAGCATTATCTGACCACTAGTTTTTCTTACACTCTCCTCATCTTGAACATCTAAGCGTTCATAAATCCAAGGTGACAATGATGCCTCAATTGACGTCCAAAGAATTTGAATGACAGAAGCAACCGTATATGCTACTGAATAAATAGCTGTAGATGTTGTATCTATCATTTTTGTTATCATGATTCTGTCAGAACTTGCTAATATGTACATTGACATATAATGTGGTATAAGTGGTATATTAAACTTTAAAGCATAGATACAATAATCTATTCTTAATTTAAATTGAGCTTTCATCGCAATTATCATAAAAAAGAAAATTCCGACTACGATATTTACCCCTTCCATGGCACATACTCGTGCGATTGCTTCATTTTCTGAAGATGCATTAAGAACAAACAGGACTCCAAGAAGTAATGAAAATAATCCGATACATACAGTAATAATTGATAATGCTTTATATTTATATTCATACCGTTGTCTCCCACTCCAAAATTGATATGCTGGAACAAACAAAAAATATAAAACCATTACATACACCATAACCGGAGGTATTTCAAACATATTTAATAATGGCGTTTTAAATATCTCAAAAATCAAAAAAAACAAACCTGTACAAACAGCTGTTATAACAACTAATGCAAATTGAAATTGATTTCTATTTTCCTTAAACTCTAACATTCCATTATTAAACACACCTTGCGATAAATTTAATGTTACGATTACTGTCAGCAGACTCTGCCAAGATTGAAATGTTGAAACTATCCCATATTGATCAGCTGACATAATTCTCGTAAATATAGGTCCACTTATTAAGGAAATCCCTTTTAAAATCAAATTTGCAAATAATAATGCCATAGATGCTTTAACTGCCGGAGATGCCGTTTTAAATTTTCTTATAACACCTATCATTTTCTTTTCTCCAAAAGACACCTAATATCATTTTCAAGCAATTCTAACTTTGCATACGATTCCACCACTGACTTTTGTCCACACCCCTTTAATATTTCATAGTTTTGAATCCATGATTTACTTTTTTCTAATGCTTCTTCCAAAGAAAAATTCCGAGCTGAAATAACATATGGATACTCAAGATTTCCAAATAGACCTTCAAACTTTCTACTATATGAAAAAGGAATTGTTGCAACCCCTGACGAAATTGAACCTATCGTTGCATGCATTCTTGAACCAATAAAAACATCCATGTTAGCAATATAACTCTTTGCCTCAATCGGCGTATTAAACGGTGGTGCAATCTCAATTTTATCACCATATTTTTTCTTCAGTTGCAAACATACACGATAATCATTTTCTCTAGCATTTGGCTGTTCAAGATCTATCACATGTGGAATGATATGAATTTTATATTTTGACTGTTCTATTAACCATTCCAAAATTTTTATATGATATTGTTTATAATCAACTGTAAGACCAAAATGATTTTCTTTAGCCCACTGGCTATCCCATAGCAAGGATGATACGTTTATTCCAATATTTATTCTTTCATTATCGATTTTATATTTGGTTCTATCGTATGGAAGTTTAAAAGCCATATCTGAACCAACCTTTATTTCCACACCACTTTGTTCTTTGATAACTTTTGCTGATAAATTATCACGAGAATATACTAAATCTGCCTTTCTAATCAGTCTCATTGCCCATTTTTTTAGTACCAGATTGTTATAAGGACCGTATGTCTGAGGCACCAATACTAGAGGAGTCCCACTCCAAATGACCATTTGTTTTATTAAATCTGTTTTTATATTCCATTTTTTTCCATATATATCAGAAAATCCATCTCCAAATGTTGCATCAAAAAATACATCACATGTTTTTAAAAGTTTAAATGCATTTTTCCAATATCTAGGATTTTTTAAATTAATATTACACTGCTTAAATTCTATTTCTGGAAATTGTTCAGGAATCCTTCCTAAAGTTTTATTATATGTAAAATTATATACATAAAGTTTTTTCTCATCACATATTCTTTCCATCATAGAAAGAAACGTATAAGTTAAAGCTTCACATCCTTTATTTGAACTAATAAAATCAAATCCAAATAATCCAATAATCATTAAGTTCTACCCCTTTACTATTATTCATATGCTGTTAAATATGCTTTATTATTACAATATGCTATCAATAAAAATATCAAACAGAAAAAAATTCTTTTTTCATCAATTTGATGAACACCAAAAAAGGATATATAATACGTGCCCAAGATTACTACTAACATCTTTGGAAAGGATATACGTCCTTCCCACTCTGAAGGATTCTTTACAGCTTGAATTATCGATTTTATAAACACCTGTATATAAACCCATATCATAGAAATTAATCCAATAATTCCATAATGATATAATAAATTCAAATACTGATTTTCAATACTTGTTTTGGTTCTAATATATGAATAAATTCCAGAACGTTCTGTAAGTGAATAAGCGAACTCCGCACTGCCTCCCATTCCAATCCATTTATTATCTATCGACTCCCAAACCCATTTCAATAATTCTTTCCTATCCCCACTTCCTGTTCCATCAACATTTCCTAGCATTGCTGCATAATTATCATCAAACACTGCGAGTAACATATATGCAACATTCTGTAATATATTTAAAATTTCTGGAAGAACAATTGAACAAATAATTACCGCTAACATACCCACTGATGTAATAATTAATAATTTCTTTAATAAAACTTTATAGCCACATAAATACAAAAGAATAAGCTGACTTATTATGATACATATTAATATTGATCTTGAAAGTGTTAATAATGCAGCAATAAAAACAAAACCATATGCTATACCATATTTTTGTTTTCTTTCATTTCCTTTACTACAAACACTAATACGATAAACTATCAGTCCCAATGCAAACATACAATAGTTACAAAATGATATTGTTTGATATGTAAAAGAAATAATTCGTCTAAAACCAAATCTTAATGGCTGTAATGTAATCTGTGCCCCCATATTATTAAGCAAATGGAAAACGTTAAACCCCGTTATACTTTCCACAATACCAATTATTGAAGCAACTACTGCTCCAATAATTAATAAATCAACTGCACGGAGAAATCGTTTTCTGGTATTCAAACATTTAATTATCACAAAACCCACCAAGTAATAACATAATATCTCATAAAAATATTCAACAACGCCTTTAAAAAGTATTGCGTTTATAAACATAATAATTAGCCAGATTCCAAAAGCAATCTGGATATTCCTGCATGAAGTAGCAACTGATTTTGAAATTCCCAAAGCCACACATGCAAATAGCACGATTCCTAAACACATAAGTTTAAAAGCACTTATTCCCATTATTCCAAAATATTGTGGAATAATGGGATAAATACCAAACACCAAAAATATTATAGTATTTCGGATGTTAAGTTTCATCTTATCTACTAACCTTTCTAGCCTTTTCTAATAATGATATCCTGAACTTACCATGGAAATTCATTATTCGCCTTCAAAGCATCCCGAATAGCCTCTAAATTCTTGTATCCAGTTCTTTCATCAGGTTCTAAATATCCACCTTCAGCCCATTCATTCCAAGCATACATAAAAATCATATCTTTTTTGTATATCGATTTTGCACGTTGAATCTGCTTGCTCATATATTTATTTAACTTTTCAGGTGTGTCGCCAATATATACCTGCCCTCTATGCCCTTTTCTAGGCGTATTATCCCATCCAACAAAAGCACCCGGTATATTCTTTTCATTTTCTGGAATATGTTCTAAAATTGCCTTCCAGGCTTCATCATAATCGGTTTTAAGAACAGACGCATTTTTTTCTTTCCCTTTATGGTTGAAATATCTCTGCAGATCAAAACCTAACCTCTTTTCAGTTTCAGCATAAATCCGTCTTTTAATATTTCTCAAAAAATTCCACAATTTAGATTTTTGTACTGCTGATTTGTTGTTCAAATCATTCCACGCATAACTAGGTTGAAATTCAATGTTATAATCAAATCTACTATCATCCCTATTCGGCATAAGATCAAAAGTTAAATTCTGATAAGCATATTTCATCCCAGAAAAACCATTTTGTCGTGCTAACTCTGTCCAATAATCAAGCATGTCATTCAGACAATCAATGACCTCTGCCCTATATATAATAAATAATGGTTTATTATCCTCCTTAATATATCGATTATCTTTGAAAAAAGGAAGTAAATAATCAAAATGTTCTTTCCATTCCTTCTTTCCACCATAAAACTGAGGTATCAGTACCTTACTTTCATTTACCCAAGCTTTTGTCCACGGTTCGTTAGCCCAACTAATACAAAACGGTATATCAACTTTTGGATTTGCAAGCATTTGCTCCATCGGTTTTTCCAAAAGCAATTTTCCTCCAAACCAATAATGATAATAACAAAATCCATAAATGCCATATTCTTTAGCAATGTTGGCTTGCCAGATTTTAACATTATCATCCAATAAGTTATAATAATTTTCATTCATTGGAATTCGTGGTTGTTCATGTCCTTTATATAAAGGTTGTGCCTTTTTGACGTTGACCCATTCAGTAAATCCTTTTCCCCACCATTCATCATTCTCTGGAATGTCATGAAATTGAGGCAAATAAAATGCAATAATTTTCATAGTTCCTCCTACGTCTTTCAGAAGTAGTTCTATTTCAAAAGTTCTTACTTTCTCCAAACTACTTTCGCTTAACTCAAATATTTTTTTGCAAAATTATATCATTGAAAAAGCTTACCTGTGCTTTCTTCTTTTAAGATAGATATATCCTCTCTAGCCGTATTGCTGTATCATCAATATTGAACCCCGCATTCGTAATTTCCATACGTGTATTCTTTCGTTTGTATCCGTTATACCTTTCAATTACTTCGCACCACTTGGATGTTTTCTCATCTAAACCTATATATTCTACAGCATCTGTTATTTTTAACTCTTGCGTTATAGTATTAGACACGATCAAAGGCAATCCATTTGCCTGTGCTTCAACTCCTGCAACTGGTAATCCCTCATATAGAGAAGGCATTACAAAAACGTCTAACATATTCCAAAGCCGATTCACTTCATCTGATAGACCATGAAAAATAACAACTTCCTCTATTCCTAATCGCTTTACTTTTTCTTTTATTTGATTTTCTGTTTCTCCAATGCCAACCAAAAACAATCTTGCACTATTATCATGCTTATAGACTTCATAAAAGATATCAATCAGAAATTCATGATTTTTCTGTACATTAAACCTTCCCACATGGCCCAAAACAAAATTATTCTCTAATCCATATTTTTTTCGTAATTCAGTGCGAACTTCGGGCTTAAAACTGTGTTTATCATAATCTACGCCATTCTTGATAACGGTATAATTTTCCGCGTCAACGATTTTCTTCGGAAACATGAACCTTGCTGCTGCATCTGAGCATGCTAAATAATCTGTAATCACAAAAGGCATAAACCACTTGAATACTTCTGATAATTTTACGAGTTTCTGGCCAGGATAGTAGCTACTATTATGAGAGTGATAAATTATTTTTTTTGCACCTCCGATTTTTGCAGCAAATGCAACCAATACTTCATATGGTGTGGACGAATTTATATGTATTATTTTAATCTGCTCAGAATGAACTAATTTAATAATACCGAAAAATTTCTTCAAGCCTCTAACAATCGGATTTTTAACAGTTTGTAAATCCACTCGATAAATGGTACTATGTGCTTCTTTTGCCCTTTTAGAGGCCTGATCAAAAGTATCTTCAAATGTTAAATAATCAAACTGAACCTTTTCAAAATCAATTTTTTCGGACAATGTGAGAACGAGTTCTGTTATACCGCCCATGCGAATAGGAGCCATATGCAATACTCGAATTGGATTATTGCCATTAATCTGCTGTTTCATTCTCACCACTCCTTCCCATAAATTCTCTTTGATACTTCTCTATACTTTTCTTTTTATTATATAAAATTACTGCTTTTCCTATTGGGCCAGTATAACGAAGAGATCTTTTAACAATATCTCCAATAATCATTTTTAATGTAATAGGTGCATATTTATTTGTTAATTGTTCGTATGTCATTAACTCTCTATCATGAAAAAATGCTTCCCGATTTTCACTTTTCTTTGCCGACGCAATAAGCATAGAACCCTCTGTTAAAATCAACTCTTCGCTATCAACTGATTTTATTCTCATCTTATCTATTACATCAGGTTGCTCTAATAGTTTTTTACCTTTATCACTATGACATAAGATACTAGTTGTTCCTATATCATCATCCATATCTTTATTATAAGAACCTACTAATGCGCAATCAAATATGGTTATATCGCTTACACGATGTTTTGTTTTAAAAGCACATTCATAACACGATGGTCGCAATGTAATTCCCTTGAACATAAGCCTTGTAAAAGTTTTTATATCATTTCTACAATCAATTGTCTTTCCATTGGCAAAATAGACTTTAATATTGGTTGCTGAATACCCATATGTTTTATCTCTAAAGACAAAATTGGAAATTTTACCTTTATACTTATGCTCTAAAAACTGAATAAAATCTTTGAACACTCCTGGTGAAGGAACTCCATGGCAAGCTAAGTCTATTAAATATAAATTTTCTTTATTTCTTTTAATATAAGATTCAAGGCCAGCTACCTGACAGGGCATACCTATAAAAAGTACTTTTTTATCTGCATCTAACTGTTCTTTTATACTTTTAAAGCAATCTCCCAGTTCGCTCTGAACATACTTTGAACCTTGAAATTTCCCCAGATCACTTATATCTGTCGCCATTGTATGTCTGCAAACTCTATCATCCGAAAACTCGCAGCCAAATACGACTCCACCGCATGAAATAACATATTCTGCAATTGCATTTATAGCCGCCCCTGATGTACTCTTCAATCTAATGGAGTCATTCTTATTCTGTACAATATAACCAGATGTGGTTTCTTCTCCTATTTTTCTTTTATTTAATATAGGACATACACTATTACATAACCCACATTCTACACACCTATTTTTATCTACCCGGGGATATTTAAACCCTTCTTCATCAAGCTTCATTTCAATTGCACTCTGCGGGCAAACAGCATAGCAGGCTGTACATCCGCTACAATTCACCTTATCATTGATTTCAATCATTCTTCCCAAGCGCCTCTCTAATATAAGCAACCGATATGGCTTTTTCTTTTTCCAATCTTTCATCGACTCTGTCATAATCTATAGGCTTTTTCATTTGCTCCAACACATCACCAGTATATCTTCTAGATGACAGTCCAGTTATGTCACAAAGATTAGCTATTCTTGAATTACGTGACATCATTAAAGGATCACTATAACGGTCAAATGCTAAAAATTGCTTATGATGCAATATTGAAAAAACAGTACAATGGAACGAGTCGGTACATATATATTTTGCATAGCGAATTAAATTCACAAATTGCTCTGAATCTATATCATACAAGTGTTCCGCATTAAATTGCAGATCGTACGGAACAAATTCATCTATATGCGGCATATCATAAAGAGGAATACCTGTTTTCCTAGATAGTTCTTCCGCAACCTTTCGATGTTCGGAATTTGCTCCTAAAAAATAACAAAAGATATAATCATTTTCTAATACAGGTTTTACAGGAATTGCTTGTGCCCATTCTTCTTTATTCAGTAATAAAGTTGGATCTAGAACGACTACGGCTTTTCTTCCTGTTAATCGCTCAATGAGTTCCGCACCGCTTTTCTCGCGAACTCCAAGCATCTCTATTCTATTTAAATATTCGATTGTTCTTCTTTTCTGATAAAAAGGCACCTCTGTAACACCAAAGCTAGTTGAATATGAAACACGTTTTACTTTTTCATCAGCAAACATCAAATTGAAAAAATTTGTTGGCAATCCAGCTGGAATCCACAGCTGATCGCCACCGGCAACTACAACATCATAGTTTTTACTTCCTGCCCTAAGTGCTTCAAAACCAATATATGGAGCTGATACTTTATCTTTCAAAAAATTCTCCAGAAATCTATCAAATGCTCTTTGACGAATCGCATCTTTCATCTTGATATCAGGATGTTTCTTTAATTGAATCTTTTTTTCAATCAGGCGAAATTTTTCCTTCATAAGATACTTATTCAACAATCTGGGTAACCACTTGATTTTTTGAATCGTATTAAGTTTTTTTCTATAGCACAAAAACTCACAGTCATATCCCAATTCCACAAATTTCACATATGTTGCATAAGCTTGCAACATGCTGCCATAATTATGATTGTCATAACATGTACAAATACCAATTTTCATATACTTTTCCTCTTATACATCCATTAACAAGACTTGCTTATAAGCTTGTTCAATTCGATTTAAGTGTGCTTCTAGCGAATATCCCTCTTTTACGATTTTCCAAGAAGCTTCCCCGAATGATTTTCTTTCTTTTCTATCTAAAAGTATTTCCGTAATCCCTTTCGCAAATTGATTAACATTACCCGGATCACAACAGTAACCATTCTCTCCATCATGCACAATCTTGGGAATTCCACCCACATTTGTACTTACAACTGGAAGACCATACCCCATTGCGTCCAACACCGACATTGGCATTCCCTCGTTATAAGATGGTAAAAAGAATACATCTGCTTCCCTAAGCAGTTTATCCTTCGTATCACCACGAACCCATCCAGGGAATTTCACATTATCGGATATACCTTTTTCAGCAATCAACTCCTTGATTGCTTTCTCATCAGCTTCGCTTCCTGCTCCAGCTAAAACAAAAATCACATCCGGTATACTTTTTTTCACCTGTGCTATAACCGCCGGAATATCATAACAGCCTTTTCTTTTTCCTAATTCTCCAAGGAACAGAACTGTATTATTACATTCCCTCTGCATCCTTTCCTCTAAAGCATCTTCATGAAGGACACTATAGTTTTCAATTATTTCAATTCTATCTTCCGGAACAATCTGGCTCAATCGTTCTTTCCATTCCTCAGAAAGAGCAATCAACACGTTACATTTACTATATACTTTTTTAATCTTAGCCTTTTTTTCTTCCGGTGCATTTACATAGAATTCGTCAAAATCAGCACCATGTATGTGATTAACAATCGGAATTTTACGCCAGGATGCCATATAAATAAATGGCATCTTTCTATAAAATGAAGGTCCAAAAGAAGAATGAATGTGAACCACATCCGGCTTATGAAACATTAATACATATGCAAAATGAAAATATCCGCAAATACCTTTTAAAAGCTTATCAAATTTGCTTCCATCTTTATATGACTCTACATAAGTTATTTCATAGTCCTTCTCTAGTTGTGATCCCCTATATCCATTTACGACCGCAGCTATTCCACCTTTTACCATTCTATTTGGAACAATCATACATACTCTTTTCATATTCACTTTCCCCTTATCATCGCGTTCCAAATAAACTTCGTATTAGTGCTCCAATATCTCTTAAACAGTCTCTTCGGATCTTGTACTAAACGATACACCCACTCCAGATTATGTTTCTGCATCCACATCGGAGCGCGCTTAATATTTTCTGCATAATAATCAAATCCAGCTCCAACACCAAGCATCAGTCCATCAATTTTTCCCTGATGGGCGGCCATCCACTTTTCCTGTTTTGGCGCTCCAAGCCCAACCCAGACAAAGTCCGGTTTAGTTTCATTAATTCTCTCTATAATTACCTTATCTTCCTCTTCCGTCAGAGGTCTAAACGGAGGACTGTACATCCCAGCAATTTGAATTTCTGGATATTTTTCCATCAACTTCTTTTGTAGCAATTCAAGAGTTTCTTCTTTGCTGCCATAAAAATAATGGCGATACCCTTTCTTTGCAGAGATCTCAAAAATCTCTCCCATTAAACTTGGACCTGTTGTGCGCTCCATATTCTTATGACCGCGTTTCTGACCAACAGTAGAAAGAGGACCGCCATCTGGAATTGCCATTAACCCGCCATTTTGAATTGCGCAGTAATCCGCATCTTCAAAACTTGTTACCGTTGTATGTACATTTGAGACACATACGTAGTCTCCTTTTATTTCCGAAATATTTTTTTCGAGATAGTCTACCAACCACTCCATATTGATTGCCGCAATATTAACTCCCATAATATTGCAAGTTGGAATGCATTTTTTATCAACCTTTCTCTTATACTCCATTTCTCGCACCTTTCCCTCTTTTTCTACTTATACGGAAGGCTCATATTGAGCCGAGCAATTTATATAAAACAGTGTGGTTATCATCCATGCCGGATAATCTATCGCACTGTGGTTATCATTTTTCTCACAGTGACATCTATTTTTCCGACCGTCACTGAGTCTTTGATGTAGACCTGTCATGGGCTACTCACCTAACTTGTTGGCATATGAATTTTGTTAAAACTGTACACATCTTTCAATCCATATTTTACAGATAAACCCATCCACAATAACAACAAAATCCGCTCCACTTCATGCTCCTTTGCATTCCATGTGCGGACTCTGCCTAATTTTCTTCATACCGATCCTTCCCTCTTCAGAACCATAATTACTGTTTTAAACAGTATTTTAATATCCAGGCCAAAATTCCAGTTACTGATATATTCTGTATCCAGTCTTACAACTTCTTCGAAGTCTGTAATGTCACTTCGTCCGCTTACCTGCCACATACCAGTGATTCCCGGTTTAATAGCGATTCGAGCCCTGTGATGTAATTCATATTGACGCAGTTCGTCCTGAAGGATCGGACGAGTTCCTACAAGGCTCATGCTCCCATTTAGCACATTCCAGAACTGTGGAAATTCATCAAGGGATGTTTTCCTGATAAATTCGCCGATTCCGGTTTTTCTGGTTCCGTCCGGCAAAATCTTATTTCCGATTACTCGGGGATCGAAATCGAGTTTGAACATACGTCCATCACTCATTTTGTTCTGAGCCATCAATTCTGCTTTCCGTTCTTCTGCATCCATATACATACTCCGGAATTTGTACATCTTAAATGGCTTTCCGTTTTTTCCAATCCTTGTCTGTGAGAAGAAAATCGGACCCGGAGAACTGATGTAGATAGCCGGTGCTATGAAAATAAAAATGATTCCTGTCAGGAAGCAGCCCACCAGTCCCCCAAGAATATCCAATACTCTTTTGGCAAGTGCCTGTCTGTCTGTGACATAGTTCATGGTGGTTGTCAGAACTGTATATCCGCCAATTGCCTCCACAAATTGTTTCTGTCCGGGAGTACTTCTGACTTTTGCCAGGTTTACATGGACCGGCATTCCCATTTCCAGCAACTCTTCTATCAGTTCCTGAGGGTATGGATATGTTTCATCTACATTTACAAAGACCTCATCTACCCACTGCTGACAGATAAAGGATAGTGCGTTATTTAAGTCTGCTACTACCGGGACTCCTACAATTTCTTTCCCTGTCATATCTTTATCAATGAGTATCAGACCATTGATGTTGTAGCGGTTATAATTGTGTTCTTTTACATTTTGGATTACTTTTGATGCAAGGTCATAATTGGTTACAATGTAGAGAGAATGCTCTCCACCTTCTGCCATTTTATGCAGCAGACGTTTTTTCCATATTATTCTTGTACAATAGGATAAAAGCACATAGAAAATTCCCATAAGATAAAGGATTATTCTTGAAAATGTACGTCCGCCACTGACAGTAAACAGGTACAGACCACTTGCCAGTTCGATCAGGATCATCTGCCGGATAACAGAACGCAGCTCCTGATAACGTCCTCTTCTCAGAACTCCTTTATAAGATTCAAACAAAATGATCAGGAACAGATCCACCAATATGACAAATATCATCACATTGCGATAAATTCCCAGTGTAAACAGGTTCCTGACAGAACCGTTTCGAATCAGATACGCCAGTATTAAAGCCATAAATAAACACGCAAGATCAATTAATATGAAATCTTTGTGTTTATACCATCCTCTTGATTTTTTCCTGTACATACGTTTTCCTAACCTCTCCTTCTTTTTTATTCAAAAAGGCATATTTACAGAATCGTTTTCCTGTAAATATGCCATCATTTTTTATTATTCTTTTCTTATAATTTCCAATCCCACCTTCATTTCTACTGTTCTTCCGAACATTTCTATTTCCAGATATGCTGTTCTTTTATGTCGGTCTATCCTGCGGATATTTCCTTCCATTCCCATCAGAGGACCTGCCAGGATCTGCACTCTGTCATTCTCGATAATGCCGGAAGACATCTCTACAAGCTGTTTGTCCGTGCCTATTTTCATAAGCAAATCTATTTCTTCCTGAACCAGTGGGACGATCTCATCGCCGGTTCCGATCAGCTTCGTCAGTCCGATGACTTTCTTGAGTCCATTTACCAGTTTTTCCGGATTTTGGGTAATTAAAAAGACATACCCGGGAAAGAGGATTCTTTCCTGGATATGCCATTCGCCCTGAAATCGTTTCTTCTGTTGGTAATATGGGATAAAGCAGCGTTCTAAGACATTGCTGCTTATTAACCGCTGACACTGACAGCGGATGTTTTCTTCGGTGCCTGTGCGCACTTGCATCACATACCACACTGGATATCTTACCTCCGTATTCTGGGTATGCTTCGCCATTCTGCCTGTGTTTCAAGGCAGACTCATACTTCAAGATATGTATTATCCATATCTTCAAACGCGGCAAAGCGACGATTTAAAGACAAAAGATTTACGCCGTATTTTATTATAACTACATCAATAAAAAAATGCAACATATTTCTACAAAAAAACAGCCGCCATCTCTGGCGACTGCGTTCTGATTCCGAATTATTGATTATTTTGCGTCTGCGATTACCATGAAGAAATCTCCATCGTTTAAGGTAACAGTAAGAGTTTTGCCCTCTTTGTCAATATTAACCGGATCAATGACTACAAACTTCTTTGTGCCGTCTTTGCTGTAGACCCAAAGCTGAATACCTTCCATAGTGTCTGTAAGACTCGGAACATTAAGCTTTACTTCATATGTTCCGTCATCATTAGGCTTTGCTTCTTCCGGCTTCAGTACGTTGAATTCATAGACAAATGTAACAATCATTTTTCCTTCGAGTTTAGCAATGGCATCTTCAAGGTCTGCCTTGTCTGCTTCATCTACAGAAAGGGATTTCAATACTTTTATGAAATCTTCCATCTTCATTGTACCATCATTGATTTTTTTAAAAGCATCTGCCAGATCTTTATATTTTGCCTGCAGATCAGCAAAGCCCTGTGTTTTCTCAAGTTCCTTAACAACTTCATAAATTGAAGACTGTTTAGAATCCACAGTAATTTCGCTTGTCTTACTTGGCGCTACCGCGGCCAAATCACTCGTGTTGCTTGGCGCTGCACCGACACCTACAGTAGCACATCCTACTCCAAGGGCAGCTACTAAAGCAAGTGTCATAAATTTCTTCGCGATTTTCATAATGCACCTCTCCTTTTGGATTAATTTTTATATAGATAACCGTACAGAATGTCTGCACGGACTATCTCTGAATAATAACAGTGATAATTATTTATCACAGTACAGTGTATTCTGTATTCATCATACTATGACTAATACAATCAAATTTTCTCATAAAACATGGAAATAATCAAATCCGACAATGCATCTTCATCGATATGATACTCATCAAAGTTCTCCCCATGTGTTCCCTCACCCGGTACTGTCTCTGTATCAGTGATTCCATTCTGTGATGCAGCCAGCAATTTGGCAAATATATCATTACCCATATTTGTAACTGTATAGCTTTTAACACTGTCATAGAGACCTGTCACAAATCCGGCGTCCTCTCCTGCTTTTTCCTGAGCCTTCTGCACCAGTGCCTGAAGAAAGGTTTTCTGTCTCTCCTGACGGACCAGAGCACTCTGGGTTTTGTCAATGTCACGATATCTTACAAACTGTTCTGCAGTTTCCCCTGTGATATCCACAACAGCACCTTTTTTATATTCCGGATTCACATCTGCGAGACTGTCATCAGGGATTGTGAGCTGTATTCCACCTACGAAATCTGTAATCACTGAAATGCCATCCATATTCATGGAGCAATACCCCTGAATCGGAAGTCCGTCCAGCATATTGGAAACTGCTGTTTTCATCAGTTCACAGCTTTTCTCTTTTCCATCCCCGAAGGCATACTGTATATTCAGATGATCTGTTGTCTCTCCAAGGCTCTGACCATATGGATTAAATACTTCTATCCTGGTCATGGAATCTCGTGGAATAAACAGAACCTTTATCTTCTCTGTTGCACGATCCATGGACACCAGGAAAATTGCATCTGCCTGCCCGGCATCTGCCTGTGACTGATAAGTATCTACAGCTTCCCTTGTATCAATTCCCAGGAATAAATAATTGCTGAGATGATCGTTATATTTGTATGTCTCACCTTTATATTCCACAGTAGCACTGTTTTGGTTCAAATCCGTCTGATTCCGGCTGTCACTGTTCTGACCGCCGGCTTTTGACGATGTAGCATTTTTCTGACTTAACAGATAATAACCGCCGCCAAGAATGGAAAGAACTATAATCAGGATAATAATCAAAAGCATACAAATCTTACGCTGTCTGATGGCTTTTCTTGTGGTTTTTTTCATTTTCATTCCTTCAATCTCTGTATTTCAGTTATCTCATCAGTTTTTGCTGATATAATTAAGCTCCTGCAGTTTCTGTAATATTGCCTCTGCCATTGCCTGCTGAGCCTCATAGGTAGAAGACGGCTGTGCAGTCACATCTGCAAGACTGATATAGTGTTCTCCCCATTTCTGGCTGAGCACCTGATCAAGTGCTTCAGAGGTTACGCTTCCGTCCATAGGGCGTGTTCCTACTACAATAAACTGATCTTTATTCTGAAATGTATTTAAAATCTGTTCCTGCTGGTCTGCCAGTTCTGCAGGATCATGATTCCAGCCGCCATAATATCCCATGAAAATAACTGGAATACAATCCATATCATTTCTTGTAGTCTGTTCTTCTGTCAGATCACGTATTCCGGTCTCTGTTACATTCAACTGGGCACCGTTTGCAGCCTGCTGATGTCTGGTAATATAGCTCTGAATAGTTTCATCACTTACACCAGCCATCTTCATCATGGAGAGAGTGCCGCCTCCCTGAAGCGTTTTATTGACTACTGTCATATTATAGCCATTATCGGTCAGAAGCTTCTGAAGTACTGTCATATAGGAATATGTATTGGATTCTTCCCCATTGATCAGATCATCTCCCCAGCACACAATACCTGAAGCAGCTGTCGTCTTATCTTTTGTATCTTCTGTCTTATCTGCATCTTCTGTGTCAGCTGTATCCGTTTTTTCTGTGTCTTTTGTGTCTTCTGTGTTCTTTGATTTAATGTCTTCTGTATCTTCTGCTTCTTCGGAAGATACCTCCTCCAGCTCTTTTGCACGTTCTTTTACTGCTTCGTAATCTTCAATCCCACTCTGCTGGTCGTCCGCAATTTCTGACAGGTGTCTGGATTCCTTCTGTTCCGATTTATAACTGGTCACAAGAATAAAGCCCAGGAGAACTGCCAGCAGAATGCAGATAAAGCCCAGTAAGATATTCGTCTTTTTTATTTTTTTATTCCTTATTTTGCTCACTTTTCCAAATTCTCCTTTATCATTGATCATGGTTTCTGTCTTACTGCCAGATAACTGCCCGTATTATTTAATCTGGGCTTCTTCGTCGCTTCTGCGATAATACTCTCCATAATGCTTATAATAGGAAGAATAATATTTGTCATCACTGGTATCTATCTTGTTCATAACAGCTCCAAGAATACGGCATCCGCTTCTTTCCAGCTGTTTAAATGCTTTCTGTGCGTCCCGGTACCTGACATTTCCCGGTTCAATCAGAAAGACTGCACCATCGCAGCATCTTCCGATCACTGCCGCATCAATTACTGTTCCGATAGGCGGTGTATCGATCAGGATATAATTATAATATTCTCTGATTTCCTTTAAGAATACCTTAAAGATATTCTCACTGAGAAGTCCTGACGGGTTCGGTGCACTTGGGCCTCCGAATATGATATCCATATTCGGAAAGTTTGTAGAATAAATAACCTCCTGTAATCCCACCTGACCGCTCAGAAGCTGTGAGAGACCTTTCACTTCCTCTTCCACACCCAGTCGTCCGGCATATGCAGTCTTCCTGATATCCGCATCCAGAAGGAGAACCTTCTTGCCAATACTCCCAAGCTCCTGGGCAAGACTGAGTACTATATCACTCTTACCTTCGTTTGGATAACAGCTTGTAACCAGAATTGTCTTTATGCTCTGACCCGACAGCTGAATATTGGTACGCAGAGTTTTGATCGCCTCACTGTAAAAATAATCCGGATTTCTTTTATCTGTTAAATTGAGTTTCTTCATTGCTCAGATTCCTCCATCAGTTTAATGGTGCTTCTTATTCTTGTTCTTTGATTTCCTGTTCTTCGAATTTATAAAATCTTTTCTGTCAGGAACCTTGGCAAGAACAGAAACTCCCAGGTATTTCTCAATATCTTCCTCTGTCTTAATAGTATCATCCATTACAGCGTATACAACCACGATTGCCGCACATGCAAGGAAACCGAGTAAGAAGCCGAGTGCTGCATTCTTCTTTACGCTTGGAGAAGTTCTTACAGTAGCAATCTTACCAACTTCAATAATCTTTGGCGGAATAACTTCCATTTTATCGCCAATATAGGATGAAGAAACATTCGCAATCTCATCTACGATCTTCTTTGCCATTTTAGAATCTGTATTATTGACAGTAATCTCAAGGATACGGGTATCTGTAGGATTATTGATACTTACGCTTCCTTTCAGCTGTTCTGCAGTCATATCCAGATCCAAATCTGAAATCACCTGTTCCATCACAGGGGTACTTGTGATCAGAACTGTATAATCACTGGTCAGGCTGGCACCTAACTGCAGATCCGCCAGTGATGTCAGTGTGGTTTCTTTCGAAAGTACAAGGATACTGGATGTGGAGCTGTAGATCGGTGTCATTAAAAACTGCGTATATGCTGCTGCAATACAGCCTCCGGCAAGAGCAACCATCAGTACCAGAAGGATTTTTTTCTTGAGCGCATAAAATATTTCCAGTAAGTCGATTTCGACTTCATCATCATTTGCATCGGGTCTCTGTGCTTTGCTGCTCTCAAAGTTACTGTTCAAATTGTCTAACATCTGATAATTTCCTTTTCCCTTTTTTCTTTATAGTTTTGTACATTACTGTTCACAGGTAATATTCTGTCTTATGTATTTCTGAAAGTAAACAGCAAAATTGACATAAACCGATTTTATTGTATATCAGCCAATAAAAAAAGTCAATCTGTAGCCTCATGTTTTTGTTTCTGTTTCAGAATTTCTGCAGGATTATGAATAAACAGTTCATCTGCATAGTCCTGCCCGAATTTCGCTGAAACCATACGATATGCCTCTCCAATCCTGCTGCTCCTCTTTGTACTGTTGTGACAGTCTGATCCGACGAAATGAAGGAGTCCGTCTTTCATGATTTTATTACAGTACCGTTTAGTAAAAAATCCATCTTTTCCTGTGATGCTGTCTGCATTGATCTGCATATAGACGCCCATATCTGCCAGTTCTTCCACAAAATCCAGACTGTTACGTGTGGCTTCGTAACGTTCTATATGTGCCATGATCGGCTTATATCCTCCGGAGAGCAATGCACCGAGACGTTCCCGTATATAGCTTTCTTCCGAGTTATGGGAAAATTCTGTAAGAACATACCGCGAACCGGCCATTGTCATTACTTTCTGTTCTCTGAGCATGGGAAGCATCTCCATATTGGCGTGAAACTCACATCCCAGATACACATGGAGATCCGGGCTGATCTCTGATGCCGCTTTCTCCACCAGTCTGAACTGCTCTCTGACTTTCTCCGCAGGTGTTTCAAACATCCGAAAGCGGAAATGGGGAGTTGCAATAACCGTCCGCACACCCTGTTCATATTCCATCCGGAGTAATTTTACGGTTTCTCCTATATCTGTGGCTCCATCGTCTACACCGGGTACAATATGACAGTGTATATCATAAATTCCTTTTATGGACATCCTATCATTCCTTCCTGACTGTCTGCAGCATTTCTGATGCTCCTGTAACTGCTGACCACATTCGTAATCTAAAAAAATAATCAACCGGCTCTGTATGATCATCCTCATACAAAGCCGGTTGCTGAATATTTATGAGTATTCTCTTAATTATTCTTCTGTAGCTTCCTCAGCCGGTGCCTCAAGAGCTTTCATGCTCAGGCTGATCTTCTTATCTTCGCCGTTGAAGTCAACAACCTTAGCTTCGATCTCCTGTCCGATTGACAGTACGTCTGCTGGTTTGGCAACGTGCTCTCTGGAAATCTGGGATACATGAAGAAGTGCATCTACACCAGGTGCAAGCTCTACGAATGCACCGAAGTCTGTCATACGTGCAACTTTACCTTTAACTACGTTTCCTACAGCGAAGTCCTCAGCTGCTGTGAGCCATGGATTTGCTTCCGGGAATTTAAGGGAAAGTGCGATCTTCTCTCCGTTGATCTCTTTGATAAGAACTTTAACTTTATCGCCAACAGTGAATACTTTCTTCGGGTTCTCTACTCTGCCCCAGGACATTTCGGAGATGTGAAGAAGTCCGTCTGCTCCGCCAAGATCGATGAATGCACCGAAATCTGTAACGTTCTTAACTGTTCCTTCAACTGTGTCGCCAACATGGATCTTCTCCATTAATTCTTTCTGTTTCTCTGCTTTCTCAGCAAGAAGAAGCTGCTTACGGTTACCGATGATGCGGCGTCTTCTCGGGTTGAATTCTGTGATAACGAATTCAATCTCCTGATCTGCATATTTGGAAAGGTCTTTCTCATATGTGTCGGAAACGAGGCTTGCAGGAATGAATACTCTTGCTTCGTCTACGTTTACACAAAGTCCACCGTCAAGTACCTGAGTTACAGGAGCTTTTAATACTTCCTGATTCTCAAATGCTTCTTCAAGACGTTTGTTGCCTTTCTCTGCTGCCAGTCTCTTGTAAGTAAGAGTTACCTGACCTTCTCCGTCATTGACTTTGAGAACTTTTGCTTCCATTGTGTCTCCAACGTGGACAGCATCTGTGAGTACAAGGCTTGCATCGTTAGAGTATTCGTTCTTTGTGATAATACCGTCTGCTTTATAACCGATATTCAGAATAATCTCATCTTCTTTTACATCGATGACAGTACCCTGTACAATCTCTCCATTTCTGATAGTCTTTACGGAATCTTCCAGCATTTGTTCAAAACTTAATTCTGACATGTTCTTGAACCTCCTCAATAATTTTGTTTGGGGTGGAAGCCCCTGCTGTAATACCTACATAACTACTGCATTGGAACATTTCAGAATCCAAGTCTACAGGTGTTTGTATATAGTAAGTATTTCCACATTCCTTTTTACATATTTCAAACAGCTTTTGAGTATTGGAACTGTGCCGGCCGCCTACGACCAGCATAGTGTCTACCTCTCCGGCTATGTTTTTTGCTTCTCTCTGCCGTTCTTCGGTAGCATTACAAATAGTGTTTAAAATATTGAGAATATTTAAAACATTATTATCATACCTCTTTTTGCAAAGAATTTCAACTAAATCTTTAAATTTGTTGTAATTAAATGTCGTCTGGGACACAATACTTATTTTTTTGCCTTTTGGGGGTACAAATACTTCGGCTTCTTCTTTGTTTCTGATCACCGTGTACGGTCCCTGACACCAGCCGCAGATGCCCTGTACTTCGGGGTGGTCTTTGTCGCCGATGATGATGATGTGGTTTCCTGCAAGGCTTTCTTTTTCCACGATCCTGTGGATTTTCAGAACGAAGGGGCAGGTCACATCTACATAAGAGATGTTTTTTTCTTTCAGCTTATCGTAGATGGCTTTGCCTACACCGTGAGAGCGGATGACTACTGTTCCGTTCTGCAGGGTGTCATCCGGGGAATCCAGGTCTGCTTCTGTGATAACGTGGACGCCACGGGCTTCCAGATCCGCTACTACACCTTCGTTGTGGATGATCGGACCCAGAGTGTAGATTGGTTTCTGTTCTGTGCCGATCAGTTCGTAGACTTTGTCTACTGCCCGTTTGACGCCGAAGCAGAAGCCTGCTGTCTCTGCTACTTTAACTTTCATAAATAAATCCTTTCCTTACCCGTAAAAGAATGTTTGCTGTATAGCATGGGAAGTTTACAGTTACAGATGAGTATATCTTGTCTGTAAAGGGTGCTGTCAACCACCCTATGATGCAGCACCACTTTAGGTGATAGGTAGTTGACGGGCAAATAGCGTAGTCTGAAACAGATAATCTGTCCGCCTGACCGTTATTTCTGTATCTTCTTATTATACACATCAAGAATAGCATCTACAACCTGATCAATTCCCATTTCCGAGGAATCTACGAGCACTGCGTCCTCTGCCTGTTTCAGAGGGGAGATTTCGCGGTTCATGTCGCGTTCGTCGCGCTCGATGATGTCTTTTCGAATCTGGTCCAGGTCGAAGGATTCTCCCTTCTGTTCATATTCCAGTGCTCTTCTTTTTGCTCTGGTGTCTGCGCTTGCTGTGAGGTAGATTTTTACTTCTGCGTTTGGAAGGATGGTTGTGCCGATATCTCTGCCGTCCATGACTACGTCGTTTTTCTCTGCCAGAGTTCTCTGAAGTTTCAGAAGATGAGCTCTGACTTTCGGGTTTGCGGAGCTTTTGGATGCCATGTTTCCTACCTGTTCGGTGCGGATCATAGCATTTACGTTCTCTCCGTTGAGGATGACAATCTGTTCTCCGTTTTTGTATTCGATGGAAATGTCAGCGCCGGAACATACCGCCTCGATCTCTTCCTGATTTTCTCCGTTTACGCCATGGTTCAGAAGATATAAAGCCATTGCCCTGTACATGGCTCCTGTATCTACATAGATAAATGATAATTCTTTCGCTACTTTCTTTGCGATGGTGCTCTTTCCTGCTCCTGCAGGTCCGTCGATGGCTATGTTACATCCCATTTTTGTGATTCCTCCTGTTTCTATTATTTAATAACGTATAGTCGAATCATATCATAGTTATATAGCAATTCCATAAAATACTGCAGGCAATCCAGTCCATCATAGCGTGAAGTCCTGCGTCAGATATCTTTGTCGTGCATCAGCACGCCTGCAGATATCTTCCTTGTCCTTTGCACTCTGCCGAACTGTCCTGATTGCATTATTTTGTGTAATTGCTTAATTTGCTTACTGTATCGCCTGCGCTGCCAGATATGCGGTAGACCAGGCAATCTGTAAGTTATATCCACCTGTCACTGCATCCAGATCCAGTACCTCGCCTGCGAAGTAAAGACCAGATATCTTCTTTACTTCCATTGTTCCGGGGTTGATCTCTTTGACAGAGACGCCGCCTCTGGTGATGATGGCTTCTTTGAACTCACCCATTCCTGTGATTGTGAAGGGGAAGGCTTTGATAAGGTCAATGAAGTGCTGGCGTTCTTCTCTGGAGATGTCGTGGATTTTCTTCTCTGCGGGGATTCCACCCAGTTCCAGCATTACCGGAGTCAGAGATGACGGGAAAAGTACGCCAATCACGTTCTTGAACTGTTTGTTTGGTCCTGCTTCAAATTCACGCAGGATCCTGGCATCCAGCTGTTCTCTGGTGAGTGCAGGCTTCAGATCCAGATATGCGGACAGTTCGCCGTTTGGTGCTTTCGCCAGTTTTGCACCAATGTGGGCACTGGCGGAGAGAATCATGGGACCTGTGACTCCGAAATGGGTGAACATCATCTCTCCGAAATCCTCGTAAAGTACTTTCTTTCCATTCTTTATGGTGAGTCCTGTGTTCTTAAGGGAAAGTCCCTGAAGCTTAGGGATATAGTCTTCTTTTGTCTTTAATGGGACAAGAGAAGGTGCAATGTCTGTGACTTTCAGTCCCAGTTCTCTTGCAAAGCGGTATCCGTCACCTGTGGAACCGGTACTCTGATAAGAGAATCCACCTGTGGCTACGATGACTGCATCTCCTTCCATGAAGGTTCCGTCTGTAAGGATAACCCCTGTGATCTTCTCCTGCGGTATGTCAGGTGATTTTTTTCCTTTTCTGCCTTTTCCTGCATCAGATCCTGATCCTGATTCTGTTAATGCAGCTTCTGATTCAAGGGTATTTACGGAATCTGTTACAGATTCCGTTACAGGTTTCTTTACAATTTCCTGTACAGCAGTGTGAAGATGAATCTTTGCTCCTGCTTTCTTCAGTTCACGTTCCAATGCGCGGATGATGTCTGAGGAATGGTCAGACTGTGGAAATACGCGGTTTCCACGCTCTACCTTCAGAGGGACACCTGCTTTCTCAAAGAACTCCATTACATCCTGAGGGGTAAATGAATAGAAACTGCTGTAGAGGAACTTGGGATTGCTCATCATTGCAGGAAAGAGTTCTTCTGTGTCGCAGGCATTTGTCACATTGCATCTGCCTTTTCCTGTGATGAAGACTTTCTTTCCCAGTTTCTCGTTCTTCTCTAATATATGAACTTCATGATGGTTACGGGCTGCAAAAACCCCTGCCATCATTCCGGCGGCTCCGCCGCCGATTATTATAACTTTGCTCATGGAATATTCTCCTGTATTTATTTTACCCTGCAGATTGTCTATTTCATCATGGTTCCACGTCTCCGCTTCGCTACGATCAATATAGATATGTACCTCTGGCATCATATACCCATTGGCACATTATATTCCCGGGTATCATATTCTTTCATAATAACGCAAAGGAGCCTGCTTACGCAAGCTCCTTTTTTCGTTTGGACATATTTAATTACTGATCAATTATACAGGATATGCTCCGTTCTTTTTGTCAGCTGCTTTCTCGTCAACTTTTGTTTTCTGAGCCTGACGGTATTTGAAGAAGTCCATAGCTACCTGTGGGAACAGTGCGTATGTTAATACGTCTTCATCCTGTTCCTTGTACTGAGCCATTTCGCTCTCAAGTTTCTCAAGCTCGTTGTCAAGAAGGTCTGCAGGACGGCATGTGATCGGTTTCTCATCGCCGATGCACTTCTTCTGTACTTCCGGATTAAACGGTTTTACAGTTGCGCCGTATTTTCCTAACAGGATATCTTTTGTTTCTTTTGTAACCATTTTGTATCTCTCGCCCATAAGTACGTTGAATACAGCCTGTGTACCAACGATCTGGGAAGACGGAGTAACAAGCGGCGGTTCACCAAGGTCTTTACGTACACGCGGAACTTCCTCGAGAACATCGTAGAATTTGTCTTCTGCGTGCTGTTCTTTCAGCTGGGAAGTCAGGTTGGAGAGCATACCGCCCGGTACCTGGTACAGTAAAGTTTTGATGTTAACACCAAGGTTCTTCGGATTGAGCAGTCCGCTGTCAAGAGCTTCGTCACGGATCGGACGGAAGTAGTCAGCGATCTCGGAGAGAAGCTTCTGATCAAATCCTGTGTCGTATGGTGTATCTTTGAATGTCTCAACCATAACCTCTGTTGCAGGCTGGGATGTTCCCAGTGCAAATGGAGACATTGCTGTATCGATGATATCTACACCTGCTTCTACTGCTTTTAAGTAAGTCATGGAAGCTACACCTGAGGTGTAATGTGTATGAAGGTCGATCGGGATCTTAACTGTTTCTTTTAATGCTGTAACAAGCTCTGTAGCTTTGTTTGGAAGGAGAAGACCTGCCATATCTTTGATACAGATGGAATCAGCGCCCATATCTTCGATACGTTTTGCAATATCTGTCCAGTATTCCATTGTGTAAGCATCTCCTAATGTATAGGAAAGAGCTACCTGTGCATGAGCCTTCTCTTTGTTTGCAGCGCTTACAGCTGTCTGAAGGTTACGAAGGTCATTGAGACAGTCAAAAATACGGATGATGTCGATTCCGTTTGCAGCAGATTTCTGTACGAAGTATTCTACAACGTCATCTGCGTATGGACGGTATCCAAGGATGTTCTGTCCACGGAAAAGCATCTGAAGTTTTGTGTTCTTGAAGCCGTCACGTAATTTACGAAGTCTTTCCCATGGATCTTCGTGAAGGAAACGAAGGGATGCATCGAATGTTGCACCACCCCAGCACTCTACTGCGTGATAGCCGACTTTGTCAAGTTTATCTACGATCGGAAGCATCTGTTCTGTGGTCATACGTGTTGCGATCTGGGACTGATGAGCATCACGGAGAATGGTTTCCACAATTTTAACAGGTTTTTTCTCTAATTCTGCCATTATTAAATCTCCTTTATAGTTCTGTTTAATCGGATATTCGCAATCCGCTTCGCTACTTGCTCATAACCAAATAGCTGCTCCGCAGCTTATCAGAAGGAGTTGCACTCCTCCTGATACAAGCAAGATAGCTTGCTTGATTTGGTTATACTCCGAAAATAGCCATGAATGTTCCGGCTGCTACGGCTGTACCGATAACACCGGCAACGTTCGGGCCCATTGCGTGCATCAGAAGGAAGTTTGTAGGATCTGCCTCTGCACCCACTTTCTGGGATACACGGGCTGCCATAGGTACTGCGGATACACCTGCGGAACCGATCAGCGGGTTGATCTTTCCATGAGTCAGTTTGCAGAGCAGTTTACCAAGCATACATCCGCCGAATGTACCGATTGCGAATGCAACAAGACCTAAAACTACGATCTTCAGAGTATCTGCGTTTAAGAATGCTTCTGCACTTGTGGAAGCACCTACGGATGTACCCAGAAGGATAACTACGATATACATCAGGGCATTGGAAGCTGTTTCTGTCAGCTGTTTTACAACACCGCACTCTCTGAACAGATTACCAAGCATGAGCATACCAACCAGCGGAGCTGTTGTAGGCAGGATCAGGCAGACAACGATTGTGATAACGATCGGGAACAGGATCTTCTCCAGTTTGGAAACAGGGCGAAGCTGGTCCATTTTGATCTTACGTTCTTTCTCTGTTGTGCAGAGTTTCATGATAGGCGGCTGGATGATCGGAACCAGTGACATATAGGAATATGCTGCCACTGCGATCGGTCCCATCAGTGCAGACTGTCCAAGTTTACCTGCAAGGAAAATGGAAGTCGGGCCGTCAGCACCACCAATGATGGAGATAGCTGCTGCTGCTTTTCCGTTGAATCCAAGAAAGATTGCAAGGAAGTAAGCTGCATAGATACCAAGCTGTGCTGCAGCACCCATCAGGAAGCTGATCGGGTTTGCGATCAGCGGACCGAAGTCTGTCATGGCACCTACACCCATGAAGATCAGGGATGGTAAGATACTCCACTCATCAAGGATGTAGAAATAATGAAGAAGTCCACCTACACCATTAGACATATCTTCCGGATTTGCCATAATGTCCGGATAGATATTTACAAGCAGCATACCGAATGCGATAGGAACAAGCAGAAGCGGCTCGAATCCCTTCTTGATAGCAAGATAAAGGAATACGCAGGCTACTGCGATCATCAGGTAATTGCCCCATGTCAGATTGAAGAATGCTGTCTGGTGAATCAGGTTGGACAATGTTTCTGTTACATAAGACATTTGACTACCTCCCGTCTTAGTTCATTGTTGCTAAAGTATCTCCGTTTTCTACAGAGGCACCTTCTGCAACATCAATGCTTGCGATAGTACCGTCCTGAGGAGCTACTACAGGGATTTCCATTTTCATGGATTCAAGAATAACTACGCTGTCTCCGGCTTTTACTGCCTGTCCAACGCTTGCTGCTACTTTGACAACTTTACCAGGTACGGAAGCAGTTACTTTTACTGCGCCGGCGCCTGCTGCAGGTGCTGCTGCTTTCGGAGCTGCTGCAGGTGCAGCCTTAGGTGCTGCTTTCGGAGCTGCTGCAGGTGCGGATACGCTTCCTGTTTCTTCAACAGTTACTTCATATGCTGTACCGTTTACTGTAATTGTATAGCTTTTCATTTTAAAATCCTCCTAAATAAATGACAATTATCTTCTATTTCTTTTTACTTTACGGATAGAACGAACTACGAAGCCGTCTGTTGTAGTTCCTTCTGCTGCTGCGATGGCTGCTGCAATAACAGCTACCAGCTCTCCGTCATCTGCAAGGTTCTCTTCTGCCTGTGCAGGTGCTGTCTGTGCGATGGCTGCTGCCTCTGCCTCTTTTGCAGCTTTGGCTGCTTTTGCTTCTGCTGCTTTCTTTGCTTCCTGGTTCGGAATAAATCTGAACAGAGAAATCAGAAGGCTTAATAAAATCAGCATTACGAATACAGTTCCAATACCCATCAAAGTATTAAGACCTGCTCTCTGAAGAGTCTTGCCCATACCATACTGTACATCTACAGACATGGAAGTCGGTGTTCCCTTTGAGTCAAAGACATATACAAAGTTTGCATCTGCTTTCTCAAATTTAAGAGGAACAGTAACTGTGTACTGATCATCTTTGAAAGTTACAGTAGTTTCACCATTGCTGTCCTTCTTTGCGCCAAGTTCATCCTTGGATGTCTGCCAGGACTGCATGGCACTTGTTGTAAAGTCATCTCCTGAACTCATGTAATTCTCGATTTCTTTATCTTTAAGCTGGACAATGGCATCTGTCAGTCCTTCTGCTGTAGTTACCAGTGTGGACTTAACAGTATCATCAACCTTATCTGCGGCAAATACCACAGAGGTGCTGCCGATCACCAGCGCAGCCATTACGAGAAATGTCATGAATACAGAAGTTATTTTTTTGATCATTTTCATATGCGTCACCCCGCTTAGACCGTTCCATGTTTCTTAGACGGACGATCTTCTCTCTTTGTGAACAGCATCTCAAATGCACCGATTACATATTTTCTTGTGTCAGCCGGGCTGATCACAGTGTCAACATAGCCTCTTGCTGCTGCGGAAGCAACACCATTCTGAAGCTCTCTGTACTGAGCAGCTTTTTCATTCAGTTCAGCAGCATCTGCATCTGCATACATGATCTTGGCTGCCAGGGAAGCATCCATCATACCGATCTCTGCGTTATCCCATGCATATACAAGGTCTGCACCGATAGATTTGCTGTTCATTGCCACGTAAGCTGTACCGTAAGCTTTGCCGATGATCACATTTACCTTCGGAACAGTTGCATCTGCGAATGCAGCTACCAGTTCACCTACGGATTTCGCCATCATCTTCTCGCTGCATAAGGTTGCCATGAAGCCTGTTGCGTTTGTAAGTGTAAGTACCGGAATATCAAAAGCGTCGCAGAATTTCACGAAATCTGCTGCTTTTCTTGCGCCTCTTGCAGAGATGCTTCCGTCAAATGTTTCTGTTTTCTTGCCTTCTGCGTCATATACTTCGCTTCTGTTTGCAACAGCACCTACTGTAGCGCCGTTTAAACGGATAAAGCCTGTAACCATGTCTTTTGCATAGTCTGCTTTTGTCTCGAAGAATTCACCGTTGTCAGCGATCTGGGAAAGTGCGATTGCTGTGTCACCTGCACAGTTTGCAAGATCTGCGCATACGCGGTTAAGATCATCTGTACACTCTGTGTAATTGTCTGTGTCTTCATTATTAGAAGGAAGAAGTGATACTAAGGAACGGATCTGGCCAAGAATCTCATCCTCTGTACCAACGCCATCGATCACACCTGTCTCTTTGCTCTGGAAATCAGCTGCTGCTGTGTCGCATTTGTCTGTGTTGTTTCCTTCCAGTGCGTTTGGTGTGTTGACGAACATTTTTCCTTTTTTGGATTCCATGAATGTGAAATCTGTCAGGGACGGGATAACTGCCATACCACCGCCGCATGTTCCGAAGATTGCTGTGATCTGCGGGATCACACCGGATGCCAGTGTCTGTTTCAGATAGATCTGTCCGAAAGCTTCCAGTGCGTCTGTTGCTTCCTGAAGACGGATACCTGCACAGTCAACAAGTCCGATAACCGGAGCGCCTGTTTTCATGGCAAGATCATAAAGTCTTGTGATCTTCTTTGCATGCATTTCACCAACAGTACCGTTTAATACAGATGCATCCTGGCTGTATACATAAACCAGTTTGTCATCGATCACACCATATCCGGTGATAACACCGTCAGATGGTGCCTTGTTTGCAGTCATGTTGAAATCTGTGGATCTGGCTGTTACACCCTGTCCGATTTCGACAAAACTGTTTGCGTCAAGCAAAGAAGTAATTCTTGTGCCTGCTAAGCTTTGTGTTGCATTACTCATTCTTGTTTGCCCTCCATCTTTATGAGAATATTTAAAAGTTAACCCAAAAATTTAGCCGATTTTAATTTTACCTTTTCCGGCAGAAAATTTCAACATTTATTTGTCATTTTCGTTAAAAATATAGCAGAAAAATTTGTCAGGTTTCTCCAAATTTTGTTTTTTTGAGTATTTCTTCCTATTTAATAGAGGGTATTACGGTTATTTTGTATTGTCCCGTATTTCACCCTCTCCTGTAAACCAGTGTGTCGACAAGTTGATTTCTTGAACAATCCTGCGTCTGAATTTCTTATTTCTATCCTGCAAGATTGTTTCAAGAATCAACTTGTCGGCACACCAGAGCGTGTTTGAAGTAACTATATCACTCACTTGTCTGCGAATCCGACTGCACGGGTATAAAAGTCTCAGCGCAGCTCGGCGAAAAAATACTATAGCCATACAGGTTCAGCAGGATTTTCCCATGATGTGGATGCAGTTGCGAATGCTTTCATTCAGTACGCAGACAGTGCACGGAAAACCATAGATGTTTTTTATTATATAGCACGAATTATCAATTAGATTTATGGATTATCCCGTTATATAATTAACACATCAAAGAAATTCAGGCCACAGCTAAAGCACTGAACAATTATAGATCCAACAGAAAATTTCAGGAGGAAAGACGTAATGAAAAGCAATTACCAGCATATTTTCACACCACTCACAGTAAAAAATATGACTATCAAAAACCGTATCGTTATGATGCCTATGGGAACCAATTACGGGGAACAGAACGGCGAAATGAGTTTTCTTCACATTAATTATTATAAAGAGCGTGCCAAAGGCGGCACAGGTCTGATCATCGTAGAGAATGCAAGCGTAGATTCTCCGCAGGGTTCCAACGGAACTACTCAGCTTCGTATTGACCACGACAACTATCTGCCACGTCTGTACAAATTCTGTGAAGAGATCCACAAATATGGTACCTGTATTGCGATCCAGATCAACCACGCAGGTGCTTCCGCTGTTTCCGCACGTACAAATATGCAGCCGGTTTCCGCATCTGATGTTCCGTCCAAAGAAGGCGGAGAAATCCCGCGTCCATTATCAGTGGAAGAAATCCATCACATTGTAAAGAAATACGGCGAGGCTGCAAAGAGGGCACAGGCTGCAGGTTTTGACGCGGTAGAGATCCATGCGGGACATTCCTATCTGATCAGCCAGTTCCTCTCTCCTCTTACAAACAAACGTACAGATGAGTTCGGCGGATCTGTGGAAAACAGAACACGTTTCTGCCGTATGGTCATTGAAGAAGTAAGAAAACAGGTCGGACCTTTCTTCCCGATCATGCTCCGTCTCAGCGCAGATGAGCTGATGGAAGGCGGCAACACTCTTGAGGATACTCTTGAATATCTGGAATATGTTCAGGATGAAGTTGATATCTTCGATGTTTCCTGCGGTTTAAACGGTTCTATCCAGTATCAGATCGATGCCAACTACATGAAAGACGGATGGCGTTCCTATATGCCTAAAGCTGTCAGAGAGAAATTCGGCAAACCATGTATCTCCATGGGAAATATCCGTAACCCGAAGGTTGCCGAGCAAATCCTCGCTGACGGCGATGCAGACCTGATCGGTATGGGACGTGGTCTTATCGCAGAACCTGCATGGGTAAACAAAGTAGCTACAGGCAGAGAATGTGACCTTCGCAAATGTATCTCCTGTAACATCGGATGTGCAGGAAACAGAATCGGCTTTAACCGTCCGATCCGCTGTACTGTAAACCCGGCTGTTCTGGAAGGTGATGTTTATAAGAATCAGAAAGTGAACAAAAACTGTAACGTTGTAGTAATCGGAGGCGGTACTGCCGGACTGGAAGCTGCCTGTACAGCCGCAGAAGTAGGCTGTAATACCTTCCTTCTGGAAAAGGGTGAGACTCTTGGCGGTCTTGCTTCTGTGATCTCTAAGATCCCTGCAAAGAAGCGTCTGGCTGATTTCCCGAACTATCTGATCCACAGAGCAGAGCAGCTTGAGAATCTTTATATCTTCACAAACACAGAAGGAACACCGGAAAATATCCGCAAGTTCCATCCGAACCTGATCGTAAGCTCCACAGGTTCCGCACCACTGCTTCCTCCGATCAGGGGACTTCACGACCGCATTGACAAAGAAGGCAGCAAGGTTGCTTCTATCCTGGGAATGATCAATCACATCAATGACTATCCGGAAGATATGACAGACAAGAAGGTTGTTGTTGTGGGCGGCGGCGCTGTTGGTCTTGATGTTGTGGAATTCTTTGCAGCAAGAAATGCTGAGATTTCTATTGTGGAAATGATGGATCAGATCGGACGTGACCTGGATCCTGTTACAAAGAATGACATGAAGGACCAGATGAAGAAACATCATGTGACCCAGCTTACAAAGACAGCTCTTCAGGAAGTAAAAGACAGCTCTTTCCTTGTAAGAGATGCAGAAGGTGAACGCGAGCTTCCATTTGACTACGGATTCGTATGCCTTGGTATGAGAGCTCAGGGACAGCTTTTCGCAGAGCTTTCCGATGCTTTTGTTTCTGATGATGTTGAGATCCTGAACATCGGAGACAGCAAACGTGCAAGAAGGATCATCGACGGAACTCTGGAAGGAAGAAATATCCTTAATACACTGACTCAGATGGGATACCTTCAATAAAAACCTTTACAACAAAATACGAAAGGGGATATTATAATGGCTGAAAGAATTACCGGACATACTGAATTAATCGGTCTGATGGCTTACCCGATCCGTCACTCCAGCTCTCCTGCAATGCAGAATGAGGCTTTTGCAAAACTCGGGTATGACTACGCTTACCTTGCTTTCGAGGTTGGCGCAGATGAAATTGAGGATGCAGTAAAAGCAATCCGCACTCTGAAAATGAGAGGCTCCAATGTTTCCATGCCAAACAAAACTCTGGTTGGAAAATACCTGGACGAGCTTTCTCCTGCAGCAGAATTATGCGGTGCTGTTAATACGATCGTAAATGACAACGGTCATCTTACAGGTCATATCACTGACGGTATCGGATTTATGTCTGCCCTGAAAGATAATGATATTGATGTGATCGGAAAGAAAATGACTATCGTCGGTGCAGGCGGTGCTGCCACTGCTATCGAGATCCAGGCTGCTTTGGACGGCGTTGCCGAGATCACAATCTTCAACCGCAGGGATGAATTCTGGGATCGTGCAGTATCTACAGTAGAGAAGATCAACACAAAGACATCCTGCCATGCAGTTCTTTATGATCTGGCAGATCTTGATAAACTGAAAGCTGAGATGGATGACAGTTTTATCTTTGTCAATGCTACAGGTGTGGGAATGAAACCACTGGAAGGACAGTCCGTTGTTCCGGACAAGTCTTACTTCCGTCCTGAACTGATTGTTATTGATGTTCCTTACTCTCCGCTGGAAACAAAGATGCGTTCCATGGCCAAAGAGGTAGGATGCAAGACAATGAACGGTCTGGGAATGATGTTATTCCAGGGTTCCGCTGCATTTGAGTTATGGACAGGTGAACCAATGCCTATCGAACATATGAAAGAGATTCTTCACATCTCCTATGATGACTGATACCCCGGTTATTCTTAATATGATAAGAAATATGAGGATAAGAAAATGAACACAGTTCAGGTAAAAAACACTGTGATCGGTGAAGGCAGACCTAAGATCTGCATTCCGATCGTTGGAAAAACAAAAACAGACATTCTCGAAGAAGCCAAAAAGATCACTGCTCTTCCGGTTGATGTGGTTGAGTGGCGTGTTGACTGGTTCGATGATGTCTTTGCTACTGAAAAAGTATTAGAAACCGCAAAAGAGCTTCGGGAAGTCTTAAAAGATATCCCTGTTCTCCTTACATTCCGTACTTCCAAAGAGGGCGGGGAAAAAGAGATTTCCGTAAGTGATTACGCTGCTTTAAATATCGCAGCTGCTCAGAGCGGTTATGTAGATTTAATCGATGTAGAAGCATTTACAGGCGATGATGTTGTAAAAACGATCATTGACGCTGCTCATGAGGCAGGTGTGAAGGTAATTGCTTCCAACCATGATTTCTTTAAGACTCCTGAGAAGGAGGAGATCATCAGACGCCTTCGTATGATGCAGGATTTCGGTGCTGATATTCCGAAAATGGCTGTTATGCCGACCTGCAAACAGGATGTTCTTACGCTCCTCTCTGCTACTCTGGAAATGTCTGAGAAATATGCAGACCGCCCGATCATTACCATGTCCATGGCAGGAACAGGCGTTGTAAGTCGCCTGACAGGTGAGACATTTGGCTCCGCTCTCACTTTCGGTGCTGCTTCCAAAGCTTCTGCTCCGGGACAGGTCGGTGTGCATGAATTAAAAAAGGTGCTGGATATCATTCACAGTAGCCTGTGATCTGTTGATGAATGATGTGATATCAGATGTTATTCTTGCCCATAGTTGTCTGATATCACTCATATCTGACAGCAGAAGAGTATTATCTTATAATATCTTATGTCATCTTATGAAATGGCAATAGATATTAATCAAATCAAGCAAATCCCCTGCCTCAATTGCGAGCAGCAGGGGATTTGCTTGATTTGGTTAAGGTATCTGGGGATAATTCAAAATATGGCTATTCTTGACTTGTAAATAGTATAACATTGCTTATATTCCAGCGCCAGATTGCGGGAATGGTTTTTCAAGTACGCGCCAAGGAACTGATAATATGATTAGGAGTGACTGTATATGAGATAAGCGCTGTGGCGGTCAACTGTAATTCGCTTCAAGGATGACCGTATTTAATATAAGCGCAATCTCGGTCAACTGTAGTTCACTTCGGGGATGACCGCATTTAATATAAGCGCAATCTCGGTCAACTGTAGTTTGCTTCGGGGATGACCGCATTTAATATAAGCGCAATCTCGGTCAACTGCAATTCGCTTCGGGGATGACCGCATTTAATATAAGCGCAATCTCGGTCAACTGTAATTCGCTTCGGGGGTGACCATATTTGAGATAAGTGCAATTGCAGTCAACTATAATCAAAATTATAGTTGACCTAAAATAGAAATTGAAAAATAAAGTCAATGTAAATGATATTTTGGTTGATCCTATTGAGCATATGTAAAATCTCAATCAACTCATACATGAATATCTCTTTTGAGAAATTTTCCTAATCTAAAAAAGGCTGCCGGATAATACGACTATTTCCGACAGCTCTTTTTTAACAAAAATAGCGAATTTCTCCAAAATGGTTTAACCACTCATCAATAATATCCGAACTATTGGCTTCTATCATCCTGCGGCATTTAAAATGCCTCCTTCCTGCGAAAATTCAATAATAAGATGAGCGTTATTTCTGATTAATTGTTTAAAATATGCCATCTCTGTATCAGAATATCCCTCAATATCCTCCCACTTATAATCAGGAAGCCAGCATGTGGCATTGTGAAATCCTCCAAATTCATCAGGAGTTTCTATATAGACTTTTACTTTCCCATCTGCTTTCATTTCCGAATGAGTAATTTCAGTATTATCATTCAATGTCATAAACGGATACATCATAATTGCATTCACCCCTTCTTCATCTAATTTACCTGATTATAACACAGATTCCATTAATCATCTATGATTTTTCTCAAGGGGATTCCAGTTGGACAGGAAGATATTCAGTCCGAAGCCTACTGCCAGTGCCCATGCAGATGCCCATGCGGTTCCCTGGGTTGCGAGGACTGCTGCCATTACGCCTGAGATCATCTTGTCTCTGTCGCTCTTGCAGTAGTCCATACCGATCCTTGCACATACAAATGCCTGGAACATCAGAGTGATAGAAGATCCTACTCCGAAAATGGGGCGGAAGAAACTTACTACAGGAATGATCAGCACGCTTAAAAAGGTAGCCAGTCTGAAAGAAGCCATTCCTCCGAGAAGAGATTTCATCGCTTTCTTTCCTTCTTTATAACGCATGGATACGGATACAGTCATTCCAACCCATAACGGACCGGAAAGGGGAGGAAATGGTGCGATGATGGACAGGATCAGGTTTCTCAGACCACTGACCAGATTGGAACGGCTGGAATTGAAATCAATATACTCATCATCTCTTGCCTGACGTGCCTCTGATACAAGGGTCTCTGTAGTAACAAAATCACCAAATGCAATAACATAGCACACCAGTGCCAGCGGCAGTGCTTTGATAAACATAGATGCAGGAGGAATCCCTACGCCAAAGATGCTCACCTGATCAATGATATCTTTAAACTGAGGAATCTTGATAAAAGTACCAATCTCCAGTCCCGGGGCATCCAGTTCGCCAACCAGAAGTCCTACTACCATTGCGATAAGATAGGGGAAAAGATTTCCGTATCTCGCAACAAGATCAAGAAACTTATTTGTTTTTCTCTTCTCCTGATATTTGTCAGAGAAGCTGATCAGGATCAGGAGGCCTACACCTGCAACAATAGCCAGAGGATATTTGTGCATATTTCCATTCTCACCCAGCTGTCCTGCCATAACTGTAACAGGTGCTGCAAGAAGGATTCCGCCTTTGACAGAATTGGGAACTGCATGAACAAATTTATCCGCCAGTCTGGTCACACCCATAAAAATAAATACCAGACCTACCAGCATCTGTAGTGCGATCATAGCCTGTATTCGCTCTTTTCCCATGGGGAAGCCTTCCAGAAATACAATAGTCAGCGGCAGGGTCGGTGTGATCCACCCCGGTACTACCGGATCGCCAAGCAGACTGTGAAGCAGATAAAGGAAGGTTTCAATAATTACACAGCTCCACGCCAGCTCATAAGGAAGCCCCAGATACTGCTCCAGATACGGAACAGCAGCCAGCGCAGTAACGCCCAGGATCAGACCCTGAATGAACTCAACAGATTCTATCTTGTAGTGTATGAATGGAAGTCTTATCTGAAATGGTCCAAAGGGGATGTAGGGCAGTTCATTTTCTCTTCTTTGTGTTCTTGTATTTGCCATACAAATTCTCCTTTTCAGTGAATTGTTAGATTACTTCTATGTTTTACCTTGTATATTCTATCTTTTTGTTAATTTTTAGACAATCATGATTTTAATAAAATCCAATCCCACCGGAAAAAATCTGAAACTTGTAACGTCCAAACATATCTTCAGTTGGATTGGATTTTAATAATTTTTTATTTCAAGGCATAGCGGTAGCTACGACACCCGACAACAATGCGAAAATAAGAAATTTAGATGTGAGATTATTCAGGAAATCAACTTGTTGGCACACTGCCTTACTGATTTCTGCTTTTCTTTACAAAAAGAGCGAGCAGGATACCGACGATGGTCACTGCCATGTTCAGAAGAAGAATCATTCTCGGAGCGCTGCTTCCGCCAACTTTGGTAATGTACCCTGCAAGGCTTAAGATTGTGTAGTTCGCGATGCTGGATGCGATCATTACCAGTGAGGTTGCTGTTCCTTTGTTCTCGGGGAAGAACTCTGCTGTTGTGGAAACTGCCAGCTGGAGAACACCGCCTGCACCTGCATATCCGATCACAAAACCACCTACCAGACAAATAAACGGAGCCTGGATAAAGTAGCAGAGAGCCAGCATAATTGTAGAGATTAACGGATAGAGGATCAGGACGTTAATCTCTTTCAGACCTTTTTTGATAAATGCTGCTGTTGCAAGGATGGCAGTTGCAGTTCCCAGGGCATACAGGGACTGAATCTTTGAAGGGTCTGCCATACCGTAGGAACGGGCAAGTTCCTGATTACAGTTCAGCCATAACATAAAGGTTGAGGAGCTGGTGAATCCGATCAGGATTGCTGCGATCGCTGCAGGGGAAATCTTGTGTCCGGATTTCTTCTTATCAGCTTTAGCCTGTACTTTCTTCTCTCTCTCAGGGAAAGGAAGAATCAGGATCAGGATTCCGTCAATGAGGATTGCAATACCTGCAACAATAAAGATTGTCTTATATGACATATTTGCAGATGCTACGATTCCGATCAGGAATGGAAGCAGGAACTGGCTCAGGCAGATGGAAAATTTTGTAAACAGGTTGGCTACTGACGGGTTGTTTACATAGATTTCCATACAGGTAGGGCTTACGCAGGTATCGAGGAAAGAGTTCGCGATTCCGCCGATCACTGCAAAGGCATATCCCATTGCCATGGATGTGGAATTGGCCATTCCAAAGAAGTATGCTACATAACAGAGCACACCGATAATTCCGCTCAGTTTTCTTCCGTATTTGTCAGACAGAGGACCGGAGAAAGGAAGAGAAATCAGACGCCCCAGTCCAAGTGCTGCAATTACAGATACTACCATACTTACATCCAAGGTGCCATCAGCCAGGGGCTTCGCACCCCAGGCAGCTGCAAACTCCGGTTTGTACTGCCCCAGGATAGAAGCACCGATTCCATGGATGAAATAAGTGAAATATGCTGCAAGGGAGGTGAAAATGAGCATTTTATTTGTTTTCTGTTTCATTTTGGTCTCCTAGGTTATTATTACTTGTTTTCGTTTTCTTCCTGGAATTTCTGGTATTCAGCTGTTGGCATTTCCAGTCCTGTGTAGAGTTTGTAAGCTGCAGCTCCCTGCCATAACAGCATTCCTTTTCCGCCGATTGCAAGCTTGCAGCCTGCTTCTTTGGCTTCTTTTACCATTCTTGTTTCAGCAGGATTGTAAACAACGTCTGCTACTACAAGGTCAGGGCGGAACATGGATTTATCTTTGATCAGAGTAAGCTCTTCGTGAGGTTTCATTCCTGCAAGTGTTGCGTTTACGAGGATGTCTGCGTTTGCAACCTCTTCTTTCAGTTTTGCCTCATCTGCCAGATCAAATACAGAAACTTTACAATCCGGTGTTTCTTTGCTCAGTTTCTCTGCTGTGGACTCTGCACGTGCAAAGAATGGGTCTTTCGGATTGAAGATAGAAATGGATTCTGCTCCGTCTAATGCACACTGTACCTGGATTGCTGTTGCAGCACCGCCTGCACCGAGAACTACCATTTTTTTGCCTTTTACGTCAACGCCATGTTCTTTTAAGTTGCGGACAAATCCGATACCGTCTGTGATATGTCCTACTAATTTGCCGTCTTCATTAACGATTGTGTTAACTGCACCGATGATTCTTGCTGCAGGTGAAAGCTCATCCATGTGTTTTGCAACTTCGTTCTTGCATGGCATTGTTACGTTTGCGCCTCTCATTTTGAAAAGACGGATTGCATCCAGAGCAGCCGGAACCTGGTCTTCCTTGATGTCAAACGCCATGTAAGCATAATCAAGGTTGTGATAACGGAAGCTGAAGTTATACATTGCCGGTGATCCTGAGTGTCCTACCGGGCTTCCGATAAGTGCCATTAATCCTGTTGTTCCTTTAATTCTCTGTTCCATTTCCTTTTTGCCTCCTGAATTTTTTTGTAAAATCATTTTCAAGCTGCTGTCCGCTGATAATATCATACAGCGTCTCTTAACTGCAACTATAAAACGAATAAATTATAAGATTCGAAATTCGCTGATTTACTGCGTAAATCGCTACTTTCTCATGTTTGGCGGGTCCCAGGTTCAAAAATCTTATCGTGCAAGCACGAACGACTTTTTGAACTTTTGACCCTGATATCATCATAATGCAGAAGCTACCTCATACGCTTCTTTCGTAGCATCAAGTGCTCTTCTTGCGCGGGTGGCATCGCCGATCACATAGGTATCCGGTACGATGGCTTTGATCTCTTCGCCGAATGGGTTGTAGTTTCTGAATCCCATGGAAAGAATGACAGAATCATAGCCTCTGGATTCATGTCTCTGTCCGTCTGCTGTCTCGTACTCTACGCCGTCCTCATAGAATTTGCATACCTTTGCACCTGTGATCTCTTTGATCTTGTAATCTTCGAAATCTTTCATCAGGTAAACTCTATGCTCGTGGATCACGTCGGCACCTACAGTGTCTCTGAACTCAATGACTGTTACATCATGGTTCTGCTCACCGAGGAATGCTGCTGTCTCGCATCCCACCATTCCGCCGCCTACAACCAGTACTTTCTTTCCTGCTGCTCTCTTTCCGTCAAGGAGATCAGAGCCATGGATAATTGCAGGATTGTCGATACCTTCGATGGGAAGGATCAGTGTTCTGGAACCGGAAGCAACAATTACGCTGTCTGGTTTCTCTTCCCTGATAAGATCCAGAGTTACTTCCTGATTCATTTTGATTGTTACGCCTGCTTTCTGGCAGCGTACGATATAGCTGCGGATCATGTTTGTGATGTCGCCTTTTCCCGGAGGATAAGCAGCAAGACGCATGTTTCCGCCAAGTTTATCACTTGCTTCATAAAGTGTTACCTGATGACCTTTTTCCTGTGCGATAAATGCAGCGCAAAGACCTGCAACACCGCCGCCGATTACCATTACTTTCTTAGCTTTTTCTGCAGGAGCAATGCCCTCAGCTTCATGTCCAAGGAATGGGTTTACAAGACAGCATACAGGGTTTCCTGCATACATGTTTGCCACGCAGCCCTGAAGACATGCGATACATGGAATCATATCCTCCAGTCTTTCTTCCTGCGCTTTTAATGGCATATAAGGATCTGCAAGGCTCTGACGTCCGAATGCAACCAGGTCACAGCGTCCTTCTTTTACCATTAATTCCGCAAACTGCGGTTCTGTATAACGTCCTACTGTGATTACCGGGATAGATACGGCACGTTTGATCTCTTCTACCTGAGAAGCGGAGAAACCGCCGTGTGTGACTGTCGGTGCCCACATAAATTCATCGCGGATGTGAACAGCTCTGGATACATGGATGGCATCCAGTCCGCATCCTTCCAGATATGCAGCGATTGCAGCACTGTCATGCACATCAAGACCGCCCGGTACTTCATCACAGCTGTTGATTCTTGCAAGAACTGCGATCTTTCCTTCTGTCATCTTCTTAACTTCTTCGATGATCAGACGGGAGAAACGCATTCTGTTCTCAAAAGAACCGCCGAATTCATCCAGTCTCTTGTTCGTTCTCGGAGAAAGGAAGGTGCTTACCAGATAGCCGTGTGCCATATGGATCTCAACTGCATCTACGCCTGCTTCCATGGCTCTCTTTGCTGCGAGGCCATAGCCTTTTACCAGTTCATAAACTTCTTCAGTTGTAACTTCCTTTGGTGTGTCTCTTCCGCAGTCTGAGGGAATGCTTGTAGCTGCCTCGATCGGTGCACCTGCGTTCTTTGCATTTCCTTCAGGACCTGCATTCTGAAGCTGTACGGAAACCTTTGCTCCCTCTGCATGACAGGCATCTACTACCTTGCGGAAGCTTTCGATTGTGGAGTCATCATAAAGACATGGCTTGCGAGGGCCGCCCTTTGCGCCTTTATGTACTACTGTTGCTTCGATTGTGATCAGACCGAAGCCGCCTTTTGCTCTTTCACGATAATAAGCTGCGGACTGTTCACTCATGCTTCCGTCTGTGTTTGCAAAGTTGTTTCCCATTGGCGGAACTACGAAGCGGTTCTTTACTGTCATTGGACCGATGTTGATCGGCTGAAACATTGCATTGAATTTCATGTGACCTTCTCCTTTTTCTCTGGATTTTATTTATATTTTCAGTATTTTTTATCTCATCAAAAATGCGGATCAGGCAGGCGTGGAGATTTCTGCCTGATCCTTTAATCTGTTGGTTTATCCGTCAGAGACTTACTGAAGAACCTCCGGCCATGCTTCCTCAAGCACTTTCTTTGTGTTCTCATATGTATGGTTTGCAGCATATTCAAGTCCTTTTGCAAGGATTGCATCGCTGATGACTTCTACACCGATTGCGTTTGGTTTGATTCCTTTTTCTTTTACCATCTTAACGAACGCTGCTGTACATCCGATTCCTGTTCCGGGAGCAAGACGGTCATGCATGGATTCGTCTCTTAAGATTGTTGTTGCATATGGTCTTTCCCATACATCGTTGATCTGGATGGATACGATCTTGTCTGCCGGGATGTCTTCGATCACAGAAAGGTCAACCGGCTGATTTGCTCTTACCCAGTGCCAGGTATCCATGATCAGTTTTGCATTCTCGCAGTCAGCTGCCTTTACAACTGCCCAGCCTTTTTTCATATCCGGGATTCCGCTGTATGGCATTGGCTCAACACCGATGATGTATTTTCCTGCTCTCTGGCATAATTCTCTTAATTTCTGAGCAGTATATTCTACGGAGTAGTTTTCCATCAGACCGCAGTTGATCTGTTTTACGTCAAATAATTCACACATATGGAAGCAGAGCTGTTCTTTGTATTTCTGTTCGTAAGATCTGTGTTCTTCTGCCCACTGTACGATGTACTCAACTTCTGTTACTTTCATACCGTGTTTGTCCAGAATAGCAAGAATGTCTTTGTCAAAAAGTCCCTCATTCAACGCATCTACATAAGTTTCTGCACGAAGGCCGATTCCTTCGTATCCTGCATTCTTTGCAGTGATCACTCTGTCTTCAAATTTGCACTGATCTCCCAGTGTCCAGGAACTGATAGTAATTGGAAATTCTTTTGACATCTTTTTGTCCTCCTGATAAAATCGCATAATTTTTCTATTTATTTTGATAATATTTTGTATCTTTTTGATATAAGCATTATATATCTTTGTTAAATATAAAACAAATTAGTTCTATCCTTTAAATTCATAGATTTTTTCAATACATCATGATATAATCTACGTATATGACAAATACAGCGCGGATTATTTGTGCAAGAGTGACTATAATTATAGTTTTCCGAAGCATTAAAGGACTGTAAAAGCCTGCACATAAAATATAGTCACTTATAAAATACTTATCAGAGAAAGGAGTTTTTCTATGAACCTGTATCATCTGCGGTACTTTTCTACGCTGGCTCATATTGAACATTACACAAAAGCCGCTGATATTCTGGCGATCACCCAGCCTTCGCTGAGTTATGCGATCTCCACTCTCGAGGAAGAACTGGGCGTAAAACTGTTTGAAAAAAATGGAAGGAATGTTACTCTTACCAAGTATGGAAAGGTTTTTCTCAAAGACGTTGAAGAAGTGCTGAACCGTCTGGACTCTTCTGTAAACAGCCTGAAGCTGGCAGGTAAGGGAGAGGGCTGTATTGATGTTGCATTCCTGCGCACTCTGGGAATTGACTTTCTCCCGAAGATCATGAGAGGATTTCTCGCGGCAAATCCAACGAAAAAGATTGATTTTAATCTGTATTGTGACAAAGTTTTAACAGCTGATATTTTAAATGGTTTAAAAGAGAAAAAATATGATCTGGGTTTCTGCTCTATGATTGATAATGAACCACTGATTGAATTTATACCTGTTGCCAGACAGGAACTGGTGGTGATCGTGCCTTCTGACCATCCGCTGGCAGCAAAAGAGGAGGTTTGTCTGGAGGATACTATTCCTTATAAACAGATCATATTTAAGAAAAGAAGTGGTCTGAGACATATTATTGACGGATTGTTTGAGCGCATCGGTCAGAAACCGGATGTTGCCTATGAGATTGATGAAGATCAGGTTGCTGCAGGCTTTGTCTCCAATGGATTTGGTATCTGTGTGGCTCCCAATATTCCTATCCTGCAGTCACTGAATGTAAAGATTCTGCCTCTTGTATCTCCAAGCTGGCAGAGAAACTTCTATATGGCAATGTTAAAGAATGTTTATCATCCGCCTGTTGTGGAGGCTTTTAAGAATTATGTAGTCGAGCAGGCACAGAAGGAATGGGATTATAAGACAAGCTAAATACAACAAGACCGTTTTTATATACAGCGTTGTATCTTTATAGGCACATGTATATAGAAAACGGTCTTTGTTTATGTTATTGCCCTCGCTGGATTATGCCTTTTTCCAGTTTGCGAAAATATCAGCGGAGGCTTTCAGAAAATCATAGGAAATTTCTATTTCTTCATCTGTCACTGTTTTATTCTCATCCAAGATCGGCCATGGATCGCATCCTCTGGAGATTTCTCCTACCTGATCCATGGTAAAGGAATTTCCACAATTCTGGCAGACCAGCTTATCGCCTTCCTGTTTATAGTATCCTTTGCCGGAATCATAGCATATCTGGCAGGTGTTGAATGCTGTGCGTATGGTTCCTGTGGAATCTTTTACTGCAATCACTTCCATTTCTGTGCCGTCTACATCTACTGGGTAAAATTCTGCATTTTCAGACAGTTCATCTGTCGGAATGCTCAGCGCATTGCCAGAAGTTACTTTTGTTACCTCATTTGTCGTATTTTCAGAAGTTTGTGCTGTTGTCGATGTTTCTGCTGCTTTTTCTTTTCCGCATCCCGCAAATGCTGTGAGCAGTATCGCTGTTGTCATAAATGCTGCAATTATTTTTTTCATTCTTCTGTCTCCTCATATTAATTATTTTCCACATGGATTTTCCCTGTGATCATTCCCATCCAGCAGGTATAAGTATAAGTTCCTGCCTGTTCAGGTGTGAATTTTATTATGTTTTTTCCCTCTGTAAAAGTATGCTCCAGACCGAAATCCTGCAGAAATATCTTGTAATTACATCCGTTGATGTTGTCTTCTGATGCTTCAATCTCCCACTCTACCGGCTCACCTGCTCTGACAGTGATATCCGGATATTTGCCGGACTGAAGCTGACTATAAACATATTGTGTTCCGTTCTTTTCAACTGCTGTATCTCCTGTTGTCTGTGAACCTGTGTCTGCCATCCGGGATATCTGCCGAGAATTCAGTCCAGCCAGCGCAGTTCCCTGTGTCACCATTGAAAGCCCCATGACCACAATTAAAATCGAACCCGCCTTCAATACCAGTCCCGTAAAGCGTTTCCCCAAAAAAGCTATCGCAGAGCCAAATCCCAGCATCAGAGGAACTGTACCAATGCTGAAACAAAACATGGAGAATGCACCTGCCAGTAGACTCCCGGATGCCAGCGCTATGATCTGTACAGACTGTAATGGACCGCATGGCATAAGTCCATTGCACAAACCTATAATAAAGGGAGTCTTTCTCTTATTTCCTACCCTTTTATATAAAAGAGGAATTCGAATCCGAAATTTTCGAAGCCATGGAAAAATCCCCAGCATATTAATTCCCATAACAATCATAACAGTTCCTGCTGCCAGTTTCAGGATTCCCTGGATCAATGATGAGGTCTGCAGATCTGTGCCAAATCCGGCCAGTCCACCTACTGCTCCCAGGATACCGCCGACTACCGTATAGGAAACTACCCGTCCTGCATTGTAAAGAAAAGAATTTCTGAACATGGCTCTTGATATTTCCTCAGATATATCTTTCTGCAATGTCTGGGACAGATTGATACCTCCACACATAGCGATACAATGTACAGAAGTGAGCAGTCCGATCACAAACAGCATTCCATAACTCATCCCCGAATCCGCAAGCGAAGCAGGTACAAGATAGTTCAGAATCCCGAGATACTGTAATATTCCAAACAGTACAACAATCAGCAGGATCTCTGCGATTGACTGTAGTATCTTCTTTTTGCAGGACAGCTTTTCAGAGGTTGCAGAATACCCCATTTTATTTATGATATCCGTGATCTGCCTTAGAGATATCCGATTCGGATTATAGGAAAAAGAGGCTTCACCTGTCTCATAGCTTACAGATATATCTGTCAGAGCCGGCTCTTTTTTTAGTTCATTTTCTATCCTTATCTGGCAGTTTATGCAGGTCATTCCATCAATATATATTCTTGCCTGTTTCATAGTTTGTCCTTTCTTATGACATAAAGAAAACTGTAACCATAGATTTTATATTTCTATCATCACAGTTTTTTGTTATCATATTATTTCGATAGGAATTATATAGTAGTTTTTTACTGTCGTCAACCTTAGAGTACGGAATTTCATAGAATTTTCACTTACATAATGTCCTCCAGGCAACTGTATACTTGCAATTAAAGCAAAGTACTTACTTGATTCAATTAAACATACGAAAGTATCCGTATAAAAAACAGGGACTACTCTCCATAACTTATCATCAAGCTATGTAAAGCAATCCCCGTTATTGTATTTCTTAATTATTTCTCATCCATAGTACGAAGTCTGTGTACCAGTTCTTCGCAGATTTCCAGTTCGTTCTTGCCGTCTGTCTCGATGATAATGTCTGCTGCCGCCTCGTATTTGGCGCGGCGTTTCTCCATCAGATCTGCGATAAATGGAACAGTCTTATTGTTCTCGATCAGCGGACGGTCATGATTATTTTTGACGCGGTCAAGGATTGTCTCCGGTTTTGCTGTGAGGAGAACAACACGGCCATTCTTCTTCATCTCTACTACATTGCACTCTCTCATTGGAGTACCACCGCCGCAGGAGATCACAACATTGCTGCGTGACTGCATTTCGATAAGCAAATTTGTCTCAAGATCACGGAAATACTGCTCACCGTATGTCTCGAAGATATCGGAAATACTCATTCCCTGTCTCTGGGCAATGATCTGATCCATCTCTACCACATCCATGGCAAATACATTCTTAAGGAAATCAGAAATTGTGGACTTTCCCGCACCCATGAAACCGATCAGCACGATGTTGTAGTTGAAGAGTTTTCTTGCCTGGATCCGTTTACTGTTTGTGCGGATGCATTCAAATACATCGGAAACCTCATCCTTATGGCGTCTGCCTTCCATTCTCTTCTCCAGCCATTCTTTCTGCTTCGCTTCCTGCTCAGGCTGTAAGATCTGGAGTCCGTTGGCTTCTTTATATGCCATAATGTCCTCCACGATCCTGTTACGCATGATAAGTGCATCCAGAATGATCTCATCACACTGGCCAAGACTCTCTCTGAGTATTTCTAACTGATTCATATCTCTTTCCTCTGTCTTTCCTATGTCAGCTTGCAGCAGACCGCAGATCAGCCACAGACTGACATAAACTATTCACGAACGGCAATATATGAATGCCGACTGTTAAGATTTATTATATCAATATCGCTTTTGTATAGCAACCCTTTAAACCATTAAATTGTTTCATCTGTTCGATAGTTTTTTTCTATGAATTCGACAAACAATTCTATGGCAAGACTCTGATGACGGTTCTTTAAGGTTCCCATATAAATGTATCTAATGGAAAAAATCATGAAATACTTTTTCAGTGTACCATTTAAAACTGATTTTTTCCACTGATTTCTCCGCATAGACCGGATAAGAATCTATCAGTTTTCCATCCAGGTAATAGGCTATTCGGCCAAGCTTCTCCCCCTTAAGAACCGGCGCACTGACTTTCTGCGGAATTTCTATTTTACAGGTTACAGTTTCCCCTTTTTTCAGAAGGACTTCTTTTTCCCTGTCATATGCAGTTACACTGCATTTACCCCTCAGATAGATTTTCTTTCCTATATCCTGATCATCTTCCACACCGTCTGTCACCAGAATTTTTCCGGTCTGTGGTTCTTTCCAGTAGGTTTCGTACTCATAGTTGTAATCTCCGAAGTCCAGCAGTTTCTTTGTGTCACTCCATTTATAGGTTTTGTGGTTGGGCCACCCACAGCCAAGGAGACTGACGATAAATGTTTTGCCCTCTTTTTCCCATGCACATACATAACAGTAGCCAGCCTGGGAAGTATAGCCTGTTTTTCCGGCAAGAACTCCGTCTCTCATGTCGAGAAATGCATTGGCATTATGTACGGAAAAGGTTCTCTTTCCTGTGATCTCAGAGAATGTATAGTCTCTGGTCTGTGCAATGTGCAGGAATGTTTCGTTTTTAACAGCATATCGCATGATCAGTGCCAGATCTCTGGCTGTTGTGTGATGTTTTCCATTCTCATCCTCAGCATCCAGACCATTGGGTGTGATAAAATACGTATCCTTACATCCTATCTGTTTTGCTTTCCGGTTAAGCATTCTGGCAAAGCCTTCCACGCTTCCCCCGCAGTGTTCTGCAATGGCAACCGCTGTATCATTGTGGCTTTTCAGCATAAGGGAATACAGAAGATCCTCCAGATAATACTGTTCTCCTTTCTGAAGTCCCAGCTTTACTTCCGGCTGGGATGCCGCATTCTGAGAAACCTGAACATAATCATCCCCCGGAGAGTTCTCCAGTGCCACAATACAGGTAAGCACCTTGGTTGTGCTGGCATTTGCCAGAGGACGCTCCCCGTCCTTTTCATAGAGTACTCTGCCGGACTCTCCGTCCATGAGGACTGCTGATAATGCGTACAGTTCTGCCGGTTCTTCTGCAACAGGTGTCATGTCTACTGTCTGAGGTATTTTGTACTCCGCTCCCCGGGCGGAGGTGTATGTCTGCGTAAACAATAATACCGCCGTCACAACAATGACAGCGGCAATATGTTTCATTCTCATACTCCACCTCACATGCTGGCAATCCATGAATATCACTGTTCATAATTTACGGTTATTCACAGATCTGTTGTTTACAGGATATCTGCAGGATTTTGCTTCACCCTATAAGATAATTTATGCCTGCATGTCCGGAATATGACTGTCACAGTTCCGAAAAATATCGGGATATGCCCATTACCCGTTATAAGTCCGGTCCCATCTTTTGCTCAGATGATAAGCTCCCTCTCTTAAGGTATAAAGTTCTCCCAGATATTCCACAGCTTCAGGAACCGCCTCTCTGTAAAGCCTCTCAAGTTCAGGCATGGGAGCTTTTGCCTGCTCTACTGCTTCGGCAGTCATGAAATGTTCAATGACAGAGCCGATGGACTCTCCTCCCAGTCTCAGAAGTTTCCCCAGAATCCTGCGTTTTCTTCCATGGTCATCACACACCATGAAATTGGTAAGAATTTTCATCATCCTGACAGAAATATAAATGTTTATGGTTTTCACCAGAGGAATGGCCCTGTGGATCACTCTGGCATATTCCATCTTCGGCATGATCCCGCAGGCCGGATAATAATGGTCAGGATCTTTGCCTGTCTCTTCCATAAGCACACGGTCAAATTCCTTCTCCAGAACAATGTGAGGAATGACGCCTTCTGCAGCCATCTTATTTACATAGGGATGGCATGCGGAGTCCAGAATATAATGACAGCCAAACCCAAGAAGATATGCAAAAAGTGCCTCATCATCATTTCTTCTGACCTGCCGCATCCCTTCTTCAAAAAAGGCTCTTGCCTTCTCATGATGCATCTCAATCCCGAACTGGGTGACAGGATTCTTTGAAACCATATAGTAGAACAGGATATCCGGCCCATGTAAACCGATCCTGTACAAGTCCCCATGTCTGCGGATCAGGGCTTTCATATCTGAAGGCAGTCTCTTATATACTTCTTTTCCAAATAAATCATGCGCATATGTGGTTGGCATTAGTTTTTTCTCCTTTATCTTACATATCCAGTTTCAGCTGGATTTCTTCCTCTGCCTCTGCCTTAAAGTCCTCTATCTGGACAGGGTCAGGGACAGGCAGGGATTCAAGATCCTGTACGCCGAAGCAACGCAGAAACTCTTCCGTAGTTCCAAGCAGGATCGGACGTCCGGGGGCATCCAGACGCCCCAATTCCCTGACCAGACTGTATTCTACCAGCTTGTTGATGGCGTGGTCACATTTTACCCCTCGGATCTTCTCGATCTCCGCCTTTGTAACCGGCTGTTTGTATGCAATGATGGATAAGGTTTCCAGCATAACATCTGACAGTGCCGGTTTCTGAGGATGCAGGGCAATATTGATCAGATACTGATAATATTCTTTCTTTGTACACATCTGGAAAGAATTCTCCAGCTCTATGATCTGGATGCCTCTGTTCTCTTCCTGATAACGGTCCATCATATTGCGGATGATCCTTCCTGTTGTCTTCTCGTCCACACCGATGGCTCTGGCGATCCGGGGCAGTTCTACGGAACCGCCCATTGCAAAAAGTATTGCTTCTATCGCAGCTTCTGTCTCCTTAATCTTCACTCAGTCTTCCTCATTCCTTTTATTACATATTGATCTCTGTATTCTATGGTTCATCTTCCGCAAATTCTGTAAGATTCTTCCATGTATCCGGGTCTGTCTGTACTTCAACAGAGATATCGTCAAACAGCCCGTCCTGCTCCACATGGATATGTCCCATTTTCATCAGTTCCAGTATGGATAGAAAGGTGACGATTACCTGTACTTTCGAGCACTGACTCTCCAGGAGATTTCGAAAGCTGAATTTCCGATGGGTACGGGCAAAATCTTTGATCTCTATCATCTTATCAGACAGACTGACCTCTTCCTTCTCGATGGTTCCGAATTTGCTTCGGATAGGATCGACCTTGTCTTCCTGCCTGCGGATGATGGACTTGTAGATTGCATTCAGCTTCTCCAGTGTGAGACCTGCCAGAAGTTCCTTTGGATCTACAGGCTCTCTGTACTGCAGTACCTCATCGGGAAGAGTGGGCTCTTTAAAGAATACATTTGCCGCATCGTCCATCTTGTCCTTCAGCTCATAGGACATAAACTTATACGTCTTATATTCCAGAAGTTTCTCCACCAGTTCCGCTCTTGGATCTTCCTCTTCTCCCTCCTCATTGACTTCTTTCGGGAGAAGCATTTTACACTTGATATCCAGCAATGTGGCTGCCATAACCATAAACTCACTCATGATTCCAAGGTCTTCCCGCTCCATGGCATGGATGTATTCCATATACTGATCTGTGATCTCCACGATGGGGATATCATAGATATCTATTTTATTTTTTTCGATAAGGTGCAGTAAGAGATCCAGAGGACCTTCAAATACTTCCAGCTTTACCGGAATTCCCATAGCACAGTCTTTTCCTTTTCAAGTAAATATTTCGCTGCCATACAGTCAGCAGACAGTAACAATATTCTCAGACATTCGGTTTCAGATCCACCATTAGCAATTCCCTGGGATTATGGATCCTTACAGGTATGGTGTGTTCCCCTGCTCCTGCGCTTACCAGCATATGCTGTTCCTTCCTGTGGAAATCTCCGCAGCAGAACTTCGGAAATGGATGAAGCTGTGGGGAAAGCAGCCCATTGTGCCTGCCAATTCTTACAATCCCTCCATGATAATGCCCGCTCAGGATCAGATCTGCCCCCCAGTCAAAATAGGTTTCTCCATATTTGGGACTGTGGGCCAGAAGAATATTCAGGGAATCGGAAGATGGTTCTCCGATCAATTCCCTGACTTCCTCTCTTTTAAGCTGTGGAGAAAATGGCTTTTTATAATAGATCAGAGGTACTTCCAGACCATAGACAGTAAGGCTGGTTTTTCCCACCTGCAGGCTGCAGGATTCATTATGCAGGATATGGATCCCGGCTGTCTTCAGCTCCTTTTCATATTCCTGATATCGGGCTGCCATACAGTTCTCCTGAGGATCTGTCCTGTACAGCTTATATTCATGGTTTCCCAATGCATAATAAACCGGATACTGCTGAGCAAGGCTCCTCAGAAGAGATGATGCAGTCTTTAAAGAAGCAGAATCATTTCTCACGATCATATCACCGGCAATGAGAATCCCATCCGGTCTGTACCGGTGGATCGTCTCCAGAAGCTTTCTGTTATCAGGGCCAAATTCCATGCCATGAAGATCTGCGAGCACCGCAAATCTGATGCCTCTCGCATCCTTTATTTTGTTAGAATGGATTGTATAATGTACGGTTTTAAATCTTTTCATGCAAGTTTTCTTTTCCCTTTATGTTCACTTTGTGTCTGACAACGCATTCTGCGGGATATTATTTTCCGAATCCGCAGTTCGGGAATGTACAGACATCACAGTTCAGGCAGAGTCCACCCTCTCCAAGTTGGTTAATCTCTGATAATGTGATCTCATCATCTGCCATCAGTCTCGGCAGAAGCAGATCAAAGATGGTATTCTTTGCATACATAACACATCCCGGAAGCCCAAGGATCGGTATCTGCCTGCCGTCTTTCTCATAATAGGAAACCAGCATCATAGCTCCCGGAAGTACGGGTGCACCGTAAGATACGATGCGGGTTCCTGTTGCTTTGATCGCACCCGGAGTTCTGTCATCCGGATCTACGCTCATTCCACCGCTGCAGACTACCATATCGGCTCCCTCTTCAATAAATTTCAGGATGTCGGCTGTTATCTGTTCCATATCGTCACCCGGTTTTGTCTGACCGATGACCTCTGATGGAAATTTTGCAAATTTATCTCTCAGTACAGGAGTGAAGGTGTCAGTGATCAGACCTTTCTGCACTTCACTTCCTGTTGTTACGATACCCACCTTTTTCTTCTTATATGGCAAAATGGAAAAGATCGGCTCTGTGCCTGCCACCTCTGCTGCACGATCCATTTTCTCCTTCTCGATCACCAGAGGGATAATTCTGGTTCCTGCCAGTTTGTCGCCCTTCTTTACAGGAAAATCTCCATGGCGGGATGCGATCATCATCTCTCCAAGTGAGTTGACAGCCAGCAGAGCTTCTCTGCGGATCTTAAGCACTCCGTCAATGTCTGCGATCAGCTCGATCTTTCCCTCTTTTATATCAGAACCATGCATGGTGTCCGAATCTCCGGCACAGATCTTATAAAGGATCTCTGCGCCTTCATTCTCATGAAGGATTCCTTCTTTCTTCTCCCACACATATAAATGTTCTTTTCCTACAGAGAGTAACAGAGGAATATCCTCTTCTCTGACAATATGACCTTTCTTAAAAAGCACCCCTTTTTTTACATCTTTGATAATCTGTGTGATGTCATGGCACAAAATGTGCCCTACGGCATCTTCTGTACGGATTTCTTTCATTAATATAGTACCTTCCTTTTGTTTTTTATTTCCCTCAATACCCATTTGGATTTTATTATACATCGGATTGCTGTCCTTTGTCAAAAAATTATAGAATTGTCCAAAATACTTTTTGTTTACAGGTTACTGTTCACTCTGTTCTCAGTAACGTTTACAATCTCATGAAGACTTTTTTCAGGCAGTCCGGATATGTGGCTTTTCCTGCATTTTCCCCATAAAGGATCCGCACTCTTCCCAGTTCCTTCCCATCGACGGAATAGATCATCTCCCCTGCCAGGGTGTTCTTTTTCACCGGGGCCTTTACTTCCCTGTGGATCCTCAGCTTTCTTTTTACATTTCCGATATTCTGTCCTGTGGTGTCCAGATAGTGGAACTGTTCTTCATAAACCAGGGAAACCGTCTTTTTCTTTCCATTTCTGACCGGGATCTCAGGCAGAGCTTCCATTTTCTTATCTATGTACAGGCTGCATTTTGAAAATCCATAATTTAACATGGAGGCTGCATCTTTAAATCGCACTTTATAGTCCGGGGCTGCCATCACTACTGCGATCAGAGTAATGTCATTTCTTTTGGCAACTGCGCTGAGGCAGTATTTTGCAATGCTGGTGCTTCCTGTCTTCAGACCGACACAGCCCTCATAGCTGCGGATCAGTTTGTTGGTATTGGTAAGTCCGAATTCTTTTGTCCCCTGCCTGGTCACATGGGTGATATTTTCCATCCATATGGAAGAATATTCCAGAATTTTCGGATATTTTGTGATCAGTTCCCTGCTCATGATGGCAATGTCCCTGGCTGTTGTGTAATGATCGGGAGATTCTGTCAGACCACAGCAGTCTTCAAAATGAGTATTTTTCATCCCAAGTCCTTCTGCCCGTTCATTCATGTGGCGGACAAATTCCTGTTCACTGCCGCAGATATGCTCTGCCATTGCTACACTGGCATCGTTTCCTGACGCAATTACAATGCATTTGATCAGGGTTTCCACTGTCTGGATTTCCCCCTCCTCCAGAAACACCTGAGAACCGCCCATTGACTTTGCATGTGCACTGGTTGTGACTGTGTCGTCCATTTTCAGGCTGCCTTTATCCAGAGCATCAAAGATCAGGATCAGAGTCATGATCTTCGTGATACTGGCAGGGCTTCGTCTGGTATCCGCATCCTTCTGATAAACGACTGTTCCTGTCTGCGCTTCCATTAAGATTCCTGATGGTGCTTCAATAAGATCTGTGGATTCTGCCTGTCTGGTATTGCTTTCCTCGGGCAAAAAGATTCCGGCGGCATAAGCAGGGGTAATGATAGTGCAGACCATGATGATCACAGCGCATATTATGGAGATCCATTTTTTTCGCATATTCTCTCTCCGATCAATGTACCGGCAGGCTGCCGGCGCACGCTCTGGAGCGTGTCTGAAAAATCATTCCCGCAATCTGCACGCCCCACTTTGCGGGATATTTCACCCGAATTCAGTTGCCGTAGCCCGCTACGGCGCCCTCATCCGGGCAAAATATCCCACAAATTGTGACGCACATCTTGCAGAAAGCCTTTTTCAGACACGCTCTAAGACTACTTTCTTTATTCATTATATAGCAATCCAATAAAATAATGCATCTTAATCCAATCCGATACCTGATCATAATCAGATAAAAAGCACTGAAAACCATAAAAATACGATTTTCAGTGCTCATTTTACATCAGTGGCGCAAATGCGCGGAAAATATTCTGCATGATACGCAGCCCTATATTTCTGTTCAGGCAGAATTCCGGTTCTATCTGCCTGCAATATTCCATAGTCTGGATAAAATCATCTTTGATATCCTGTATTACTCTGTTTCTGTAGATCCATACACCATCCTCAAAATGAAGATAAAGACTTCGATAGTCCAGGTTGATGGTTCCCACAACTCCAATCTCATCATCACTCACAAAGGATTTTGCGTGAAGGAAACCGGGCTGATATTCATAAATCTTTACACCGGCTTCCAGAAGCTGTCTGTAATAGGATTGGGTAAGGATAAATACCAGCTTCTTGTCAGGGATTCCCGGCGTCATAATACGCACGTCCACCCCGCTTTTGGCTGCCAGACAGAGGGCAGTCATCATCTCATTATCTATGATCAGATAGGGAGTACAGATATATACATATTTTTTTGCTTTGTTGATAATGTTCAGATATACATCTTCACCGACAACCTCCTCATCCAGAGGTGTATCACAGAATGGCTGGACAAATCCGTCACTCTCAAATTCTCCCTCATGATATCTGTGGGGAAAATAGGCTTCATAATCAATACTTTCTTCAGATCTGCCGATCACCGCCCACATATGGAGAAACATTACCGTCATATTCCAGACAGCTTCTCCCTTGAGCATAACAGCGGTATCCTTCCAGTGTCCGAAACGCTCTTTCTGGTTGATATATTCATCTGCAAGATTGATGCCTCCCGTAAATCCAACCCATCCGTCAATGATACAGAGCTTCCTGTGATCCCGGTTATTCTGGATAATATTCAAAATGGGACGGAAAGGATTAAATACCTGACATTTGATTCCTTTTTTCTGAAGCTCTTCATAATATTTATGGGGAAGTGTTGTGAGACAGCCAAATCCATCATAGATCAGGCGCACATCCACACCCTCCGCAGCTTTCTTTTCCAGAATATTCAGGATTGTCTGCCACATCACCCCATCATTGATAATGAAATATTCAATAAAAATGTATTTCTTCGCCTGTTTCAGTTCCCTCACAAGCACCGGAAACATATCGTCTCCTACCTGAAAATACTCTGCAGTTGTGTTCTCATGGACCGGAAATCTGGAAACATCCGAAATATATCTGGACTGATTTGAAGCCGAGGGATCCAGAGCCTCCAGCTTCTGCCTCGTCTGTGGCCGATCCCGCAGATACTCCCTGCTCTCCTCAATCCTCTGTTCAAAATGCTGCTGCATGATCGCAGCGATCCTGGAACGTCCAAATACAAAATATAATACCACTCCAAGGATTGGCAGGATCAGGATCAGCATGGTCCAGGCCAGTTTATAGGAAGGATTTATTTCCTTATTCAAAATCCACAATACCAGCACAATACCTATCAGCCTCAATCCGATATCAATATATCTGGAATAAGCGGCCAGACGCAGTACCATCATTAAGATCCATCCGAGCTGGACAAGCATTGCAACCGCAACATAAAAGATTCTGTTGAAAATCAGCTTTGCCAGTTTTTTAAACAGTAAAAGGATCCAGTTTTTCTTTTCTTTAAGTATTTTGTTATTTTCTGCCTTCAAGATTACTTCCTTCCCCTGATTATTGTCCAAATTATGATAAAAATCCCTGACAAAACTGCCAGGGATTTTTGCGCACAATTAATTATATTTACGTTTTCTTGCGGCTTCAGATTTCTTTTTACGACGAACGCTTGGTTTCTCGTAATGCTCTCTTTTGCGGATTTCCTGCTGGATTCCTGCTTTTGCACAGCTTCTCTTGAATCTGCGAAGAGCGCTATCTAAAGTCTCGTTCTCTTTTACGATTACGTTTGACATAGACTCACACCTAACCTCCCTCCAGTTGTAGATTGTGCTAAAATACAACTGTCTGGGTATTTTTTCTTGCACAAGTGATATTATATATCATTGCCTGTGGGTTCGTCAACATTTTTTTGGTTAAATTTTGCAGATTTTTTTAGTTACTATTCACACGCCACTATCCCGCGAGGTGTTTTGGCATGTATATGCCAAAATCCCGAGACATACCGCGCGAATTTATGCGATTAGCATAAATTAAGTTTGCGAAGCAAACGATACTCCTTGGGCATTGCACAAGGAGGTTCATATTTCCTGCATCGCGAAGCGTGTTGCTGGTCACAAAGTGAGCAGTAACAATTTTTACTTTATCTGACCTTCAAGGATTCCTGCTGCTGCATCTACGGCTTCCTGAGCTTTGGCAGGGTTCTTTCCGCCGGCCTGAGCCATGTTCGGACGTCCGCCGCCGCCACCGCCTACGATAGCTGCCACTGCTTTGATCAGGTTACCTGCGTGAGCGCCTGCTTTCTGTGCTGCATCAGTAGCCATTGCAAGAAGGTTTACTTTCTCACCGTTTACTGCTGCCAGAAGGACAACACCTTCACCAAGTTTGCCTTTCAGCTGGTCGCCAAGGTCACGAAGTCCGTTCATATCCACTCCGTCTACTTTTGCAGCAAGAAGTTTCACACCTTTGACTTCTACTACTTTATCCATAACATCTCCCAGAGCTCCCTGAGCCAGTTTGCTCTTTAAGGATTCATTCTCACTGGAGAGTGCCTTTACTTCTCCCTGAAGATGTCCGATCTTCTCTACGATCTCTGCAGGATTTGCTTTCAGGGCTTTTGCAGCTTCATGAAGCAGTTCTTCCTGTTTCTTATAGTATTCCAGAACACCATTTCCTGTCAGAGCTTCAATACGGCGCACACCTGCTGCAATACCGGATTCGGAAACAATTTTGAACAGCATGATGTTGCCTGTGTTTGCCACATGAGTACCACCGCAGAGTTCCTTGGAGAAGTCGCCCATGGATACCACACGTACCTTCTGATCATATTTCTCTCCGAACAGAGCCATTGCTCCGGATTTCTTAGCCTCTTCCACATCCATAACATCTGTACGGACTTCAAGACCAGCCTGGATTTCTTTATTAACAAGCGCTTCTACCTGCGCGATCTCATCAGCTGTCATAGCCTGGAAATGAGCAAAGTCGAAACGAAGTCTGTCCGGTGTTACCAGAGAACCCTTCTGTTCTACATGACTTCCAAGAACTGTCTTTAATGCTTTCTGAAGAAGATGTGTTGCACTGTGGTTCTTCTCAGTGTCTCTTCTTGCAGCTTCATCCACTTTCAGGGAAACAGTTTCGCCTGTGGAGATCATACCGGATTCCATATGACCTACATGTCCGAATTTACCGCCGCGAAGCTTGATGGTGTCTTCTACTACGAACTTACCGTTTGCAGTTTCGATCACACCTGTATCTCCGACCTGTCCACCCATAGTTGCGTAGAATGGAGTCTGCTCTGTAAAGACTGTTCCTTTCTGTCCTTCCATCAGGGAGTTTACGATCTCTGTCTCTGTTGTAAGGACTGTTACTTTGGAATCAAAGGTAAGATGATCGTATCCTACGAATTCTGTTGTAACATTTACATCAATATCATCATATACAGTTGCGTCAGCACCCATATAGTTTGTCACTTCACGTGCAGAACGTGCTTTGTTTCTCTGCTCTTCCATACATTTCTGGAAGCCTGCCTCGTCAATATCATATCCTTTTTCCTCAAGGATCTCTTTTGTAAGATCCATCGGGAATCCGTAAGTATCATATAATTTGAATGCATTTTCGCCGGAAAGTGTTTTCTCTCCTGCTGCTTTCATCTCATCTTCCATCTCTCCAAGGATACGAAGACCCTGGTCAATGGTCTTGTTGAACTGGTTTTCTTCATTTGTGAGAACTTTAAAGATAAATTCTTTCTTCTCTTCCAGCTCCGGATATCCTGCTTTGGAACCATTGATCACTTCTTCACTTAATTTTGCAAGGAAGGTGCCTTCGATTCCAAGAAGACGTCCGTGACGTGCTGCACGACGGATCAGACGGCGGAGTACATAACCGCGGCCTTCGTTTGTAGGCATGATACCGTCGGAGATCATAAATGTTGCAGAACGGATATGGTCTGTGATCAGACGGATGGATACGTCATCATTATAATTCTTCTCGTATTCTTTTCCGGAGATCTTACATACCAGGTTACGCAGTGCGCAGATAGTATCTACATCGAAGATGGAATCTACGTCCTGCACAACAACTGCCAGACGTTCCAGACCCATACCTGTATCAATGTTCTTCTGTTTCAGTGTTGTATAATTTCCGTTTCCATCGTTCTCAAACTGGGTAAATACGTTGTTCCATACTTCCATGTAACGGTCACAGTCACATCCTACTGTACAGCCAGGTTTTCCGCAGCCGTATTTCTCTCCACGGTCATAGTAGATTTCTGAACATGGACCACAGGGACCTGCGCCATGCTCCCAGAAGTTATCTTCTTTTCCAAAACGGAAAATTCTGTCAGCAGGGATTCCGATTTCTTTGTTCCAGATGTCAAATGCTTCATCATCTTCCAGATATACGGAAGGATACAGACGGTTTGCATCCAGTCCTACTACCTCTGTGAGGAATTCCCAGGACCAGTGGATGGCTTCTGTCTTGAAATAATCACCAAAGGAGAAGTTACCAAGCATCTCAAAGAATGTACCGTGGCGTGCGGTTTTACCTACATTCTCGATATCACCTGTACGAATACATTTCTGGCAGGTACTTACTCTTGTTCTTGGCGGGATTTCAGCACCTGTAAAATATGGTTTCAGCGGAGCCATACCTGCGTTGATCAGCAGAAGACTCTTATCTCCCTGTGGTACCAGGGAAAAGCTTTTCATTACCAGATGTCCTTTGCTCTCCATGAAGTCCAGGAACATCTGACGAAGTTCGTTTACTCCGTATTTCTTCATAATCTTTTCCTCCTGAAATCGGCGGCACCGGTTCAGCAGTATCCGCCGATATTTCTATAATGAATTTTTTATTTTGCCAGAACTTTATTGAATTTCTTTTTGCCTTTTTTCAGCACTACACCTTCACCTGTAAGTGCATCTTTGGCAACTGTGTATTTCACATCTGTGATCTTCTCACCGTCAATGGAAACACCGCCCTGCTCAATGGCACGACGTCCCTCGGAACGTGTTGGAACCATTCCTGCTTTTACAAGCATGGAGATCAGGTCGATTGTTCCTTCCTCTGAGAAGTCCTCGTCTGCAAGCTCAGTTGTCGGCATGTGTGCTGTATCAGCGCCGCCTGCAAAAAGTGCTCTTGCGCCTTCCTGCGCTTTCTTTGCTTCCTCTTCGCCATGAACCAGATTTGTCAGCTCGTATGCAAGGATTTCTTTTGCTTTATTCAACTGGCTTCCTTCCCATTTCGCCATCTCATCGATTTCTTCTAACGGAAGGAAGGTAAGGAGACGCATACATTTGATAACATCTGCATCATCCACGTTTCTCCAGTACTGATAGAAATCGAAAGGAGAAGTCTTCTCCGGGTCAAGCCATACAGCACCGGACTGTGTTTTACCCATCTTCTTACCTTCGGAGTTCAGAAGAAGTGTGATCGTCATGGCGTAAGCGTCTTTTCCAAGTTTACGACGGATCAGCTCTGTACCGCCAAGCATATTTGCCCACTGGTCATCACCGCCGAACTGCATGGTGCAGCCGTATTTCTGATACAGCATGTAGAAGTCGTAGCTCTGCATGATCATATAGTTGAACTCAAGGAATGTAAGTCCACGTTCCATACGCTGTTTGTAGCACTCGTGAGAGAGCATACGGTTTACAGAGAAATGTGGTCCAACATCACGAAGTACTTCCACATAATTTAAATTCATCAGCCAGTCTGCATTGTTTACCATTAATGCCTTGCCGTCTGAGAAGTCGATAAAACGCTCCATCTGTTTCTTGAAGCAGTCGATGTTGTGCTGAATGGTCTCCACTGTCATCATCTGACGCATATCAGATCTTCCGGACGGGTCACCGATCATACCGGTTCCACCGCCTAATAATGCGATTGGTTTATTTCCCGCCATCTGCAGACGTTTCATCAGGCAGAGCGCCATGAAATGTCCCACATGAAGGCTGTCTGCGGTAGGGTCAAAGCCAATGTAAAATGTGGCTTTTCCATTATTTACCATTTCTTTGATCTCTTCTTCGTCTGTTACCTGAGCAATCAGACCACGGGCTTTCAGCTCGTCCCAAACTGTCATTGTTTGTTTCCTCCTCGTAATAAAATAAAACAACCCGGTTCCTGTCCCTTTAGGACGAGAACCGGGTCCCGCGATACCACCTAAATTCGCAGAAAACTCGCATTCTCTGCCTCAATAAGTAACAAACCATGCCATTGTTATGATAAACAACGGTTCTCTCTGTTACTTAAGCATGTTAACGGATGCCACTCCGCTGCAGCCTACTTACCTTACAATATCTCTGAGGTGTTCGGTGCAGAGCTCCGGGAGGTATTCACATAAGTTCCCCACGCGCCTCTCACCTGCCGGCAGCTCTCTGTCTGTTTTCCCTATGTTACTCTTTCCCATCTGTGCTTTTTTATATCATATATCTGCAAGTATACAAATACAAAATTTATTTGTCAAGGAATTTATAACAATCCTCTTCATATTTCACCAACTTAAAGCATTAATGTACTCACCCTGAAATCCAGTCCACAAAGAATACATGTCCTTTGTACTGTTCATATTCCAGCTTGCTGAAATTAAGGTTCTGTGCCTTAAATGCTGCCGGAGTCATAAAGAATTTGTAATTGAAATCCTTTGTCTTAAATCCCGGGAGTGTTCTCTTTGTGCCATGATTCACATAGTTACTGAACACTTCCATGGCTGCCTTTGCTGCCGCATAGGCATTGGTCCTGTCCTCAAACTGGCCTTTCAGTCTTTTAAGAAGTGCTCCGTCTGTGACAACCGCATACTGGGTAGGTTTTCCCTGATATACCACATAACGGATCTGTGACGGAAATTCTTTATACTGGTCAATGGTACAGTTTAATACGCAAAGCGCAACTGCCTCCATTCCCACGACTCCCTGATCTCCTGCTTCTGCATCACACACTGCTGCCAGAAGATCCAGATCTGACACCTTTCCGTCTGCAATTCCCGGATGTTCCAGGAACTCTTCTTCCATATAGTAGTATTTATTATTCTTCGCATCAAAGACCTTGACATATTTGCCCTCTACTGTGTAATCATTACCGGAAGTCTTTGTTGCAGCACCGTCAGAATCAAACCTGTATGTAGTTCCGTCAATGGAAGCGATGGTATTTGCCAGCATCACTCCTGATGTATCAAAATAATATTTCTTTCCATCAAGCTCAAGCCAGCCTGTCTTCGCCTTACCATCTGAAGGGTTGAAATAATATTTCTTACTTCCTACGGTTCCGAAACCTTTCTGATAACGAACACCAGTTGATTTTGAAAAATAGTAATAGTCTGAGTCAATTTTCTCCAGACCTGTATACATTATTCCATTTGACGGCTTAAAGTATCTGTAATTTCCGGCACTGCTCTTCACCCAGCCTGTACACATACGTCCATTGGCCTGACTGAAATAGCGTTTCTGTTCTTTTTTGTTCTCCACCCAGCCTTTGGCCATAACGCCGGAACCGCTGTAAAAATAATATTTATATTCATCTGTATCTGTGAGCCAGCCTCTTGTCAGCAGGCCTGTTGTCTCATCAAAATGACGGGTATTTCCATTGGAATCAGTGATAAATCCTGTCACCATATATCCGGCTCCGCTGGTAAAGTATCGGATTGCCTGTCCGCTGGAGTCTTTTACCCAGCCTTTTACCTGAACTCCTGTTTTCTTATTAAAGTAATATTTCTTACCCTTAAGTTCCAGCCAGCCTTTCTGTTTGGAACCGTCTTTGTTTATGTAATAGGTTTTCCCTTTCTGAGTGACAAATCCTGTTTTTGTTGCCGCGGATACACTAAAACAGCCCATTACAAAAACGGTCATCACAAAAAGGAGCAGATACTTTAACAATAGTTTCCCATGTTTCTTCATTCTTATTCTCCGTTTCCTCTCTTTTTATACGTATTGTTTTACGTTTTAATTGGGTTATTGTTGCATTTCTTTCTCAATCATTACAGATTTGTTACGTGGTATATTATATCGGATTCATATATTATTGTCAACTTGTGAAAAGCAACAATTCGCATCGAACTTAAGGTTATTGGTTACTGTGAACATAATGAACAATGATGAAACTGTAACACTTTTTGCGGTTCCACATATGATAGGATTGTAAAGAAAAAAAACGGAGGATTTAATATGAGCGACTTAGCTGCTACAAATTGCGGATGTGAGGACAGAGGAGGATGCGGATGTGGCTGCGCTAATAACAGCGGATGCGGATGCGACAATGGCTGCGGATGTAATAACGGATGTGGATGTAACAGTGGATGGGGTCTTTCAGGCGGAAATAACTCCTGCTGTAATATCCTCTGGATCATCATCCTTCTGTGCCTGTGCGGAAACAATAACTGCGGATGCGGCAATGGCTGCGGCGGATGTGGCAACGGCGACAACTGCTGGATCATTATCGTGCTGCTTCTGTTATGCGGAAACAATGGCTGTGGATGTGGCTGCTGACAATCATTTTCTGTTGGCAGGGGGAGCTTTCCCTCTGCCTCTTTATATTTTACAGGATTATAACTTCGTCCTTATTATTCATGCTGCCTGATATTATCCTTATCTTTCATATTCCGGGAATTGATCCTGTCTGTTTTCTTTTCCTGGTGCACTGTCTGAGCACATTGTTTTTTCTTTTTCACACACTCCAGATCTATCTCATAAAAAGCATTTCCATCTATAATAAGCATTTCTTTCTTTTCTTCTGACTCTGATCCCATATCTGATTCTCCATTTTTTGCAACTGCAAACGCATGATACCTGCAGCAATTCCATAAAATTTGAGGCAGCGTGCAGTAAAGCAGTCTCACAGTTATTTAAATTCTACTTTATTATATGTCAGAATCCTTCTCCCCGTCATATTCTGTTAATAAAAAACATAAAATGGAAGCAGATATTATGAATGAAGAGCAGATTTCCCAGACTTTGCTGGATCAGATGGTCAGTTCTGACCGCGGACAGATGATAAAAGCCGCCATTCCTTATCTTCCGCCAAAAGGACAGCAGATTTTCTCAGTCTATGAAAAAGCGGTTGAATTTATCAATACGGTTTCTGTTTTCAGCAAAAGAAGTTCCGGCAGCGATCTGTGTGCCATGAGCATGCCGGCCCAGAATCCAGTGGATATCGTCAATGATATCCGCAGCTTCTGTTATGGTCCCAGCAGGGATAAATTAAATCAGATGGTAAATATGATGGCTATGGTTCAGATGCTGCAGCTCATGAATCAGCCTGCAGATGGTGAGAAGGAGGATTCCCATGAATGATGACTGGCGCAACAACCCGAAGCTTGCAGGCATGGATCGTTCCAAGCTTGATATGCTTCAGAATCTGGCTTCCCAGGGAAGTTCAAAGGGTGCAAATGAGATGCTGCCTTTCCTGATGAGTGCAGCTGCTCAGGGGAAAAAAGGCGGTCTGAAATTTAATGCTGATGAGATTTCTGCGATCATTGAAGTGCTGAAGATGGGGAAATCTCCCGCAGAGGCACAAAAACTTGATAAAGTGGTGAACCTTATGAAAATGATGCGGTGACCAAGCCCCCACCCACTGCTTATTGCTTTTCGCAGACTCCGCAGGAAACTTACCTGATTCGGTTAATACGAATTGCTATGATAACAAAAAGAGTACATTTCATCAACTTTCCGAAATGTACTCTTATGTTCAGTAATGTAACTTGTCACCAATTATTATCTGTCACATTTGTGCAATCTGTCGCAGATGAATGTCAGTGCCTGTACAACTGCCTGGTCTCTGATACTTTTTCTGTCACCTTCGAAATGAAATTCCCTCACAGTTGTCTTTCCTGCACAGTAACATCCCATAAATACGGTTCCCACCGGTGTCTCCTCTGTTCCACCGCCCGGACCTGCAAGCCCTGTCACAGAGAGACAGACATCGGTTTTGGCTGCTTTCGCACCGCCTTTTGCCATCTGTCTGGCACATTTGGCTGAGACAGCACCTTCTTTCTTCAGTGTGCTCTTCTTTACTCCAAGACATTTTCTTTTGGCGCGGTTTGTATATGTAACATAACCACACATAAATACCTCAGAAGCCCCCGGTACATTTACGATGTCCGCTGCTACCGCACCGCCTGTACAGGACTCGGCAAGAGACAGTGTCATTTTCTTTTTTTTCAGAAGTCCTACAACTGTTTCTTCTAATGCTGTTTTCTCTAATGCTGATTCTTCTGATGCTTCCTTTTCTGAAGCCATATTAAAGCCTTCTTTCTAATCCTGCATGGACAGAACACTCCTGTTCTGCCAGATATATGTGATCAGGGAAATAACGGTAAGTGCCAGAGAAAGCCAGATAAATATCTGTTCCAGAATATCAAACACTCCGCCCAGATCGATCAGCAGTAAAATGATCATGATCATCTGGGAAACCGTCTTGAATTTGCCCCAGTAGTTTGCCGCGATCACAACACCGTTCTCGGCTGCGATCAGACGGAATCCGCTGATAATAAATTCTCTTCCTATAATAATGATAACAAACCATGCCGGAAGTTTTTCCAGTTCAATAAAGCAGATCATTGCAGAACATACAAGAAGCTTGTCTGCAAGAGGATCCATGAATTTACCAAAGTTTGTCACCAGATTGTATTTTCTGGCAAGCTTTCCGTCAAACCAGTCGGTCACACTTGCAACAACAAAAATAGCAAGTGCTATATAGCGGTTTGCCTCACCGCCCAGGTCTGTAAGCATAAACAGTACAAGAAACGGAACCAGGATCATTCTGGCTACTGTAAGTTTATTCGGTGTATTCATCTGCCAACTCTCCTATCAAATCATATTCCAGTGCACCGGTCACACGTACCTTTGCAAAATCTCCTGTCATCAGGAGTTCTCCTGTCTGCACAAAAATATAACCGTCGACCTTTGGTGCATCTCCGTAAGTTCTGCCAATGTATGCGCTCTCATCTGCAACTTTTCCCTCGATCATCACGAGAAGTTCCTGTCCGATACGGTCAGTTCCCTTATCATAGGAAATCTCCTGCTGAAGCTCCATGATCTCGTCACGTCTGGCCTCTTTGACTTCTTCCGCAACCTGATCAGGCATCGTTGCTGCAGGTGTATCTTCTTCCGATGAGTAAGTAAATACTCCCAGACGGTCAAATTCCATCTCATCCACAAAGCTCATCAGCTCTTCGTGGTCTTCCTGTGTTTCCCCGGGGAATCCGGAGATCAGAGTGGTACGGAGCACGATGTCGGGAATCTCCCGGCGAAGCTTATTTACAATCTCCACCAGCTCTGCCTGTGTTGTCCTTCTTCCCATTCTCTTTAAGATACGGTCACTTGCATGCTGGATCGGAAGATCCAGATAATGGCAGATCTTCTTCTCCTCTTTCATGGTCTGGATCAGTTCATCGTAAATTTCCTCCGGATAGCAGTAAAGCACGCGGATCCAGCGGATTCCTTTGATCTTGCATAACTCTTTCAGGAGGATATGAAGAGATTTCTTTCCATATATATCAGTTCCATATACGGTTGTCTCCTGGGCGACAAGGATCAGTTCCTTTACGCCTTCCTCTGCCATCTCCTTTGCCTGTGTTACCAGACGTTCCATCGGAACGCTTCGGAATTTACCGCGAAGTTTCGGGATGATACAGTAGGTGCAGTGTTTATCACAGCCTTCTGCTATCTTGAGATATCCGAAATGTCCGCCTGTTGTGAGAACACGTTTGCCAAGCTTTTCCGGAAGATAATCAATATCTTTAAATTCCTGGAAATGTTTTCCTTCCATTGCTTCACGGATTGCCTTAAGGATGTCTCCGTAGGAAGTTGTTCCAAGTACTGCATCTACTTCCGGTACTTCCTCAATGATCTCATTCTTATAACGCTGCGCCATACATCCTGTGACAACCAGGACTTTACAGCTCCCGATTTTCTTGTATTCTGCCATCTCAAGGATGGTGTTGACGCTCTCTTCCTTTGCGTCATTGATAAAGCAGCAGGTGTTCACCACAATGGCCTCTGCTTCAGTTTCATCATCTACGATCTCGAACCCGTTACCTGTAAGAAGTCCAAGCATTTCTTCGGAATCTACAAGGTTCTTGTCACAGCCTAATGATACGAATAATAATTTCATAAATTCTCCTATAAGAATGTGCCTGAAAATATACCTCTGTAATTCTCAGACACATCCTTTTGTTTATCTATTGTGTTACCATCAGTTCTTACTCTTCGGTTGTTTCTGCAGTTGTTTCTGCAGTTGTTTCTTCTGCTGTTTCAGCAGTCTCTGTGATTTCAGAAGCCTGTGCTGATTCTTCTGCCTGTGCCTCAGCTGTCTGTTCTGTTCCTTCTTCATCCTCTTCTTCCGGAGCAAGGATCTTTACTTTTCCTTTGTAGAGCTCGTCGATCGCAACTGAGAGAGGTTTCTTGCCTGCCGCACCCTCTACCATTGGTTTGGAACCTGCAATGATCTGGCGTGCACGTTTACTTGCAGCAAGTACAAGGGAATAACGGCTGTTAAGGGACATTGTTGTATCGTCGTCCTCACTGTTTGTATTGATTGCTTCGATTAATTCTGTATAAGACGGATGTATCATGTATTTTCTCCTTTCTTTTAAGCGGTCTGGGCCGCATGTTTATCATTTCTGAAATGCTTTTGTCTGTTTCTGGATATCTGCGATAAATTCTGCATTTCTGGATACTCTGGAATGTTCACTCACAATAATCTGATGAAGATGGTCTACGCATTCCTCTACAGTATCGTTGACAAGAATATAGTCATATTGTCCCATACCTTCTGCCTCTTCACCGGCTCTTGCAAGTCTGTCTGCGATCACCTGTGCGGTTTCTGTTCCTCTGCCTGTGAGACGGCGTTCCAGTTCCTCCACAGTCGGCGGAGTTACAAACACCAGAAGTGCTTCCGGTATTTTCTCTTTGATCTTCATTGCGCCCTGGATTTCGATCTCAAGGATTACATTTCTGCCTGCCTGAAGCTGCTCTTCGACATAAGAGCGTGGGGTACCATAATAATTTTCCACATACTGGGCATATTCAAGCAATGCATCCTCTTCGATCAGCTTCTCAAATTCATCCCTTGTACGGAAGAAATATTCTCTGCCGTCCTCTTCACCGGGACGGGGTTTTCTGGTTGTTGCGGAGACAGATAATGCATAACCATCATATTTCTCCATGAGGCGTTTCATTACTGTGCCTTTTCCTGCACCGGAAAATCCGGAAACCACTACTAAAATTCCTTTATTCATGGGTCTCTCCCTTATCCTCGTTTTCATATATTTCTGCAAATCTCCGGGCAATGGTCTCAGGCTGAAGTGCGCTGAGCACCAGATAATCGTCGCTTGTGACGATCACTGCTTTTGTCTTTCGCCCCTGAGTTGCATCAATCAGTGACCGGGTTCCCTTTATGCTCTGCACCATTCGTTTTACAGGTGCCGCATCCGGGCTTACCACTGCCACGATTTTCTGTGAATTGACTACATTTCCAAAACCGATATTAATAAGTCTTGCCACGTTTTCTTCCTCTATTCTACGTTCTGGATCTGTTCTCTGACTTTCTCGATCTCTGTTTTCAGATCAATGGCAATGTTGGAGATCTCCAGATCACTTGATTTGGATAAAATCGTGTTTGCTTCTCTGTTCATTTCCTGTGCCATGAAGTCCAGTTTGCGTCCGATGCCTTCTTTCTCTGTTGTGAGCATCTTTTTCATGTTCCTGATGTGGCTGTGAAGGCGGACGGTTTCCTCATCATTGCAGATTTTGTCTGAAAACAGGATGACTTCTGCTGCGATGCGGTTGTCGTCGATCTGTGTATCTTCCAGCAGCTCGGAAACTTTTGCTTCCAGTTTGGTCCTGTAGGCATTGACTACTTCCGGAGAGCGGGCTTCTACACGTAATACTTTTTCTTCAAGGCTGTTCAGTTTTCCGATAAGGTCTTTCTCAAGATTTCTGCCTTCCAGTATCCTTGTCTGGACAAATTTCTCACATGCCTCGCGAAGGGGCGGTTCCAGAGATTCCCAGAGTGCTTCCTCATCAACAGACTGTTCTTCCATGACAAGTACCTCCGGATAGCGTGACAGAGTGCTGACTTTGATATCGTAGTCAAGGTCAAAGTCCTGCTGCATCTGTTTAAGACAGGTGATGTATTCGGATGCGAGTTCTCTGTTGTATTTGAGAGCTCCGTTGTCCATGGTGTAGTCTTCGTATGTGATGTATACATCAACTTTGCCTCTCTGGATGTAGGTTTTCATCAGGTTTCTGACTGCGCCTTCCAAGAAGTTGAGTTTTCTGGGCATTTTGATGCTGAGGTCCAGGTATCTGTGGTTGACAGATTTTAGTTCGATTGTTATTTTTCTTTCTTTGGTCACGACTTCTGCCCGGCCGAAACCTGTCATGCTTTTTATCATAGTTTTTCTCTCTTTGTCTGTCTATTAGTGTCGGGGTATGTGTGCCTGTTCTGGTTTACATACAGATTTATTATAGTTCATTATAGAATGGGAGTCAAACATTTTTTCGTTGATGGCGGTAGGAAATGTGTGGTATACTAGCAGAAGGGACGCCGCAGGTGGGACGCAGGTAGGACGCAGGAGAAAATAAATAGTTCCGGGCGCGGTTTCGGGGTTTAGTCAACTCTAAGGCTTCGGAAATCTGCTAAAGGCATGAAAAAAACAGCAAAACTCGCTTCGCTCAGACAGGTTGCTGTTTTTTTCATAACGCAGATTCCCGAAGCCTAAGAGTTACTACAACCCCTGCAAATGCGCCCGGAACTATTTATTTTCTCCTGCTGGTGACTGGCTGTTGGAGGTATATGGTATATCCTTTAAATTGAACGGCTTTCAGAAAAGCTTATTATAGTTTGTTTGTCAGAAAGGGCTTCGCCTTTCTGACGTAAAACGTTAATTATTCTGACTAACTGATTTATTTTTTCTTTTCTTGATCGTACTGTCGTATTGATTGAGTTTTGATTATTTTTACTGATTATTTTTTAAAGGAGTGTTTTTATATGGCTTTTGATGGAATTACGATTGCGGCTATGGTGAAGGAGCTGCATTTGAATTTGGATGGAGGACGGTTTAATAAGATTGCTCAGCCGGAGGCGGATGAGCTTTTGATTACGGGGAAGGGGGCGAATGGGCAGTGCAGGCTGCTGCTTTCGGCCAGTGCTTCTCTTCCGCTGATTTATTTTACTTCCAAGAATAAGCCCAGTCCTATGACTGCGCCTAATTTCTGTATGCTGCTGCGTAAGCATATTGGAAGTGCGAGGGTTTCGGATATCAGGCAGCCGGGGATGGAGCGTGTGGTGATGTTTGAGCTGGAGCATCTGAATGAGCTGGGAGATCCCTGTAAGAAGGTTCTTATCATGGAGCTGATGGGCAAGCACAGTAATATTATTTTCTGTGATGATAAAGGGATGATCCTGGATAGTATCAAGCATGTTTCTTCTCATATGAGTTCTGTGCGTGAGGTGCTTCCGGGAAGGGAGTATTTTATTCCGAAGACGCAGGATAAGCTGGATCCGCTGACTGTGAGTGAGGAGGAATTCTATGATGTTGTGTGCAGGAAGCCATGTAATGTTTCCAGGGCTGTTTACTCTTCTCTTACTGGAATCAGTCCGGTTGTTGCGGAGGAGATCTGTTTCAGGGCTTCGATCGACGGAAGTGATGCAGCGCAGTCTCTGGATGAGGCGGCGAGGGTGCATTTGTATCATACGTTCCGCAGGCTGATGGATCAGGTTGTGGAGGGGGATTTTTCTCCGAATATTGTTTACCGGGGGGAAGAACCTGTGGAGTATGGTGTGTTTGCGTTCCAGCAGTATGGACCGGAGTATCATTCTGTGGAGTTTGACAGTGTTTCACAGATGCTGGAGACTTATTATGCGACGAAGAATACGCTGACGCGTATCCATCAGAAGTCTTCGGATCTGAGGAGGATCGTGCAGACTGCGCTGGAGCGTAACCGTAAGAAGCTGAGTCTGCAGGAGAAGCAGATGAAGGATACTGCGAAGAAAGAGAAGTATAAGGTTTACGGGGAGCTGATCAATACTTATGGGTATGGGCTGGAGGATGGATGTAAGTCGTTTAAGGCTCTGAATTATTATACCAATGAGGAGATTACTATTCCTCTTGATCCTACTATGACTCCGGCGGAGAATTCCAAGAAGTATTTTGACAAGTATGGAAAGCTGAAGCGTACGGAGGAGGCTCTGACTGAGCAGATTGCAGATACGAGAAGTGAGATTGAGCATCTGGAGTCTGTTTCCAATGCTCTGGATATTGCTTTGGCTGAGAGTGATCTGGCACAGATCAAGGAAGAGCTGATGGAGTATGGATATATTAAGAAGCATTATGACCGCAGGAAGGGACAGAAGGCACAGAGTAAGTCTAAGCCGTTCCATTATGTGACTGAGGATGGGTATGATATTTATGTGGGAAAAAATAATTTCCAGAATGATGAGCTTACCTTTAAGTTTGCCACAGGGAATGACTGGTGGTTTCATGCCAAGAAGATGGCCGGTTCGCATGTGGTCGTGAAGTCTAAGGACGGCGAACTGCCGGATCATATCTTTGAGATTGCGGGACAGCTTGCTGCTTATTATTCCAAAGGACGTACTGCTCCTAAGGTGGAGATTGATTATATCCAGAAGAAGCAGGTGAAAAAGCCTGCAGGGGCGAAGCCTGGATTTGTGGTTTATTATACAAATTATTCGCTGATGGCTGAGCCGTCATTAAAAGGAGTCAGGGAAGTCTGATCATACTGTTGTATAGTTACAAATATTAAAAGAATTGCGGGAGCTGCTTTGCAGCGGAGTAAGTAATTCGTGGATGTCAGGTCAGGGGTGAAATACCTTTGGACCCTGACATTATATAACAATAATTAAGGAGAATTTCTTTTTATGAGTATTTTGAATGTTGAACATCTGACACATGGTTTCGGAGACAGGGCGATTTTTAATGATGTGTCTTTCCGCCTGTTAAAGGGCGAGCATATTGGACTGGTTGGTGCCAACGGGGAAGGTAAATCTACTTTCTTTAATATTGTAACCGGAAAGCTGATGCCGGATGAGGGTAAGATTGAATGGGCAAAGAATGTACGTGTCGGCTATCTGGACCAGCATTCTGTCCTTTCTCAGGGTATGTCCATCCGTGACGTGCTGAAGTCTGCGTTCTCTTATCTCTTTGAGATGGAGGAAAGAATGAATGGGATCTGTGACTCTCTTGGCACTGCTTCTCCTGAGGAGATGGATACTCTGATGGAGGAGCTGGGAACTATTCAGGATACCCTTACCATGCATGATTTCTATGTGATCGATGCGAAGGTGGAGGAAGTTGCCAGAGCCCTGGGACTTCTGGATATCGGACTGGAACGTGATGTTACAGACCTGAGTGGTGGTCAGAGAACCAAGGTTCTGCTTGGCAAGCTGCTTCTGGAGAAGCCGGATATCCTGCTTCTGGACGAGCCTACCAACTATCTGGATGAGGAACATATCGAATGGCTGAAGCGTTATCTGCAGGATTATGAGAATGCATTTATCCTTATCTCCCACGATATTCCGTTTCTGAATTCTGTTATCAATCTGGTTTATCATATGGAGAATCAGGAACTGAATCGTTATGTCGGGGATTATGACCATTTCCAGGAAGTGTATGAGGTGAAGAAGGCTCAGCTTGAGGCTGCTTACAGACGCCAGCAGCAGGAAATCAGTGAACTGAAGGATTTCGTTGCAAGAAATAAGGCCAGGGTTTCTACAAGAAATATGGCAATGTCCAGACAGAAGAAGCTGGATAAGATGGATGTGATCGAGCTTGCTGCCGAGAAGCCGAAGCCTGAGTTTCATTTTAAATACGGACGCACTCCGGGGAAATATATTTTCGAAACGAAGGATCTGGTTATTGGTTATAATGAACCTCTTTCCAGACCTGTTACTCTCTCTATGGAAAGAGGAAATAAGATTGCGCTGGTTGGTGCAAACGGTATCGGTAAGACGACTTTACTGAAGAGTATTCTGGGGTTGATCCCGTCTCTGAAGGGTTCTTGCGAACTTGGGGAGAATCTTCAGATTGGATATTTTGAGCAGGAAGTAAAGGGTGATAACAAGACTACCTGTATTGATGAGATCTGGGCGGAGTTTCCGTCTTATACTCAGTATGAGGTGCGGTCTGCTCTCGCCAAATGCGGTCTGACTACCAAGCATATTGAAAGTCAGGTACGTGTACTGAGTGGCGGGGAGCAGGCGAAGGTGCGTCTGTGTAAGCTGGTGAATAAAGAAACGAACATTCTGCTTCTGGACGAGCCTACCAATCATCTGGATGTGGATGCAAAAGAAGCTTTGAAGCAGGCATTGATCGAATATAAGGGAAACATTCTCCTGATCTGCCATGAACCGGAGTTTTACCGCGATGTGGTTTCTCAGGTATGGGACTGCAGTAAATGGACTACAAAAGTATTATAATAATTGGTACATGAAGGGTTATTACAAATGAGTAAATCAAAAACTGTGGATCTGACTTCCGGTCCGATCCTGAAAACTCTGGCAGAGCTGGCTCTGCCTATCATGATTTCTTCCATGCTGGGAACAGCATACAGTATTATGGATATGGCATGGATCGGACTGCTTGGTGCAAAGGCGGTTGCAGGCGTGGGAGTAGGCGGAATGTATGTCTGGCTCTCCCAGGGGCTTGCATCCCTGTCAAGAATGGGCGGACAGGTAAATACAGCTCAGGCATGCGGGCGCAAAGATTATGACCAGGCACGTTCCTATGCCGCCGGTTCTCTGCAGCTCACTGCACTGTCCGGCATCTTGTTTGCTGCTGTCTGTGTTATTTTCATACAGCCTCTGCTGGGATTTTTTAATCTGACCGACGCAGAAACTTATACTGCTGCCAGATCTTATACATTGATCACCTGTGGACTGATCCTTTTTTCTTATCTGAATCTGACGCTGACAGGACTCTCTACTGCGCAGGGAGATTCCCGCACTCCCCTGCTTGCAAATTTTATCGGGCTTGCAGGAAATATGATTCTGGATCCGCTGCTGATCCTTGGCATCGGACCTTTCCCGAGGCTGGAGGTTGCCGGAGCCGCTATTGCGACAGTAAGTTCACAGATTCTGGTTTTTGTGGTGATGGTTATGCGTATCCGGCATTCCAGACTGGAGCCCAATGTTTTACAGCATCTGAATCTGCTGTCTGTTTTTCCAAAAGAATATTATAAGCACATTTTCAGGATCGGGTTTCCCACAGCTATACAGGGAAGCATTTACTGTTTCATCTCCATGATTCTGACCCGTATGGTTTCTGGTTATGGTGCTGCCGCTATTGCAACGCAGCGTGTTGGCGGACAGATTGAATCCGTATCCTGGAATACTGCTGATGGTTTTGCTTCAGCACTGAATGCTTTTATTGCCCAAAACTACGGTGCACGAAAAAAAGACCGTATCCGTAAAGGTTACAGTCTGTCATTTCGCGTTCTCACAATTTGGGGCCTGTTTGTCACTGCAGCTTTTGTCTTTCTTCCGGAACCAATTGCCAGGTTATTTTTCCACGAAAAAGAAGCTCTGGATACTGCTGTCAATTATCTGGTCATTATCGGATTCAGTGAAGTCTTTATGTCCATTGAGCTGATGACAGTGGGCGCATTATCAGGACTTGGACGCACCAGATTATCCAGTACGATCAGTGTGATCCTGACAGGCTCACGAATCCCGCTGGCATTGATCCTGACACATGCGGGAATGGGATTAAATGGTGTATGGTGGGCGCTTACAATCTCTTCTATCGTGAAGGGAATCGTGTTTACACTGACATTCCGGCATATCAGCAGGCGGTTGCCTGAAAAGGTCTCTTAATACAGCTGGCAAACTCAAAAGAGGACTGTTCAGAAAAATTTCTGTCAGTCCTCTTTTTACTGTTTCTATTATTTCGCAACAAAGTTTACGATCTTATTCGGTACATAAATCTCTTTGATAAGGTTCTTGCCTTCCAGGAAGGAAGCAATTCTCTCGTCTGCTTTTGCGATCTCGAATGCTTTTTCTTTTTCGCATCCGTTAGGGATTACGATTGTTCCTCTTACTTTACCGTTCACCTGTACACCGATCTCAACGGTCTTGGCAATTGTTTTACCTTCATCGTATTTCGGCCATTCGGAAACTGCCAGTAAGCCTTCACCTCCGATAAATTCCCAGATTTCTTCGCAGATATGTGGCGCAAACGGGCTAAGCAGTTTGATAAAGATGGTAAGGTCATCTTTGCTTAAGTGTCCTTCTGCTGTGATCTCATTAATGAGTGTCATCAGGCTGGCGATCGCTGTATTGAATTTCAGGTTCTCGATATCAGAAGAAACTTTCTTGATGGTACGGTGGAGTTTCATCTCCAGTTCATCAGATACAGATTCTTCAGAAAGGATATCTGTCAGACCTGCAACACGGTCCAGGAACTTTTTACAGCCCTTTACAGAGTTCTCGCTCCATGGTGTAGCTGCGCCATAGTCACCCATAAACAGCACATAGGTACGAAGAGTATCTGCACCGTATTCTTCTACAATATCCAGCGGGTCAACTACATTACCCTTGGATTTACTCATTTTATCTCCGTCCGGTCCGAGGATCAATCCCTGGATGGAACGTTTTGCGTATGGTTCCGGTGTATTTACTACGCCAAGATCATACAGGAAATGATGCCAGAATCTGGAGTAGATCATATGTCTGGTAACATGCTCCATACCACCATTGTACCAGTCAACAGGCATCCAGTATTTCAGTTTGTCCATATCAGCCAGTGCATTTGCATTGTGCGGATCTGTATATCTTAAGAAATACCAGGAAGATCCTGCCCACTGAGGCATAGTATCTGTCTCACGCTTCGCTGCAGCACCGCATTTCGGGCATGTGCAGTTTACGAAAGAATCAATCTTTGCAAGTGGGGACTGTCCGTCTTCACCCGGCTCGAAGTCCTTTACATCCGGCAGACGCAGCGGAAGTTCGTTCTCCGGAACTGCCACAACACCGCAGTTCGGGCAGTGAATAAGCGGGATTGGCTCACCCCAGTATCTCTGGCGGTTGAATGCCCAGTCTTTCATCTTATACTGAACACCGGCTTTACCGATTCCTTTTTTCTCCAGTTCTTCCAACATACGCTCAATAGAATCTTTCTTCTTTGCATATCCGTTCAGGAAATCGGAGTTTACCATTTCGCCGTCGCCTGTATAGGCTTCTTTGGAAATATCTCCGCCTTTGATAACTTCGATAATGTCGATGCCGAATTTCTTCGCAAAATCATAGTCACGCTGGTCGTGAGCAGGTACTGCCATGATAGCACCTGTACCATATCCCATCATTACATAGTCAGCAATGTAGATCGGGATTTTCTTACCGTTAACCGGGTTGATTCCCTCAAGTCCCTGGATTCTCACACCTGTTTTATCTTTTACAAGCTGAGTTCTCTCAAACTCTGTTTTCTTTGCACACTCATTACGATATGCAGTGATCTCATCCATGTTTGTGATTTTATCTGCATATTTGTCAATGATCGGATGTTCCGGTGCGATTACCATGAATGTTACACCAAACAGAGTATCCGGTCTGGTTGTATAGATTTCAAGTTTCTCATCGATTCCGTCAACATCGAAGTTAACGAAAGCACCTTTTGATTTACCGATCCAGTGGATCTGCTGCTGTTTTACATTATCCGGATAATCTACATCTTTCAGACCTTCCAGAAGCTTATCTGCATACTGGGTGATCCTTAAATACCATACATCTTTGGATTTCTGAACAACATCGCTGTGGCAGATATCACATTTACCGCCCTGGCTGTCTTCATTGGAAAGGACTACTTTACAGTGCGGGCAGTAATTAACCAGTGTTCTGTCTCTGAATACAAGACCTTTTTCGAACATTTTCAGGAAAATCCACTGTGTCCATTTGTAGTAGTCTTCATCTGTTGTATCGATCACACGGTTCCAGTCAAAGGAAAATCCAACTTTCTTTAACTGGTTTGAGAATCTCTTGATGTTCTCATCTGTGATGATACGTGGATGTGTTCCGGTCTTTACCGCGTAGTTCTCTGTCGGGAGACCAAATGCATCAAATCCGATCGGGAAAAGTACATTATAGCCTTCCATACGACGTTTTCTGGAAATAACCTCCAGACTGGAATATGCTTTGATATGTCCTACGTGCATACCGGCACCGCTTGGATATGGGAACTCTACCAGACCATAGAATTTAGGTTTGTCACTGTTATCTTTGGCTTCGAAGACTTTGGCCTCTTCCCATTTTGCCTGCCACTTAGGCTCGATCTTTTTAAACAAGTATTTCATCTCTATACTTCCTCCAACATTTTGCTGTATGTGAACTACCCGGCAACAGAGTTACCAGGGCATCTGACTTAAGGCGAGATATCGTCTTTTTCAGGGTGCGTCCATGACACCACTACTGTTTGCTCCACTGAGCTACACAGCTGCTTTTATTATTTCCGGCGGTTTCAGTCCGATTATGGACATCTTATCCTAAAAATTTATTTTAATTCAACAAAGGCTGTTTGTCAATGTAACGTTTCGTTGTATCTAGTGTTTTTGCTTTACAAATGGCACTTATTTCGCATTTTCGAGTAATACACCACTAGAGTGTATCAACAAAACGTAAAAAACAGGACATTCCGCATCTCTGCAAAATGTCCTGCCATTTTTATTTCTTAACTATATTTTAATTACTGCGCTAACACAAATTACTGCTCTATCAGTAATTACCCTTTTTTATTCTTCAGCTTTATCCACTTTGCTTGCTCTTGCTTCAATCTCTTTTGCCTGGATATCGTTCGGAGCCTGCTCGTAGCGTGCGAATTCATAGGAGAATTCTCCGCTTCCGCCTGTCATGGAGCGCAGATCTGTGGAATATCCATAGATCTCAAGCTGAGGTACATCTGCCTCAATGATCGTATTTCCCTGATGGTCAGGAGTCATACCCAGAACACGGCCACGGCGTTTGTTCAGGTCACCCATAACATCACCTGTGTATTTATCCGGAACTGTTACTTTCATGGATACGATTGGCTCTAAGAGTACAGGTGATGCATCCATGAAGCCTTTTTTGAATGCAAGGATGGTAGCCATCTTAAATGCCATTTCAGAGGAGTCTACCGGATGATAGGAACCATCATACAGAGTAGCTTTCACACCAACTACCGGATATGCAGCCAGAGGTCCCTTTAATACGCATTCCTGAAGACCTTTCTCAACTGCCGGGAAGTAGTTCTTCGGAACTGCACCACCAACTACAACCTGTTCAAATTCATAAGGTGTCTCCAGATCGCCTGATGGCTCGAAACGCATCTTAACATGTCCATACTGTCCATGTCCACCGGACTGTTTCTTATGTTTACCCTCTACATCTGCATTCTTACGGATCGTCTCGCGGAACGGAACCTTCGGTTTGCTCAGCTCAACATCTACTTTGTAGCGTTCTTTTAATTTATTCATAACGATATCGAGATGCTGATCACCGATACCATAGATAAGGCTCTGACGGTTTGCACTGTCATTTACTACACGAAGTGTCTTGTCTTCACTCATCATCTTCGCAAGTGCCTGGGAAATCTTATCCTCATCACCCTTCTTCACTGCTTTAAATCTCTTGCAGGTATATGGTGTGGAAAGGAGTGCCTTCGGATAAAGAATCGGATTTGCTTTTGTCGCAAGGCTGTCACCAGTCTGTACGCTGTTTAATTTGGCAATTGCACCAATATCACCGGCATGAAGTTCCGGAACCTCGATCGGTTTGGATCCTTCAAGTACATATAATTTATTCAGACGTTCTTCTTCGCCTTTCTCTACGTTTAATAAAGTGTCATCGGATTTGATAACACCGGAGCATACTTTAATAAGAGAATATTTGCCAAGGAACGGGTCTGCAATTGTTTTCCACACATATGCGGATTTCACTTTCGTGAAGTCGTAGTTTGCTTCAAAGATCTCATTTGTCTTCTGAGCGATTCCGTTGCAGGAGCGTTTGTCCGGGCTTGGGAAATATCCGCAGATATCATCCAGTAAGTTGGATACACCGCGAAGATTGATCGGTGAGCCCATGCATACAGGTACGATAGATGCTTCCTGTACGTTCATTGCAAGTGCTGCGGAAACCTCTGTTACCGAGAATGTATCACCTTCAAAATAACGGTCCATGAATTCCTCGCTGGTCTCTGCAACAGATTCCATAAGGATATCGTGATATTTCTCCAGATATTCATCCAGGTATTCAGGAATCGGGCATTCCTCTTTCTTACCTTTATCTATGTACTTACGTCCTGCCTGTTTTACAACATTTACATATCCTACAAATTTGCCGTCTTCACGAATCGGGAAGTGAAGCGGTGCGATCTTCTTGCCGTAGAGTTCAGTGAGCTGTTCTACTACTTTACGGTAGCTGACATCATCTACGTCCATATCTGTGACAAAGATCATTCTCGGAAGTTTATATTTCTCACATAAGTTCCATGCCTTCTGTGTTCCAACCTGAACGCCTGCTTTACCGGAAACTACAATGATCGCTGCATCTGCTGCGCTTACTGCTTCTTCTACTTCGCCTACGAAATCGAAATATCCGGGAGTATCCAGCACATTGATCTTTACCTTATCCCATGGTACCGGGATCAATGTGGTAGAAATGGAAAAATGTCTCTTAATCTCTTCTTTGTCATAATCGCTGACAGTATTTCCGTCTTCTACTCTTCCGAGACGGTTAGTCATTCCTGCTAAGTAAGCCATTGCTTCTGCCAGTGTAGTTTTGCCAGCGCCCCCATGACCTAAAAGGACTACATTTCTAATTCGGTCAGTTCTAAATACATCCATGTTGCGTACCTCCCTGTTTGTCTGTTATGTTATTGCCGCCTGCAACGTCCGCAGCAACGATATGGCTATATATTACTAAATTTTTTTATATTTTTCAAGTATTTTATGAAATTTTAACATCTTTTTTTGTGAACTTCTTGTAAATTGATGAGCATTTTATATATTTTCAGTAATTTTCACGGATCGCGACTGTGAATTTTATCTCAAACGTGCAGCTGGCTGACTGATTTTGATTGTACGAATATTTATAGTGCATCGTTTTTTCAGTTGACTATAGCAGTCCTAGAGCGTGTCTGAAAAAGGCTTTCTGCAAGATGTGCGTCACAATTTGTGGGATATTTTGCCCGGATGAGGGCGCCGTAGCGGGCTACGGCAACTGAATTCGGGTGAAATATCCCGCAAAGTGGGGCGTGTAGATTGCGGGAATGATTTTTCAGACACACTCTAGTAACCAGAGTGCGAAAGACATGGAAGATATCTGCATATGATACGGCGTTCGCTTTGCTGCTTTAAATTATTTATGTATAAAAGTGCCGTATGAATTGACTTTTCAAATCATATCCTTTAAAATAGTAAATTATGAAATCATGTAACTGTTCCGTATTTTCACAGTTACGAATAATGTTACCTGAAAGGATGCAAAAACCACTATGAAAACTATCGGTTTTATCGGTCTCGGACTGATTGGCGGATCAATTGCCAAGGCCATCCGAAAATACCATGAAGACTACCGACTTCTTGCTTATGACCAGGATCGGGAAACACTTGCTGCAGCAGTAAGCAGCAATATGATCGATGCTGTATGCGAAGAACATGATGAACGTTTCAGGAGCTGCGATTATATTTTCCTGTGTGCTCCTGTAGAATTTAATGTAAAATATCTTGAATATTTCAAAGACAATATCGGTCCTGACACGATCCTCACAGATGTTGGAAGTGTCAAGGGCATTATCCATAAAGAAGTAGAACGTCTTGGAATGGAATCCCGTTTTATCGGAGGTCATCCAATGGCCGGTTCTGAGAAGACCGGATTCGAAGCTTCCAGTGACCGTCTGATTGAGAATGCTTACTATATTATTACTCCGGGCGGTGAAGTTGCACTGGAACGCCTGACAGATTTCACAGAGATGATTTCTTCCCTTGGTGCGATCCCGATGGTCCTTACAAGTGAAGAACACGATTTCATCACTGCCGGAGTCAGCCATCTGCCTCATATTATCGCTTCTGCACTGGTAAATCTTGTCAATATGCTGGACAGTGATCAGGAATACATGAAAACGATTGCAGCCGGAGGTTTCCGTGATATCACACGTATTGCTTCTTCTTCTCCAATTATGTGGGAGCAGATCTGTGTGGAAAATAATCAGAATATCTCCAATGTTCTGGATGACTACATCCGCCTGCTGGTTCAGATCAAATGTTTTGTGGATAACAAGGACTCCAGGAGTCTATATCAGATGTTTGCAAGTTCCAGGGATTACCGTGATTCTATTGATGTGGTAGACAATGGTCTGCTGAAAAAAGCTTATGTCCTGTATCTTGATATTGCGGATGAGGCCGGCGGTATTGCTACGATTGCCACTATCCTTGCGATGGAGAAGATCAGCATTAAAAATATCGGTATCATTCACAACCGTGAATTCGAGGAAGGTGTCCTCAAAATTGAATTCTACGACGGAATCTCTATGGAAAAGGGTGCCGCACTCCTTAAAAAAAGAAATTATATTGTCTACGAACGCTAGAGCGTATCTGAAAAATCATTCCCGCAATCTGCACGCCCCACTTTGCAGGATATTTCACCCGAATTCAGTTGCCGTAGCCCGCTACGGCGCCCTCATCCGGGCAAAATATCCCACAAATTGTGACGCACATCTTGCAGAAAGCCTTTTTCAGACACGCTCTAAACAGATCACCCTTTGACATTCATTTCAAAAATATTTTGTCAAAAGCAGATTGCTATAAATAACTGCAGGGAAATACAGAAATATTATAAAAACAGGCAGGAATCAAACATGGAAATAAAAAAACAGACAAACCTCAGAGGAGAACTCACTGTACCCGGAGATAAATCCATTTCTCATCGTGCAGTTATGTTCGGTTCTCTTGCACAGGGTACTACAAAGATCACACATTTTCTTGAGGGAGCTGACTGTCTCTCTACAATCTCCTGTTTCCGGAAAATGGGAATCGATATTGAAAGAAATGCTTCCGAAATCCTCGTTCATGGAAAGGGACTTCACGGACTCAGTGCTCCGTCTGAAACTCTGGATGTGGGAAACAGCGGGACTACCACAAGACTGATCTCCGGAATTCTGGCAGGACAGTCTTTTACCAGCGAATTAAACGGTGACGCTTCCATTCAGTCCCGTCCAATGAAAAGGATTATGACTCCTCTTCTGTCTATGGGCGCTGATATCGTAAGTCTGAGGGGCAATGGATGCGCACCTTTGCGTATTACAGGAAAGCCTTTACATGCCGCTCATTATCAGTCACCGGTTGCTTCCGCACAGGTAAAATCCTGCGTGCTTCTGGCTGGTATGTATGCAGATGGGATCACCAGCGTTACTGAGCCGGTACTTTCCAGAAATCATACAGAAATCATGCTGAATTATTTCGGCGCAAATGTGACTTCCCAGGGAACAACTGCTTCTATTGAACCGGAGCCTGTACTGAACGGACGCGAGATTAAAGTTCCCGGAGATATTTCTTCTGCTGCTTACTTTATCGCAGCAGGGCTTCTTACTCCCGGAAGTGAGATTCTTCTTAAAAATGTAGGCATTAATCCAACCAGAGACGGAATGCTTCGTGTATGCAGGGCTATGGGGGCTGATATTACTCTGCTGAATGCAAGTACAGAGGGTGAGCCTACCGCTGACCTGCTGATCCGCACAAGCAGTCTTCACGGAACCACTGTTGAGGGTGAGATCATCCCCACACTGATCGATGAAATCCCGATGATCGCTGTAATGGCAGCTTTTGCAGAGGGGACTACTGTTATCAGGGACGCACAGGAGCTGAAGGTAAAAGAATCCGACCGTATCGCAGTGGTAACAGAAGGACTGAAACGCATGGGAGCTGATATTCAGCCGACTGATGACGGAATGATCATCCATGGAGGAAAGCCACTTCATGGTGCCGAGATCAATTCTTATCTTGATCACCGTATTGCCATGTCCTTTGCTGTTGCAGGTACAATTTGTGACGGTACACTTACTATCAAAGATGGGGACTGCGTTAAAATTTCCTATCCGGAATTCTATGAAGATCTGTACTCTCTCGGAAAATAGCAACTGTCATTTATAATTATGCTGCTGTCAACATATCATTTTTTTATGTTTGTTGACAGCAGCATAATTTTTACTGTTCACCGGTAATATCCCGCAAAATGTTTTTTTATCCTGCATATCTTTTGTCTTTCTGTACATACTTTTCATAATAAAGCATAATTTGCAATTCCTATTTACAGTATCTTCATACTCTCTCAGATTGTATTTTTATAGATACTTGAGAAATTTTATCCAAAATAGCCTTTTCTTTTTCCGATAAATCGGTTATAATGTGAATCGTCAGAAGATTGTTATTATTTTAACATTATTCGATTTGTTTTACTATAGCAGGATTTCACACTCTGATGGTCTGGATTAAGATGCATTATTTATGAGGATTGCTATAAACACTGATATTATAATTTTCACGGTGAGTATACCATACAGGTATACAGCCAGAGAGGAGCTAACATTTATGAAAATCTTATTTTACGGCACAAAAAACTACGACGAAGAATTTTTCGAGAAGCTTCTTCCTTCCTATCCGGGAATTACAATTAAATTTACTGAAGCAAATATTCATGAAGAAACTGCTTCCCTTGCAAAAGGATATGAGGCAATTTGCGCTTTTGTAAACGCTGATCTGAGCACTCCTGTTATCGAGGAGCTGAATGCTCAGGGTGTAAAACTGATCCTTATGCGCTGCGCAGGATATAACAATGTAGATCTGGAAACTGCTCACAAATTCGGAATGAAGGTTCTGCGTGTTCCGGGATATTCTCCGGAAGCTGTGGCTGAGCATGCAATGGCACTTGCGCTGACAGCAAACCGCCACACACATAAAGCATACATCAAATGCCGCGAAAACAACTTCTCTTTAAGTGGTCTGATGGGACTTAATTTCTATCAGAAAACTGCCGGAATCATTGGTACCGGAAAAATCGGCCAGGCAATGGCAAAAATCTGCAAAGGTTTTGGTATGAGAGTTATCGCTTACGATCTTTTCCCGAATAAGAGCCTGGATTATCTGGAATATGTATCTCTGGATGAGCTTCTGGCAACCAGTGATCTCATCAGTCTTCACTGCCCGCTTACAGAAGAAACCAAACACATCATCAATGAAGAAACTATCGCCAAAATGAAAGATGGTGTAATTCTTGTAAACACTTCCCGCGGCGGCCTGATCAAGACAGAGGACCTGATCTCCGGAATCCGTGATCATAAGTTCTTTGCAGTAGGACTGGATGTTTATGAAGAAGAAACTGATTTCGTATTCGAGGATATGTCCGAGCGTATTCTGCAGAGCTCCATTACCCAGCGCCTGCTCTCCTTCCCGAATGTAGTGATGACTTCTCATCAGGGATTCTTTACAAAAGAAGCACTGACTAACATTGCCGAGACTACTCTCGAAAATGCGAAAGCATTTATGGATGGGAACGAACTGAAGAACGAGGTTCTTTCCTGATAATTACAGAAATATGATCAGGGGGCTGTCGCAATAATAATTCCAGCGACAGCCCCCTTGTGATTATTTTTCAGTTTTCGTTTTAGTTTCTGATTTTGTTGTATCTGCAAAATCTGATGTTTCAGTTTTATCCGCAGATTTTTTTGCAGAAGAATCTGAAGTTTCTGCTTTATCTGTAGTTTCTGTTGCATCTGTAGTATCTGTAATGTCAGCGGTTTCTTCCTCAGGCTCATCAATCTGTTTCATATCCTCGTCAGAAGTATCTGCATCCATTTCATTCAGCTCTTCTTCTGTCAGCGGTTCAAGATCATCCTGATAAATTTCCTTATTTGTAATATCATCTTCTGACTTCTTCCCACATCCGGCAAGACCGATGGATGCCAAAAGCATTCCTGTAATCATAAAGTATTTTATTTTTTTCATTTTAATCATCCTTTCGTCTGTTCCACATAACACAAATGGTGTTTCATTTTCAGATAATATTTATTCTGCTGTTCTCAATCTGCCTGCCAGATCTTTTATTTCCTGTATGATATCTTCTCTGTCTCTGACCGGCACTTTGTCTGTACGGTTCACATATACAGTCCCCAGACTGTCACAACTCATCTGACGAAGCAGCATCTCTGCCGTACTTTCCGCTTTTTCTCTGGGTCCGATACTTCCTGCTGTCAGCAGAACTGCTCCTGTTTTCTTCTTAGGAACAGGTTCTTCTTTACGGATATATCTTGCACTGAAATAGGTCTGCAGTCTGCTCATCACAGCAAGAAGCATTCCCGTAACCTCCTCAAAATATACAGGAGATGCCATAATAATATGGTCACATTCTTCAATGTACGAAAGAACCTCCTGCCATTCATCTTTGACTGCGCATCCTGCATGGTCAAAACACCATCTGCAGTCTATACACGGGCGGATATCTGCCCTGTAGGCATTAACCACCTTAAAATCCCCTCCAAGATTTTCCTGCAGAGTCCGGATCATATATGCAGTTTCACCGTTCTTTCGCGGTGAACCGTTGAATATCAATGTTTTCATCTTTATTTTTCCTCATATTCTTTCCTGAGAAGTGCTATCTCACGTACCCATCTCTCATTATCTTTGAGTGCTTTCAGAGCATGTTTCATACGCTTTAGGATAACACATCTCTTTTTTCTGTCTGTAATATTTATGTAACCTTTTGTCATGGTATTATAACAAAAATACGGTTTTATGAAAAGACTTATTTCTTGACGATTCTGTGAATTCTCTATATACTTTGAATATATCCTATAGCAATTACGATTTATTTTTTGTTAATTCTGATCATCTGTTCAGATATTTTAACTGCCCGGTCTCTTTAATATTTTTTTAATACTATATCTCTAATCTATTATAAACGAAAGCGAGAACTATACATATGAGCCTACAATCCAACAAGCGAAGCCAGACGAAATCTTCTTCTGCACGCAGGAAAGACATCTACAAAAAATCAAAATACTATCAGGAAAAAAGGCAAAAATTGCTGATTGCAACAGGTATCGGTATCTTTGTTCTGGTTTTTATACTTATTCTGGCAGGTATCCGCGGATGCAGCAACTATATGAGTTCCAGACAGGCAGCAGCCAAAAAAACTGTTTCCATGAACGCTTCTAAGGACAACAGCCAGAAAGCATCCTCAGATTCTCAGAACACGGATTCCTCCAATGCTACAGTATCTTCTCCTGTTTCTCTGACACTCAGCGTTGTCGGTGACTGCACTCTTGGCACAGATGAAACTTTTGATTATGATACCAGCTTAAATGCTTATTATGAAAATTACGGTGCAGATTATTTCCTGCAGAATGTAAAAGATATTTTCTCCACAGATGATCTGACTATTGCGAATTTTGAGGGAACACTCACCGATTCTGATGAACGGGAGGATAAAACATTTGCGTTTAAAGCACCTGCATCCTATGCCTCTATTCTGACAAGTGGATCTGTAGAAGCCGTAAATACCGCTAACAATCACAGTCATGATTATGGTGAGCAGAGTTTCAATGATACTCTGGCAGCATTGGACGACGCAGGGATTGTGCATTTCGGATATGATGAAACTGCTGTTATGGATGTAAAGGGAATTAAAGTGGGATTAGTCGGTATCTATGAACTGTATGACCATCTTGAACGCGAGCAGCAGTTAAAAGACAATATTGCAAAAGTAAAGGCAGACGGGGCACAGCTGATCGTTGTGATCTTCCACTGGGGTAATGAAACGGAAACCGTTCCGGACAGCAACCAGACAACACTTGGACGCATCGCGATCGATGAAGGCGCTGATCTTGTATGCGGACATCATCCGCATGTACTTCAGGGCATTGAAACTTATAAAGGCAGAAATATTGTATACAGCCTCGGAAACTTCTGCTTCGGCGGCAACAGTTCTCCAAGTGATATGGACACCATGATCTACCAGCAGACCTTTACTATTGATGCCGATGGGGTAAAAAAAGACAACGTGACCAATATCATTCCCTGCTCCATTTCTTCTGCTGCCTATGATGGATATAATAATTATCAGCCAACTCCGGCAGAAGGTGATGAGGCAACAAGAATCCTTGGAAAAATCAATGAGCGGAGTTCCTGGATTTCTACTGCAGAAGGCAGTACTTTTACTGCAAAATATAACAGTAATAATGACTCCCAGAGCAGTTCTGCAGATACAGCTGCTTCAGATAGCGATATCGTTGATATGAACAGTTCAGCTTCAGATGACACAGACGCAGAGACATACGACGAATCCTATGATACTGATAATTCGGACGCCGAATAAATGGAGCCTTCATTCATCCAAAATCACATCAATACTTCAAAAGAGCTGAAAAATCCAGTCAAGGACTTCTCAGCTCTTTTTTATATTTTTACTATGCTTTTATCAGGCAGATAAAAGCATCCTCTTCGCTACTTGCTCATAACCAGATAATTGATTGATATAATTATTTGGGTGACATTATATGATAATCATAGCATCTCCAAAAGAGAAAAATCTGTACTTTTCCTGCACTGCAGTCTCATAGGCATGCATGATGTTCTCCTTGCCTGCCAGCGCAGACACCAACATCACAAGTGTGGATTCCGGCAGGTGGAAGTTTGTGATCAGGGCATCGATCATTTTAAAATGATAGCCCGGATAGATAAAGATCTCTGTCCAACCGCTTCCGGATTTCAGAATTCCATCTTCTCCTGTTGCAGATTCCAGTGTTCTGCAGCTTGTGGTTCCTACTGCTATTACACGTTTACCTGCCTTCTTTGTGTCATTGATCAACTTTGCCTGATCCTCCTCTACTATGTAGAATTCGGAATGCATATGGTGGCTTTCCACGTCATCTACTTTAACAGGGCGGAAAGTTCCGAGACCTACATGAAGAGTCACATGAGCGATATTGACGCCTTTTTCCTTTACTTTTTCAAGAAGCTCTTTAGTAAAGTGCAATCCTGCTGTCGGTGCTGCTGCGGAGCCTTCGTTCTTTGCATAAACTGTCTGATAACGGTTCTTATCTTTCAGTTTATGTGTAATATAAGGCGGCAGAGGCATTTCGCCAAGCTGATCCAGGATTTCTTCAAAGATTCCTTCATAATGGAACTGGATCAGACGGTTTCCCTCGTCCACCACATCAATGATCTCACCTTTTAAAATACCATTTCCAAATGTGATCTTAGCACCCGGGCGTGCCTTCTTTCCGGGTTTTACCAGACACTCCCAGATATCATTCTCTCTTCGCTTCAGAAGCAGGATCTCGATCAGTGCTCCTGTCTCTTCTTTATGTCCGTATAACCGGGCAGGGATTACCTTTGTATCGTTGATGACCAGGCAGTCTCCCTCTTCCAGATAATCCAGAACATCTGTAAAATGACGATGTTCAATGCTGCCGTCTTTTAAAGACAGATGCATCAGTCTGGATGAACTTCTGTCCTCCAGAGGATCCTGAGCGATCAGTTCCTGAGGAAGGTCATAATAAAAATCTGATGTTTTCATTTTATCTGCTCCTCTTCTTCCTTCCACTGTTTCCTTAACTGGCGCACATAGTTCCATTCTTTGTTTGTCAGATCAGCTTTCTTAAGAAGATCCGGGCGTCTTTTTGCCGTGCGGTAAATTGACTGCTCTCTGCGCCACTTTTCTATGTTTGCGTGATGACCGGACATAAGAACCTCCGGTACCTTTTTGCCATGCCACTCTTCCGGACGGCTGTACTGCGGATACTCCAGAAGGTTTCCTGCAAAGGATTCTGTCTCACCGGACTCCTGATTGTTCAGTACACCCGGAACCATTCTTGAAATGGAATCCATCATGACCATTGCAGGAAGTTCGCCGCCTGTAAGCACGTAATCTCCGATAGATACGTAATCTGTGACGATTTCCTCCAGAACACGCTCATCAATTCCCTCATAGTGTCCACAAAGGAATACCAGATCCTCTTCCTGCGCCATTTCTCTGGCCATAGCCTGGTTAAATACCTGCCCCTGAGGAGTCAGATATACAACTCTTGGCTTTTTTGCCGTACGATTTGCAATCGCCTCATAAGCAAGGTAAACCGGTTCTGCCTGCATCAGCATTCCGGCACCGCCACCATAGGTATAATCATCCACTTTCTGGTGCTTATTGAATGCATAATCGCGAATGTTCACTGCCTCCAGTGTGAGGAGACCTTTTGTGATCGCACGTCCGGTAATGCTGGTATTCATGCCATTTTCAATCATCTCCGGAAACAGGGTTAAAACATGAAAATTCATTTATATTAATCCTTTCATCAGATGAATGGTCATTACATTCTTCTCCACATCCACATCAAGGATACATTCCCTGATAGCAGGGAGCAGAATTTCTTCGCCTTTGGCATCCTCTACTACATAGACATCATTAGCGCCTGTTTCCATTACATCTTTCAGAGTTCCAAATTTGCTTCCGTCTTCGAGAACTACATCCATACCGATCAGGTCTGCAATGTAATATTCATCTTCTTCCAGCTCCTGCGCTTCTTCTCTCGGGATCCAGAGTTCTCTTTTTTTATACATCTCTATATCATTAATATTATCAATTCCCCTGAATTTCAGGATTACAAGGTTCTTGAAATACTTAACATTCTCTATTTCAAGCTTTCTTTTCTCTCTGCCTGTGTCAAGCAGAACATATTCCAGATCCAGAAATCTGTCTGCATCTGTGGTAGGATATACTTTTACTTCCCCGCGTATTCCGTGTGTCGTAGTGATCACACCAACTTTTAATAAATCTTCCATCTGCTGACTCCTATAATTTTCATATCATACGTCATTTGCATTCTGCTTTTATACCTGCTCACAGCGAATGCTGATCCATATTCCAAATCCGCTTAAACCCAAATCAGGAGCCATGGGATGTTCCACAGCTCCTGACCCTTATTTTCATTGCAGAATATCTACAATCACTTTTTTGCTGCTTTTTGAAGAAGCTGCTTTTACCACAGTTCGGATCGCTTTCGCAATTCTTCCCTGCCGTCCGATAACCTTGCCCATGTCAGCAGGTCCGACTTTCAGTTCAACGATGATCGCGTCTTCCTTTTCTGTCTCAGTAACAACTACTTCATCCGGATTTTCAACAAGAGATTTTGCAATTACTTCCACTAATTCTTTCATTACATACCTCCCTGACCCGTCCCCTACGGACGCTGCAGAAATACCTTATCCTGGTATATCTGAATTATTTTTCAATTCCGGCATCTTTGAGGATTTTTGCTACAACATCTGTAGGCTGAGCTCCTGCTGCAAGCCATTTTTTAGCTGCTTCTTCATCAACTGTTACAGCGCTTGGCTCAAGGTTTGGATCGTATGTTCCGATTTCTTCGATACATCTTCCATCACGTTTGCAACGGGAATCTGCAACTACGATTCTATAAAAAGGTGCTTTCTTCTGTCCCATTCTTCTTAATCTGATTTTAACTGCCATTGTTTCTTTTCCTCCATTAAATAAAATATATTGTTTTCTTATGTTATATTACTGTTCAGCTATGAAACAGTAACTTTTATGTCAAAGCGTTATCCGCTTCGCTAACTTATCAATTACAGTCCGAACGGAAGTTTAAATCCACCGCTGCGCTTACCGGCTTTTCCGCCCATAAGACCAGGCATCTGTTTCATCATCTTCTTGCTCTGCTCAAACTGTTTCACCAGACGGTTTACTTCAGAGACATCTACTCCTGCACCTCTGGCAATACGGTTCTTTCTGGAAATGTTCAGGATTGACGGATTACTTCTCTCCTGAGGTGTCATGGAAAGGATAATTGACTTGGTTCTGTCCATGGCTTTCTCATCGATCATTCCCTCAATATCCTTCATCTTACCGCCCATACCTGGAAGCATATTCAGGATACTGCCGATACCGCCCATCTTGTTCATCTGTTCCATACTGGTAAGGTAATCGTTGAAGTCAAAGTCCATTTTCTTTAACTTCTTCTGCATGTCCTGCGCCTGTTCTTTATCGATGGAAGCTTCTGCTTTCTCGATCAGGCTCATGACATCACCCATACCAAGGATTCTGGAAGCCATACGTTCCGGATAGAACTGCTCCAGATCAGAAAGTTTCTCGCCCATACCTACATACAGAATAGGCTTACCGGTTACTGCCTTGATAGAAAGGGCTGCACCGCCTCGGGTATCACCATCCATCTTGGTAAGAATAACACCGTCGATTCCTACTTTATCAGCAAATGTGCTTGCCACATTTACCGCATCCTGTCCGGTCATCGCATCTACAATGAGGATGGTTGCATCTACCTGAATGTTCGCCTTGATATCTGCAAGTTCCTGCATCATATCTTCATCAACATGAAGACGACCGGCTGTATCGATAAGTACGACATTCTGCTGATTTGCCTTCGCATGCTCTATGGCTGCTTTCGCAATATCCACAGGCTTCTGCTTATCTCCCATGGAAAATACTTCCACGCCCTGTTTCTCGCCGTTGACCTGCAACTGTGTGATAGCCGCCGGACGGTAAACATCGCAGGCTACTAAAAGAGGTTTCTTACCTTTGGATTTCAGCTTACCTGCAAGCTTCGCAACTGTGGTGGTCTTACCTGCACCCTGCAGACCTGCCATCATGAACACTGTGATCTCATTTCCCGGGCGAAGAGGCAGATCTGTTGTCTCACTTCCCATTAATTTCACAAGTTCATCATTAACAATCTTGATCACCATCTGACCCGGATTCAGACCGCTCATAACGTCCTGTCCGATTGCCTGCTCCTGTACAGATTTAGTAAACTGCTTCACAACCTTAAAGTTTACGTCTGCCTCTAACAGAGCCATCTTTACTTCCTTAAGGGCAAGCTTAACGTCCTCCTCTGTCAGGCGGCCCTTGCTTCGCAACTTCTTAAATACATTCTGCAGTTTATCTGTCAAGCTTTCAAATGCCATATGTTATAACTCCTCTAAAATCTCATTGGAAATATTTACAATTTCATCGGAATGATATTCCCGGGCAAGTACACGGATCTGCTTTACCTGCGCCCGTATATTCAGGAATTTCTCTACAAGATGAAGCTTCTGTTCATACTCTTCAAGGGTCTTGTTGCATCTCTTGATCATATCATGCACACCCTGTCTGCTGATGCCCAGATCCTCTGCGACTTCACTCAGCGAGTAATCCTCCAGCACCACGCTCTCATAAACCTGCTGCTGTCTCTCTGTCAGAAGTTCTCCATAAAAATCATATAAATAACCTTGCTCTACAAACTTCTCCATCTGTAATCACCTTGACTATATTAACCTATTTACAATGTGCTGTCAAGCATTTTATCTTGACGAACTAAATTTTATCTTGTTTTGTCTTGTGTTATCCTGCGTAAAATCAACGCTTCTCTGATTTGCCATCTTTTTGTCTTACCAGGTTCATTCCAGACACGTCCAACAGAATTTGCAAATACAATGTCTGATACCTGCCTCCTGATGTTTCCGGAATCATCTACAAAAGGAATTGACATCGTAGGACCTGCATTCTATCATATTTTTATATACAGTGATATCAGAAAAAAAGCCACCAGAAAATTATATCTTCTGGCAGCTTCATTGTAATTCAGTATTTGCTAGAGTGTGTCTGAAAAATGCTTTCCGCAAGATGTATGTCACAATTTGTGGGAAATTTTGCCCGGATGAGGGCGCCGTAGCGGGCTACGGCAACTGAATTCGGGCAAAATATACCGCAAAGTGGGGCGTGCAGATTGCGGGAATGATTTTTCAGACACGCTCTAATGTGCGACTCTCATGCTCTCATCAATCCATTTCTGTACAATATCAACACCAATCTTAACGGCTTTAGCAATCTTATCGGCAGGTAAACTTTTTCTTTAAAAAGCAAAAATTTCTTTTCAGTCTTTTTGCTGTTTTTCTCTCGGTCTTCCATTCTTTTCCTGCTTTTTCCAGGCAATCTGCTTCATAATATGCATCTGCAATCGGAACTACCATAGCCAGATGGCAAAGCTGCCACATATACATATCTTTTACCTTGCTGATATGGTATATGGGAATGTTTTAATATCTTTGAAAACTGTTTCGCTCTTTCAGATGTATTTCCCGATATCTCTGCAAATGTTGTTGGCCGTATTAGCTTCGGTGTGAGTGCAGCATCCAATATTCCATCGTTTATGCTTCCACCTGCTCCTGGAAAAGCTGGAAAAACGTAAGCGTTGAATTTATCGTGAAAAAGTTCATCAAATAACACTTCCGCTTTCAATAATTCAAAACTGTTTCTGCCATACATTATTCGTTTTATAATTTTGATTTTATTTACACTACCTTCTGCAAGCCGTTATTATACGAATATATGATTCCGTTTTTTACAGCAGTTAAGTCCTTTTTTACACCGTTTATAAATGTTTGAAATTCAGAAATATCATATTTTTGTGCTGTATTGATCCATTCGTCTAATTTTGCAGCATTTTTTGAGAATATAATGTTACAAAAATCTTTGGTTAATGTATACAGCTCACTTAATACTTCCATATGTCGAGCGATGTCTACCGAGCGGACGCTTCCAAATTTTTTATAGAGAACCAAAATTGCTTCTAAATAATCTTCTCCAGATGCATAAAGGTTCATAAGTCCTCCTTTACTGAGCCAGCTTCCAGCCGATGGCCTCCTGTCTGGCCGATACAAAATCGGCATACAGGCCATTCTGCCGAATCAGCTCTGCATGAGTGCCGCGCTGGATAATGTGTGCATTGTCCAGCACAAGGATCTGGTCGGCGTTGCGAACGGTTTTCAACCGGTGGGCAATCATGATGATAGTCTTGTCATGGGTCAGTGCCTCAATAGCACGCTGCAATTCATCCTCATTCTCCGGGTCAACGCTGCTTGTTGCCTCATCCAAAATGATGATCGGTGCGTCCTTCAGCATGGCGCGGGCGATGGCAATCCGCTGGCGTTCACCGCCGGAAAGATGGGAACCGGCGCTGCCGACAACCGTATCATAGCCATTATTCAGCTTGCGGATAAAGGCGTCGCAGCCGCTTTGTTTGGCTGCCTGCTCCACCTCTGCGTCCGTGGCACTGGGTCTTCCCATGCGGATATTCTCCCGGATACTGCGGTTAAACAGGTAGTTGTCCTGAGATACATAGGAAATCTGGTCTGCAATTTCAGACAGCGGCATATCCTTCAGCTCATGGCCGCCGAGGGTAATGCTGCCGGATGTAACATCCCAATACCCGGCAATCAGCTTCGCCACCGTAGACTTGCCCCATTGTGTCAAGTAATTACCAAAAAAAATTGTCACTTTCTGCAAAATAAAGTTTACGTTGGTTTTACCAGTTTGTCAACATTTCTTCCCAAACTGCATTTAACTCCTTCTTTTGCATAAGCTATTTTTGTTTTGCTGCCTTTCCTATTTCCTTTTTTTCTGTTACCGCCATTCCAAGTTTACATCTGTCTATGAAAATATGTCCCTGTGCATCCTGAGTGAATCCAACCGTTATCCTTGCATTTTTCAATGTGAATGCACTGCACCCCATCTCCACCAACAATTCACCATTTATTGCCGGTCTGAAAAACAGTTTTGGAAATACCGGAAGAAGTTTCTCTTCCATCCATGCCTGCAGTCTGTCCATATTCTCAAATGGTATTCTTTTCATCTGTGCAAGGGTTTCATCCATCTGTTCTTTCGTCATCAAGCAGTTACAGCTATCTACTTTATATATAACGGCTACGCTGCTCCCCTGATCCCAGGAAATATGTATCTGCCCCGCATCATCAACATTCCTTACAGTCCCAAGATCACCAGGGTGCAATTTTGCATACGGTTCATCAACCATTCTTTCCAGGGACACCCTGCATCCCTCCGGATACATCTTTCGTAAAATAACAAGTTCCGCACTACTAATAAAGCTCATTTCTTATTCTCCTTCCAACCCAATTAAGACGTTTTTATCTTTCTTTTCTTCTTTCCACCGGGTTTCCTGCCAGAAGCATCTGACGTTCCTTATCCCATTTTATAACCTTTTGCATACCCTCTTCCAAAGTGGAATCTGCTGGATTCTTATTGGCACTTTGATATTCCTCAAACAGTTCATCCAAAGATTCTTTGAGGCTTTCCATCTCCTCCTTATCATATTCATCCAGGGTATCCTGACCTTTGTAATCCTCAAGCTCCGTCCAGTCCTCTATTGCATATTCAATCTGTCCCCAGTCAAGCAGGTAACTAAGAAATGTCTGCTCCGGTTCAAAACTGAACCAGCACCGTTCAAACCATTGGTTTGCATACATTCTCTCATCTGAGCCGTTTGTTCTGGAACCGCCTACAAGGTCTGAAACAAAATTTTCAAGAAGCTGCGATACAGTCATACCGTTTCTTCCTGCTTTCGCACATAAATCTTTTATATCATCCTCCGGGAGTTTTAAAACAATGTTCCGCTGCTGGCTTCTTTCATATGGTTCGATATCCTCACCCGGTTCACAAAAATCCACTTTCGTATGTGCATATATCTCTTCAATGTCACAAAACCGCCGGGTCATTCCAATATAATCCCTGGCTTCGGCATCCCATTCCAGGCGGTATCCGTTTTCCCTTGCGTGCAGCTTCATATCCTCCCGGATGATATCCTGTGTTTCTTTTGGAAGCTGTGCAATAAAAACCGTTGTATAGGGAACTGCAAGTATTCTTTCCTTGACCATGACCTTCCTCCTCATTTTTTATTTTAGTCTGCTGTTTTCAGCCAGAAATTTTACGAACAAGCATACTCTGTTCCATTCTTCTTTGTTATCCATTTTTCCATTGAGAGTTTAACTGCCGGTTCCGGCATAATATCATTCTTATCCTGCCGGTGGCTTAGTATGTCCATATAAAGGATGATTCCACGTGGATCAAGATGCACTGTAATGAACTTCTGAATTTCGTGTTCCAACTCACAACTTTCCAACCAGGTGTATATACCACCAAAATTTTTGATTTTTTCAAGAATATTTTCATCCCGGAATTCTTCCAGTAAAAATAAAGGAACCGAAAACTGGCAGCCCATGGCATCATAGGGAAGAATATATTTTAAACGGTTAAGTAGAAACAAATAATACCGTACCACCACAACGGACATACCCCTTTTAAGGGTTTCTTCATCCGGTACCCCCTGAACTTCAATCAAATAATCATAAAGCCGTTTAGCTTCCTCCATCTCATGCTGTATTTTCCAGGAAGCATAAGTTGAATACCCGCTTTCCTCAATAAGTTTCATCAGTTCTTCAATAGGTTTTTCAAGATACATAGGAAAACCTTCCTTTCCATTTTTACTATCCTCTATTTGACTTTATAGGCAGAAAAAAGGAAGTCCGCACTGCGTTCTTCCCTTTTCTCTGCCTATATTCCATACTATTTTTCATTCAGCCAAAGCTTTTTCTGCCTCTAAAAATTCGTCCCGGTATTTCCAGATTACTTCAATATGTTCCGGGTCATAGAAATAGATTACCTCCACCAGTTCCTGTATCACTTCATAAGAAAGCTCTGTCAGGTCTTTGCATTTAGAAAAAGCAAGAAGTTCCGGTGATTTCGCAAGTTTTCTTTTTTCCTCTGCTTGAATAATCTGTTCCTGAAGCTCGGTTATTAATTCTTTATACCGGTGTTCCTTCTGTGTAAGCAGCTCTTTCTTCCTTAAATATCCTTCTTTTGTCACTTTACCATCCACGAAAGCTTCATAGAATTCCATCTTTTGCTGTTTTACTTTCTGCACCTTTTCTTCACAGCCTTTTTTACGGCTTTTCAGTTTTGAAAGATTCTGGGTTTTACTGACCTGTTTTATCTGTTTCAATGTATCTTCTGCAAGGGCAGCTTCCCGCTGAACCAGCTTTAAGAAAAGCTTTTCAAACTCTGCTGTTTTATATTGTCCGGCATAACATTTTGTGTTTTGACTGACTTTGGATGTACTGCAGCCCATCGCAGGCGTTTTATTCTCGCTTCTTACCCGGAGGGCACGTCCACAATATCCGCATTTCAGCTTATATCGGAATATATTTTTGGGTATTTTCTGCGGTCCATGATACGCAGCACCTGTTTCCACCATTCCCATAACCTTATCAAGTTCATCTGCTGTCACAATGGCTTCGTGAGTTCCTGGAACATAGATCCAATCTTTTCTTGGAAGACGGACACAGGATTTTGTGCTCAAATCTTTTTTTTCACTTTTATGGTTTGTCATGATGCCTGCATAGATTGGATTTAATAGAATTTTCCTTACCATATGGCTGTTCCATACCGGAAGGCATTGTGTATTATATAATGAATATCCCTTTTTAAGAAGATACGCCGTAGGGGTTTCTATTCCCTTTTCGTTCATCATTTTAGCAATTTCTGAATACTTTTCACCTTCTAATCTTTTATCAAAGATAAAACGTACATTTCCGGACACCTCTCTGTCCAGATGCAGTACCGTCTTATCCTCATTTTTAAACATATAACCATAAGGAGGAACCGAACCATGGTACTTTCCCGCTTCTGCCTGTTTCCGCATGACCTGCTTGATATTCTTTGAACATATCTGCGGATAGATACCGTTTACCAGATTCTTAAATTTAGCTTCTGTATCCTTTCGTGATGCAAGGGGAGCACTGCTGTCATAATAATCATTTATCGCAATGAAACGGACAAGTAAAAACGGAAAAATCTTTTCTATATACTGCTGCGTATCAATGGTATCCCTTCCTAATCTGGACAGATCCTTCACAATGACACAGCAGGAACTTTCAGCTTTTACCAGTTCCATCATCTTTTTAAAATCCGGACGGTTAAAATTTGTTCCGCTATATCCATCATCTGAAAAGAATACCGTTTTTGCTCCTTGAAACTCTTCATTACCGTTGATGAACTGCTGGATCAGAAGCCTCTGGTTCTTGATGCTGTTACTCTCATCATTTTTATCTTCATCATCCTGTGAAAGCCGGAGATAACCGATGACATACTTATACTGCATCCAAAAGCCCCCTTTCCATATCCGGTACTTCCTGTTCAAAGATATCTCCAAACCAAAAATATACGGTAATCTCTGTTGCGGATTTTACCACAACTTTTTCTATGAACCGTTCCACAATCTCCCTGGTGATTTCCGTAACCCCTTGATATTTTATCAGTTCATCTGCCCAGTCTATCTTTGCCATAAGACGTTCTAAAATGTTCTGATAATAAATTTGTTTTTCCTTTAGTTTTTTATGAGCCTGCTCCTGTTCCGAAAGATAAGTTTCTTTAAATTCCAGATACTCCTCACGATCAATAAGCCCAGTAGCATAATGTTCAAAGAGCTGTTCCAGTTTTCCCTCGTATTTTTCATAATCACCTTTTGATTTTTTTATAATCAGGGAAGTTTCTTTCTCTAATTTTCTGTAAAAATCCATACCATATTTGGTATGATAGTCCGATGCGAGTTTCATTTGATACTGCAAAGCACCACGTACTGCCTGGAATACACATTTTTCATTTATATATTTCAGGCACTCCGTTTCATCAGTGATTTCTGCGGTAGAACACCGATAACTCATCCTTTCCTGTTTTCCATTGCGTCCGGTTCTGGAACGTTTCATTCTTTTTCCACAGCATCCACAATAAATTCTTCCAAGAAGAGGTCCATTTGCGGAACCCTTACCTGCTATACTCGCAGCCCATATCTCCAAGTTATCTTTCCATCGTTCTTTTAGAATCTGCTGTGCTTGTTCAAATACTGTCCTTTCAATCAGCGGCTCCCATACATTTTCCTGTATTTCCCACTGTTCCTTTGGTATTATCTGAAATGGAAGATTCTCACAAAGCATCTGTTTTGTTTTCCCGCTTACGGCAGCACCGATATATAATGGATTCTGTAATATCCGCTGGATAGTATCCGCTCCCCAATATATCCGTTTCTTCCTTTTCACTTTTCCGAATCTCCGGATTTCATAACTTTCTGTCGGACTTGGGATTCCTCCGCCATTCAATTCCCTGGCCATATCATAGCTTGACATATCTTCAAACACGTACCAGTAAAAAATTTTCTGGACAATCTTTCTTTCTGTCTTCTCCGGCACCAGCTTCTTATTGTTATCTTCGGCACGTTCATAGCCATATGGAGGTCTTCCGCCCCAATATTCTCCTTTTTCTCTGGAAATCTTATGTGCCTGAATCAGTTTTGAGGAAACTTCCCTTGCATAATAATCATTCATAAAATGCTTCAGGATGTTTGTTACCCTGTCCTGCACACAGGCCGGATTTTCACTGTCATATTCATCAAGAACAGAAATAAAACGTACATCAAGTGTTGGGAAAATCACATCAATCAGATCAACTGCATCTAAGGCATCTCTACCAAATCTTGAAAAATCCTTTACAATAATACAGTCCACTTTCCCTGCACGCACATCCGTCATCAACTCTTCAAAAGCCTTTCTTTCAAAGGTGGTTCCTGTTACACCATTATCTGTATAGACTTTCATAATCAGCATTTCCGGATGTTTCTTTGCAAAATCCACGCAGATCTGTTTCTGAATATAAATGGAATCTCTGCGTCCGTGGCCTCCGTCTTTCTCGGATAATCTCAAATAAATATAAGTACGGTAATACTTTATCTGCGGCTGTGTTTCCGCTTTTTTTGTTCTCTTGCTTACTCTAGGCACTGATCTCTTCCCCCTCTCTAAGAAGGAAGTTCTCAATCCCCGTATCCGGCTGCACCTTATTTACTGTAGAAAGCAGAGAAATCAGACGTTCAAATTCATCTGCAAACCAAAAATGTATGGTAAGCCTTTTCTTTGAATCCACACAGATTCTTTTTACCAGCATGGTCAGCATAATGCGGTCTATTTCTTCTCTGTCCTTATAAACCAGGAAATGTTTCATCCATTCCTGCTGATTTTCTAATGCTGCCTGCATATCTGCAATCTCTGTCCGCTGCTTCTTTATAGCTTCTTCCGTTTGTTTAAGTGAAGCATCATATTTTTTCTTATATGACTTGAACTCCTCTTCATCAAGAAGCCCTTCGCAAAAACTGTTATACAGATTCATCTTGATTTTCAGGATTCTTTCACTTTCCTGTTCCAGCATTTTTAACTGCAGATCCTCTTCATACAATTTCTGCTGTGGAATTGAAGCCGTTTTGACATAGCTCAGAATTTCATTCAGTTCCACAATAAGCGAAATATAATGCATGACGCTTTTTCTTACAGCTTCTATCAGCTTTTCCTCACTGATACTGTGAGGACTGCAGGTTTTCTCATACAGAGAAGTAGAACAGACATAATAATAATTTGTTCCATTGGGACTTTTACGCACCATGCTCTGATGACAGTCTGCACATTCCACTAAACCGCCCAGAAGTGCCAGTCCTTTTGCTGACTTCCTGGTATCCCGGCTCATAAGATTCTGCACAACCTCATAGGTATGCTTATCAATCGCACCGTCAAAAGCATTTTCATAGCGTACCCATTCATCCGCTTCTTTTCGAATCAGCTTTTTGACCTTATGGTTTGGCGTTGTGGTTTTTCCCTGAATCAGCACACCGGTATAACGCTCGTCCAATAAAATGCGCCGTACCATGGTTGCTTCCCACTGGTTATTCCCCGATACCTTGAATCCAGTCTTTAAATTCTGTTTCAGGCAGATCCGTTTATAAGCAAGCGGTGTCAGTATACCGCGGAGGTTCAGATTTTCCGCAATATCATTCAGACTGTGCCCTTTCAGCTTCAGGTGAAAAATATCTTTTACAACAGAGCCGGCTACCGGATCAATCATCAACTGGTGCTTATCCTCCGGAGATTTCAGAAAACCATAAGAAGCAAACGGCGCCACACACTGTCCATGCACCATTTTGGCATGTAAATTAGAACGCACACTTCTTGAAGTATCCGCAGGGTAAATGTCATTTATAAAACTTTTTAAACGAAGGGTAATAAAATCATGGTTTGGTGCAATACTGTCATACTGGTCATTTACCAATATCAGACGCACACCCATTTTAGGCAGGATACGTTCTACATACTGAAGGACTCCTGAGAAATCCCTGCCGAATCTGGAAAGGTCTTTTACAACAATGCAGTCTGCCTCTCCATTTTCAATCAGTCTCATCATTTCCTGAAAACCCGGACGATTGAAATTCGTGCCGGTATATCCATCATCCACGCACTCTTTTACAATCTGAAACTCCTGTTTTCCTTCCAGAAATCCCCTGTTCAGTATCCTCTGGTTAGATATGCTGTCACTCTCCTGATTATCGCCGTCCTCATCGGATAAGCGCAGATATATGACAACACGAAAGATTTTTTCGATAATTTGGTTTTTCATAGCAAGCACTCCAATCATTAAATTAGTCAGCTAAACTAATTTGATGTTTGGAAGCACAAGCTGCTTGTCCTCTACTTGCCATCATCTTACCATAGTTCTATTCCCCTGTCTACCCCGCAATCCGCTGACACAAATCACAGTTTCCTCCTCTGTATCACCACTTCATCTGCACAAGGCTTTCAAGTGCTTCCTCTATTGTACGGCTTGTAGAAGCGAACCCTACTTTCACAACGATATTTCCGCTTTTTATGAAATAAGGATTCTTTCCTGATTCCAGGATGCCCAGAATCTTTTCCCTTTTACTTTTTGTAACATCTATGTTCATTTCATCCAAATCTGGTATTTCTGCCGGATTGATATCCTCAAAAGACATGTTTCTCATATGCATCAAGTCTTCCCTGGTAAGCATATGAATTTACCCTTCCATTCCCTCATCCATACTTTCCAGCATGATTTCAAGAATCCTTTCTTCTAAAATCTGGGTTTCTCTCTTTCTTTTTTCTATGTACTGATATAAAACATCCTGTTCCAGGATGCCATAGCCCATACAGTCTACTTTTACACCATAACTGTAAAGAGTATCCAAAATTTCTATGATCTCCTCAAAGTTTCCCGACAGCCGGCTCATGCTTTGAAGGACTACAACATCAATCAAATGTTTTCGGGCAAGCTCCAGTATTTTATCCCATGCAATATCCTCCACAGCCGTACTGCAGCCCACGGAGTTAAACATTGCCAGCAGATTATATTCCTGTACCTCACAGCATAACACCTCAATCTCACGTTCATAATCCAGAAAACACTGTGCGCTTTCAGAAGATACAAAACGGTTATATATCACCGCATTCAAAGGCTTTGCATCCAGACATACGACTGGACTGATAAAAACCTCTCCGTTATTGATCTTTCCAAAGCATACGAGAGATTCCTGTCCCCTGCTCTTTTTCTCTTTTGAAAACAATTCATTAAATGCAAATAGTTTCATGCTGTTGCTCTCCTTCCTGATTTTCCCGGATTTCATCCCAGGGATATGAAGAAAATAAGACTTTTCTGCATATCCCTGAAAACAAATACGGATAAAATAAATAGTTTCTTCTTTAATTTCCACACACCATGCTGACAGCAACTTCCCTGCCAGCATGATTTTTTCATTCTCTCTCCCCGGTGTGAAACGGGAGTATGTAGGACCGGTCTTAGCAGACCGCCTGACACCCTGCAGTACCCTTTCCCGCTGCAGCATGTCCCAGACGCTACCCTGGTTACCGTGTTTTTGTCAGTAAAGGTATCATTATCATCCAGGGTTTCGGATTACCTGCCGCCGGTAACCCATGCCGGAGTGCCGCTCACACTTTTCCTTCTTCTATTACGATTCCTTGTCTGATCTGCCCTGTTATGAAAAAAAATTATGTCTGGCAGACAAATGCTTCCTCGCGCAGCTCATTGCTCCACATCATCCTATTGGATGTCCTGGATGTTTTTGTGTCCTTCAAGATATTTTTAATGTCAGAAATGACATGTTTTAACCAAAAATAAAATATCACCATACTGATATTCTGTAAGCGATGAATAATCACCCGGTCACGACTTCCTGGGAACCTTAAATATTCAGGTTCCCACGTTCTTCAGGTCTTACTTTTTCGATATCTATGATCCCGGTACATCTTTCTTTTATAAAGTCACTCCATGGCAGCAGCTGTTTTATGCCTGCGGGCTCATTTTTATAGTCCGGCATATACAGCAGCAAGGTGTAGAGATAATGATAGATGTTCAGGTTATTGGCTTTCGCTGTTTCTATGAGACTCAATACAATGGCACTTGCCGTTGCTCCATCAGCAGTATCATGAAACAGAAAGTTTTTACGCCCCGTCACATAGGTTTTTGCCCGACGTTCCGCTGCATTATTAGAGATCTCGCATCTTCCATCCAGTAGATAATTCATAAGGGTCTCTTTATGATTAAAGGCATAGTTTACCGCTTTTTCAAGCTTACTCCCGCCAGCAGGCTCCAGGGTTTCCAACCATGTCCAGAATTCATTCCAGATGGCAGGTTCTGTTTCCTGGCGTTTCTGTTTTCGTTCTTCCTGTGGAAGTTCTTTGTAGAGACGTTCCATATAGAAAAGACGGTTACAGAATGCAACTCCTTTTTCGGCAGGGAGCAGGGAACTGTCTTCTGCAGTTCCCTGCGGAGGTTCTGCAAGTTCCTGTTCAGAATTAATGTCCAGAAGTTTCAGCTTTTTCTGACGTGCTTTTGGGACTGCTTCAAAGAACTTACGCCTGCAGTGGGCAAGACAGCAGACCAGGACAACATCTTCGATCCTGCCGTATGCACTATACCCATCACACTGGAGCATCCCAGTGAAACCATGGAGAAATTCTATCGGATAATCCCCGCTCCGTCCGGGTCTGTAATCATACAGGATGATCGGTGGTTTTCCATCAGTCCCGCTCAGGTAGATCCACATATAGGATTTTGAAGTGGCAGTTTTTCCCTCTTCATGAAGCACCTGACAGGGTACCTCGTCTGCATGGAGGATCTCTCTTGCCAGCAGTTCCTGATGCATTACTTCATAGACTGGAGAGAGATATTCCAATGAACAGTAATTGTACCAGTGCGCTGCAGTTTCTCTTGGGACAGGCACCCCTTTTTCCATCCAGTCTTTTGACTGACGGTAAAAGGGAAGGTGCAGAAAGCTTTTCTGGTACATGACCATTGCCACCATATCCGGCGATGCGGGACTATGGGCAAGAAGCGGTGTCGGTGTTTTTGCCTCTACGATCATTGTTTCATCCTCCTGCCGACATACAGGACACATAAGGGTTTCCTGCATGTAATGGACCCTTACCACTTTTGCCGGAGTGATACGCAGTTCTTCCCGGACAAACTTATACCCCAGGTGTTCCATCGGGGAACCACAGTCCGGACAGATCCTTTCTTCCGGGGGAACATCGCAGGAGATCTCTTTTATGGGAAGGGCCTCATACAGATCTGCACGAACAGACTTTTTTCTTCTGGTCCGTGTATGTTCTTTTACAACGGTCACCGTTTCTTCCTCCTGGATTCCTTCCTCCTGATCAGGACGCCTGGTCTTTTCGCTGGATGTTCCAAAGATCTTCCTTTTCAGTTCATCTATCGTCTCGTTCAGGTTCGCAATAGTGCTGCGGAGCTCTTTTATGGTAGCTCTGAGATCCACAATGGTCTGTTCCTGTTCTTTATTCGTGTTTAATAAAAGCTGGATCATATCTTCTGTATCATGAGGCATGGCATTTCCGTCCTTTGTTTTCTTATCCCTATTATAAAAGAAGTACGGGGATATGGCAAACAGACGGGACAGATGGTACTGTCAATCTGACGGTACCTCAGTTGTGGATATCTTTCCTAAAAAAATGAAAGATATGCCTGTATGCTCATTCTTTTAGGAAAGATATCCACCTGCTGTTTTAAAACAGATGTTTTTTTGAGTCTCATCCACATCGCATTCGAAAGGAAAAAAGAAAGCAGTGGATAAGTGTCTGGCGGCTGCCTGCTGTCACGGATATAGAAAATTTAAAATTCTCTGTTTTGCACAAAGGATCAGAAATCTTTTTTTCTGCCTGTGCCTTTGATTGCTTTGGGCTGATCGATGGAAAGACCTTCCATAAGCCACCGGAATTCCTGACGCGTCAAAAGACGGGCTTCCGAAGCATTCCGCGGCCACTGGAACCTGCCGTTTCCGTCAAGCCTTTTCTGGAGCAGCACAAAACCATCCTTATCAAAATGGAGTGCCTTAAGTTTACGGCTATCCCTTCCACAGAAAAGATAAACTGCATTTGCATACGGATCGAGTTCATAAGTATCGCGTATGATAGCCATAAGCCCGTCGAAACTTTTTCGCATATCTGTACGTCCGGTGATAACGAAGATCTTAGACACACCGGACAGATCACCTAACATAAATCCTGCAGCGCTGATAACATATGAAATATGGTCTCACGGTCTGCTGCGTTGGTGATCTCAATCTGGAAACTGTGATAAGTGATCTTTATAACAGAGTCTGGAATGGTATCCGTTTTGAGCTGCACTGAGGATGGGCAGACTGCCGGTTCCTCAAAAGAAAGCGGTACAACTTCCTGTTTTCCTGAGAAAGAAGAATGGACTGGTTCCGGTATCTCACAGGCTTTTTGTCGAAGTCTTCGTATCTGGTAATAAAAGTTGCTTGTATGGATATGATGTTCCTGACACCAGCATTTATCAGAAAGACCACTGGACCGGCATTCCTGGATCAGATCCAACCATTCTTTATCTGTACGTCTTGGATTTTTTTTAGGCATAAAAATTCAACTCCTGTTTTTTATTTGGAGTGAGATTAGCACAGGTACCAGAAGAACTGAAGTGAAATGGTCCTAAGTGCAAAAAACTGGAAAAGTTATAGAGATACCACTCCTTAGAGGGATTATCTCATAAATTTTGGATACTGAAAAACCGGTGGATTATTCATCGCTTACGATATTCTGTTTTCAAGGTACAGTTGTCCAATAAGTTTGAACCGTCTTCATTATAAACAGGGATGTTTGTGTGCAGAAGTGACTATGCTGGACAAAAATTCTTGTGAATTGCCAATTCAGATTTTATGATAGGAAACGATAATTTTCCCAATATGAAATTTGACGAAGTTAACTATATAGGTGAATATCTTGACAGATGCTGTCGCCTTTTTCTTTTCGGGCAAATAAAAAAATGGCCTGACGCCATTTTTTTATGCTTACGCTGCATGTGGATTTAATTGTTTCAGGTTAGCTTTCAAACTTTCCAGGCTGTTAAGCAGAAACTTCGTTTCCGCTTCGCTGCATCCTTCAAAGATAGCAAGATACTGTTTGATATTATTTTCATTGGAATCCTTTACCGCCAGGTTAATGTAGTCATTTCCTTCTACATTCAATGCCTGCAGAATACTTATGTATGTTTTCATTCCTACCCTGCGTAAACCGGCTTCTACTTTACTGATATGTGAAACAGATAATCCAGTAATTTCAGCCAACTGCTCTTGTGTATATCCACTTTTTTCTCTCAAATACTTTAGATTTGCAGATATAATTTGAAAATCGTCGTACATTTTATCACTCCCAAACTAATGTACCTTGAGTATAGATTTGTTTTCGTGTTATTAGAATGGACTGTTTGGGAAAATATTTTTCTTACTTTCCGTTTCAGAATTTTCGACAAATTATAGCTAATGTTATCACTATTTTCTGCAAGAATACTTTTATATATAAAATAAAAGTTTTTTACATCTACATCAATTATCTAAATATGCTTCTTCCTTGTAGCTATATATTAGTAATTTTATAATAGTACTTTCGTCTAATTGGATATTTACAATGATTAAATAGACAAAGACAAATGTAAGTCTTTTCATCATATCCCATACTATTTTGATTTTATAAGGCAATTAAAATAGTAAATTAATCGTTATATGGTATTCCAAACGTCGGTGTCTCAGATTGAACTGGGATATGCACATGGATTGTTTAGGATAAAATTTATCCCACTTTATACTATTAATATATATCACCAGTACTGTAATTTCTAATAAGATTCTGCGAATCAAACACAAGGATTATGCTGTTTCCATTTTACCGGACAGTAGAACACGGAAGCTGGGTTACTCAGTTCCTATTAACTCCCTACATGATTATCGGATATTCCCTTTTATTACCGGCTTATGTCACCTAGTGAGGATGAAAACTTATTTTAAAAACAATACATATTTGCCGTAGATATAGACCTTAAAAGGAAATGTCCATACCATACCTTTTAAGGTCGAATCCTTCTATATCTGTCCAGTTTATTATAACCTATCCAATATTTATTTTATTCTGTACATTTTGTTCATAAATAGTGTCAATTATTATTGTTTCTTACCTTTGATTTTTACAGTACACTTTTCCCCAAATCCTTGTCATCACAAATACCATAAAGGATTGCGCTAACTTCATACATTTCACCAAAATCTTGAACCTCAACAATCCCATTAAATTTTTCAACAATTTGCTTAACACTGTTGAGTCCAATCCCATGATTCAAATAGCCCTTTTTCTTTCGTCTACTTCCCCGTATTTTGCTGTTTTTAATATTAATTATTAATATGTGCTCTTCATATTTTACTGACACATTAATCCAACGTTTTTTCCTATCTACCCCTTGGTTCGCTTCAATCGCATTATCCAAGAGATTGCCAAATAGTACTCCCATATCGCCATAGTCAATATTCATATATTTAGGCACAAAAATATTGCTTTCTATCTTAATATCTGCTACCTGAGCGGCACTATATTTTATATTTAATACGGAATTTAAAATACAATTATCCGTATATAAATTTTTCTTACTGTCTTCTAATTCACCTATTATTTCTTTAATTTTGGTACGTATTAATTCATTATCATCCTCTATTCCATATATCCCAATCAATTTATTTTTTAAATCATGCCGTATTTTTCTCAAATACTGACTACTTTTATCAACTTCACTGTAATATGCTTCTTTTAACTTTGCTTCTTGTATTATCATTTCCTTTTCATAGATTGAAGCATATATTGTATTCATTTTTTTAAAAACACTAAATATTAATATATTAATAAAGAGAACTATAAATATAATACTCGTACACAATAACCACTCTTCAGGTATATCATATAGCCATATAACTCGAACAACAATGCAGCAACTTATAATTCCCAATATATGAATCAGGCACAAAAACACATTGATTTTCAATGGTAAGTCAATAAGATTTCCCTTCCAATAATTTTTAATGATTATTACAGTAAATAATCTTATCAATTCGCATAGCATTACAGAAATAAAATAGTTTACTGACTCCGATAGGTTCGGAAAAATCTCCGAAAAGGAATCCAGCAATAGTACGCCAATTGGCTCCGTAATAAAACCTAACCCTAAATAAAGCATAGGCAAAAACAGATAATACGTTCGTGGCAACATAAAATTAGTACAATATAGATATATTAAAAACATACTACATATTAGGTTTGCTATTGGATATCCAATAGCATTTACAATACTAAGTACAAAAGCACTTGCTACTAATGTAGTTATTGAAAAAAAAGTATTCCTTTTTCTTTCTTTTGAAAAGCAATAATAATACTTATCTACTATATAAAAGTCAAATAAATTCATAATAAAAGTTAGTATAAGCATCTTTATCCCTTCTCCTTAATAAATCTCAAATGCCTTTTCTTAACCTCTTGACAATATTTTTTACTAACAAAAAGTTTGTCTCCAGTTTTTAGAATCAACTCATCTCTTACAATTTCTCGCACATAAAATAAATTCACAATACAAGAAGGATAAATTGCTACAAATGCTCCAGAATCAAGCTGCTTCCATATTTCATTTAAAGTCATATTAAAAATATATTCTTTATCCTTAGAATATAAATATGCTCTTCTGCCGGATTTCTCTATGTAATATATTTCTTCAAAGGGAATAGAAAAACTATTTTTTCTGTAGCTAAAAACAAATACTCCTTTTGTAATATTAAAATATCGCTTTATTTTTTTTATTAAATTTTCAAATTCAGAATATTCTAGCGGCTTACGCAAAAAATCAAATGTGATGACCTCAAATACACTAAACACATATTGAGAGTAATTAGTTAAAAAGATAATGAGACAGTTGGAATCCTTTTCTCTTATCTTCTGTGCCAGTTCTAAACCATTCATCCCCTGCATTTCAATATCTAAGATAAAAACATCATAGACTGTCCCTTGTTCTTCTACATACCTATACAAGGTATCCGCACTATTATAAATATCATATTTAATTGTTGCATCATTGAGTTTACCGAAATACTTCCCCAGAGTTTTCAGTATTATTGCATCATCGTCACAAATAGCTATTTCTAACATAAGTCATCTCCTCTCTGGTATTACTATACAGATAATAAATTTAATAAAACTTTATGTCAAGAAATTTATTTAAATTGGGGTGAGTATTCCGTTTCAAACGGAATATCCATTGGGGAAGCCTCTAAATCGGAAAGGCTATCCGGTTCCCGAATAGCCTTATTTATGTATTATGAAACACATCTAAATTAGATTACTTGCACTCAAATTACTCTCCTCTATGTGTCATAATACTATTGGTTTTATTTTGTTTTTTTACTAGGGTTAGGGTGTGACATCAATCTGAGACCACACTACAAGTACTAATGCATATGCATATGCAACGGCAATTTCTGTCTGCCAAACCAGTCCCGCCGGCTGTACATTTGGATCTGTACCATTTCCATTTCCATCTAAAGTATTTACTACAGGTGCTTCATATGTGTTTTCTCCCATATATTATATCTCCTTTCGTTCAAGTAATCTATTTAAAAAATTCGAGGAGTCGCTCAGATAAGACGTTCACATCGTCCTCAATTAAATCAATGTATACATCGCCGTTCTTAAACTCAACTGGCATATCATTGCTTTCTATATCCATTTCTCTTATACAAATAACTTTCTCTGCTAGTTTTTTGACAATCTCTAATTGCCACATTTTGTATAAACCATTTTCCCAATATTCTGTAAAGGAATGTTTTTTCAGATTTCCTAAGATGATAGGCAAGTATGGGTCAACAATTAGTTCCCCATTAGACCTAACAATAGCATTCGTCAACATTAAATCTTTTTGCCGGAAACGTATTAAATGGTCAATCGGGTCTCCCCAGTCAATCTGGGGGTCCTTTCCTTCCATATTCATTTTTCTAATTTCCATAACCAAATCCCTATATTGGTCATTTGTCGCTTCAATTGCTTTGACATTCTGGCTTGCTCTTCCCATAATCATCAGCGGCTGTACCCGTAAACTAGTCCCAGAAATACCTACTGTGTGAAGATAGTCCCGTACTGCCCTAAGCTCACTAATATTAAAACTCGTTGGTGTAAAAGCAACTGCAGTATCTACTCCGTGTTTTACCAAAGCTTCAATTGCCCTGGTTGCTTTTTCATAAACACCTTTTTTATTTCGAATTCGGTCATGAGATTCTGCTTTTATACCATCTAAACTAATCTGTATTCTAGTTACTCCCGCATTTATAAGCTCTTCAATTACTTCATCAGTCATTAAAATCCCATTCGACACCATTGCTACATTTTCACACCCATAAGTTCGTAGCCTCTTTGCAGCTTCTACAATCAATTCTTTACGTAAAAGAGGTTCTCCACCACAAAAGCAGAAATTTAATAATTTTATACTCTTAAACTCATCTATAAAATCTAAGACTTCCTGATCCGTAAGTTCGTTTTGGGACGCCAGATTTTCACCACTACTATTATAGCAATGTAAACACCTCAAGTTACATTTGTTTGTAATATCAAAACTAATCTGATGCGGCCCCACAATCAAGTCTCTTAACATGCCTTTGAACCCTCCTTCTCATAAAAGAAACAGTAATTGCAAACGTTTCCTCCCTGAAATTCCCCCAAGGAAATATTTTCTTTTATAAAACCATGCGTCTGCAAATTTTCAATAAATTCTGCTTTAGCGTCACAATCCTTTTCAGGTAATTGAACTTTAATTTTAACCATTGCCCGGTTGCAGGTACCGCCTGAGTACTCAACAATTCCAGTTAATAAAGACTCTTCGTATCCTGCCTGTGCAATTAAAAGTCCTAAAGAGCATACTGTACTGTCTAAGTTTGTAGTATATTTCAAAGTAGCAATCCCCTTAATTTCCCCGTTTTCTCGAACAGCAAAAAAGTCTTCTGTAAAATTAAATAAGACATCTCTTATAAACAACTCATCATAATATGGTTCGAATCGACTCATAACATTTAAAAATCGGACATTCTTACTATTTGCTTTGATAAATGTAATAATCTCTCTAATATCTCCCTCATCTAACAATTCAAATTCTTTGTTTCCTTCAAATGCTACACATAATTTTTTCATAAATGGGTTCCTCTCTTTCCACTCAATTAATTGAAATCTTGATAAAACACTTAAATTTTTTACAACATCATTAGCTATTACTTGCCTTTGTATGTCCGGATACATATCACTAATTATTCTTATAATCTGTTCAACCGTATTGCTCCCGTTACATTTCTTTAAAATATTTTGCGTAGTCCTATTCAAAAACAATTCCTGTAATCGTGGAAGATTCGTACTCCTTACGCTAATATACCCCTCCTTCTCTTCTCTACGAAAACTAAAGTTTTTTTGCTCAAAAATCGGTCTTTGCTTCATAATGTTTGTCCTAAGTCGAGCTGTCATTTTAAAGTCATACATACTCAATTCCTCCGTCTTATGCATTTTTAGATAAATTTATAATATGATCCACTTTATCAGTGATTTTATCATCATGTGTTACAATAAATATGATACTATTTCGTTTTATTGTATTCAGATAATTGTATAGTTGTTCTCTGGAATCAGTATCTAATGCTGATGCAGGTTCATCTAAAATTAGAACTTCTGAATCCTTTAATAAAATCCTTAATAGGGATAATTTTTGTTTTTCTCCTCCTGAAAGATTCATAGCATTTTCATTTATAATAGTTTCTAATCCATTCGGCAATTTTTTCAAAAACACATCTAACCCCAATAATTTTGTAATGTCTATAAATTTCTGACTACCGCTTTTGTCTTCGCCACCCAAAAACATATTATCTTTTATAGACTCTTCAAGTAATATCGGTTCCTGTTCTAAGATTCCATAGCTTGTTCTTCTCATTTTTCCAAGGTCACATTTAACAATTGGGACTCCATTTATAAATATAGGTGCTTCCGGTATCCAGTACATCCCTGTTATAATGTTCATTAACGTACTTTTTCCAGCTCCATTTTCGCCAGTAATCCCGTATATGTTTCCACGTCGAAATTTATATGAGAAATTTTTTAATATTACTCGTTTATCTAAAACGAAATCCAAATTATTCACTTCAATTGTTTGAATATGTTTAATTACTTTCTTACCGTATTTTTCTTCTTCAATGCTCATTACATTGATAAGCCGTCCCAACGAAACTTGCATTTCTTGTATAGATTTCCCTAAACCAAAGAAATATCGTATTGCACCTAGAATCATACTAAAGTAAGTCGAAATAATGGTAAATTCTCCTATAGTTAGGATTCCTTCCATTACACGGATTCCTCCCAAAAAGAAAAGCGTTATTTGTGCTATAGTCATAATTATTTTATCTAAACTTGTAAAAAGGAAACCAATTTTCTGGACACGCATTCCAGCTTTATATAAGCAAACATATGATTTTTTCATTAGCCCATCAAAAAATCGGTCAACACAATTCATCTGAATATATTTTATATAGCCTAACTGCTTATATAATGTACTAAAATATTTTGTTTCTTTTTCTCTTGCTTCCTGGTTACAATGCTTAAGAGGCTTTTTAAATATGATATAGGTACCTGAATATACCAAAAGCATACAAACCAAAATAATTCCAATATCCAAGCTAAAATGCAACAATGCAATCAATGAAAGAATCATGGTAATAATATTTGTCAAGATATTTTGTAACGTCTGTAATGAAAAGCTAGTGACAATCCCCGTATCATAATTTAACTTTTGCGTTATAGAAGCTGTTGTTTGTTTTTGTAATGTCAGTATTGAAATTTTCCTTATATGATGGAGGAAATCCATATTTATTTCATAATTCATTTTAATTCGTAATCGTGCAAAAATCTGACTTATAATATAGTTACATGCAATAGACCCAAAACTCATAGTTGCAAATACTACGCAATATTTTACCAATTGTTCTCGTTGCTCTATATGTAATAAAACATCAATGAAGTTGCCTGATATATATGGTGCAATTAGCGATAGTATAGAACACAATATGCAAAGTAACATATAAATAGCAAATACACCAAAATTTCTTTTTATATATTTACTCAAAAAGCGCCCTGCCTGTTTCATGTTATCCCCTTTTCCGTGATTTTCTCGACTGCATGGTCATTGTAGCAAAAAATCTGCTCTTTTTTATTGTACTGTCACAATTTGTCATTTAACTGCAATGGGGTATTTAACCAATATGGTGTTAAATTCTTTTGTTACAGATATGTCGCTTTTTGTTACACTTTACTTTTTTTCTTCCTAAAATATTATATAATTGGATGTATTCCAAATTAATAAAGGGGAATCAAATGAATATCTTTTTTTATTACCATAGTAATCCTCCATGATTACTGCACTTGCTATCTTCTTTATAGGTCATTCATGGAATATAATTTAAGAACTTAATACATAGAAAGGACAAAACTATGATTAGAAAATTATTAAAAAATCTTTTAGGAAATGATTTTACAGAAAGCAATGAGCGATATGCAAAAATTAACTTTACAATTATTTTTTTAATGTTTATTATTTCAGCGATTATGCTGCTATTCCTCCCCGAACAATTACCGATTATCCACGAAGGGGCTAAGACTTATAATGTACCAAGTATCCTTGGTGTCTGGCTTTTCCCCGTTCTTGCTTTAGTCATCAATCTTTCTTTTATAAAGCAAAAAAGACTTTCACCTATAAATTCAATTGCATTTGGTATTATCGCCATAATAATGACTGTTTTTTATATCAACGCACTTTAATATTTGGAGGCTAGTCCATGAATGACCTGTTAAAAAAAATTCTTTATTTCAAAAAAGAAGGTTCGCTATTAATTATATTATTATATTGTATTTTAAGTTTTTACTTATGTTACTTATTCTGGTACGTTGTAGAGCGACTTCAACTAATAAATCATCTTAATATTAGTTCTCCTCTTTTCTCATTTATAGTAAGTCTGCCTATTGGTACACTTATGCTTATTTATAAAATCATTGATTCTATGTTTTATAATAAACGAATCAAAGATATTTTAACCATGCCTATAAATAGAAAGCATTTATTCAAAATATACCTTTCAGAAATAAATGTTCCTTTTATTGAGTTGGAAACTCTACTTTTTATAACATTAGGCCTATATACACCTGACCTTCTATCTGTAGTAAAATATTACTTATCTTCCATTACTTTAATATTCTTATTCTCTTTAAGCCTTTGTTGCTTATTATTGATAATACTAAAAATTTGTCACACTACGCATAGCGGATATATCATGATTTTTTTTCAATATGGTGGTTTTTTAACAACACTTCTACTTTTCAAAAATTTACTAACCTATTTACTATTTTTTCAAAGAACCGCCTCAGTTACTTTATTTCTTTCTATAGTTCAAGCGCCACTTTTTCTACCTGCTGTTTTTATAGGAAGTATTGTTTTAGCTATAATTACTTTTATTTTATTTGATCATATTTTTTTTCAAAACATCTATAAGATAATTGATTTTGAGTATAATAAGCTCTTCTACTCCAAAAAAGAATTATTTTACATAAGGACACCTTATTTCTTTTTAGAAAAGAAACGATGTTTCGCTAATAAAGATATATTGTTCTATGCCGTCCTAAAAAATATAATATTAATTATTTTGCTTTATAAGTTTATTACAACTAGATATTCTCTCGATACAACCTTAGTTAATATGATAATTGTTATTATTTTGTGCTCAATTAATCCTTTTTCGGTCACTGCATATTCAAGCGATCCTTATATCAATCAGCTTGTTTTAACAACACCAATCGACTCATATAAAATTTTTCAGAGTAAAGTACGAATGAGTTTTTTTCTTAATTCTACAATTGTTCTAATTTTTATATTATTAAATTTTTTTATTATACATACAAAAAAGGATATTTTTTTTCTAGTTCTATATGGACTTGTCAATAATTATCTTTGTTCCTTCATCGGAGTTATTTTTGATTGTTTAATGCCCGACTATACAAAGAATAAAACAGAATTATTACATGGAAATTCAAATAAATTTTTATCACTAATAGTTATGACTTTGAAAACTATTTTTGAAATTTATATCATTAATCAATTAGATTGTAAGAAATATTTATTACCAATAGTTAGCTTCATAGATATAATCCTATTAATATTAATATTAATACTAATATACACAAAAAAATCTAGGAGGAATACTCGTGATTAAAATAGAAAATTTATCTAAGACCTATGAAAAGAAAAATATATTTCATGCCCTTTCCTTAACACTATATGATACCCAAATTTACGCTTTAGTTGGAGTAAATGGAATCGGAAAAACAACTTTCTTAAACTCAATCACTCAGTCTGCCTTTCGGACTAATGGAAATGTTCTTATAGATTCTATACCAAATTCCGCTTTTGAAAGTAAATATCATTTTTTTTTCATTCCCGACCATAAAGATATGTTCTTAAATCTTTCTGGAAACGAATATTTAAGCTTTATAATTAATATCTATAAGTGTGACTTTACTGCTGCCAGTACTGCAGCTCATAAGATAACCTCTCTTCTTAAAATATCTGCGGACTTAAACAAACCTCTTTCTTCCTATTCGTTAGGTATGAAGCAAAAGATATATCTTACTGGTGCTTTGATTTCTGGTGCTACAAATTTAATACTTGATGAACCTTTTAATGGTCTTGATCCAGAAAGCTGTATCGTTATAAAAAATCTCTTAAAGGATTATTGCTACTGCAAGCATAATATGATATTATTTTCAGTACACAATTTAGACCTTGTTTCTAATTTCAGTGATACTATTATTTTAATCAATAAAGACCGTCAACTATTATCATTAAAGAACACTCAGAATATCTCAGAATTAGAAGATTACTTCTTTAAGCATTGTGTCATCTAACTTCATATATATTCTAAAATGTTTTTCGAAGCAAAACAAAAGAGGGTGTCGTAAAATCAATGTCAATAAGTTAAGCCTACGGATATTGATTTAAGCCTCACGGATTAAATGACCAAAAGTAGTTTTAAGCTTTTGGTCATTTTTTTGCACAACAAATAAAACAGATATAAGCTCTGTTTTTCGAATGCTATTTTGTATTATTTATGCTATTCTATATAAGAAGCTGTTTGCTTGAGTTAGGACGGACTTTTCGTGGAGCCTTTCGTCCTTCTCTGATTGGAAGAATATTCTTCCGAATGAGTGCTACTAAATCTGATGGGTGTATTCTGTCTCTGAAATATTCCCGGCAAATAAAAACAGCTACAGTGAAGTTGGTCTGATAAGTATATTTCCTGTTTTTCTGTTGAATTGCAATAGTTGTGATAATCCGTTCACAAAAGTTGTAGATTGTTAGTCGAGCGAATATTTCCTGCAGGATATACTCCACCTTTTTTGCGTGAAAATTGGTTAATCCTATTGTATATTTTAGTTCTCGAAAAGATCGTTCAATCCCCCATACAGAGCATTTAAATGAAGTTGGTTATATCCTTTCTCATGCCGTTCCAAAGAATTATGCCGCCTATAGGTATCCTTATCATCAGGAGTGTAAGCAATAGCCAGATCAGATTTATCGCAAGCAAGCAGACGAAATCCACGATAAGTTTCCAGCGATGAAAAAGAATCATTGAAAGAATGAAATAAGAAATCCATTGTCTCAGGCAACAATTTCTGACGTTGCTGGCAAAAGGCGGGAACCGAAGCCATATCCGGAGAAAAATCCCAGAAATCGAACCATTCTTTCCGAATGGTATTCCCGCCCATAGATAAGAGAAACTGAATGGTATCTGAGAAAGAAATTTTTTCGTTTTCTGGAAAAATCTTTTCCAGTCTCTACAAATAGGTGAGATACAGATTGCATCTGTGAGATAACAGAAAGCAACTGATTCTTTAGATCAATAGGTGAATTATTTTTCATCGGAAAGTCTCCTTAAATAAATGTATATTTAAGTGGCTTCGCCGCAAATTTCGAGTGATTTGTCAAGCTTTTTTTGAATTATTACAAAAAAGAGCAGGTCATACATTGTATAATCTGCTCTTGAAAATGTTACTTTAACTTATTGATATTGATTTTGCAACGCCCCCTTTTATTTTGCTTCATAGCTATATAGCAAAAGTTCTATTATAGCTTATTTTCTTTGTACATGCATAAATTAACTTAATTCTTTTTTCAATTCTATTTATCTCTTCTTCACTTATAAGCGGATTCGTACTATAGAAAATGTCCGTATCATATCTCCATGACGGATTATCGTAAATATCCGATTCAACATTTATGCCATATTTTTTACGCTCCCACCATATATCAGATGGTAATAGCATAAACCAATTTACCCGGCACAGTATACCGAATCTATTAACAATATATTCCACAGTATCTAATGTTTTTTCTATCGTACCAAAATCTTCCCATGGAAAACCAATAATGAACGACAAATTGGCAACACTAGATAATCCTTTTTCTTCTATAATTCTTAACCCTTTGTATAGCTGCGCTATTGTCAGGCCCTTTTTTATTTTTTTTAATCCCTCATCATACCCACATTCTACACCGATTTGCATCTGAGAAATAAGATTTCTCTGAAATCCCTCTAAAAACTCTCCTGATAAAATATTTGATATTCTTGCTTCTATAAAATACTTCATTTCTTCTCCATAACATTTATGTAACGCATCCAAAATTTTAATAGCTCTTTTTGGGTGCATTGAAAAACAGTCATCTACAAATAAAATATTTCCGCCTCGCATAATATTTTTCATATGTCTTTTAGCATGTTTAACCCTTTCAATTACCTGAATTTCACAAAGCCCTCTCCAGTTATGCCTATGAGGTATAGAGCAAAAAGAGCAGCTAAACTGGCACCCTCTTGATGATTCAACCGGCATTTCTACATACGGATTATCAATCGGCAATAATTCATAATCCGGAAGGGGTAATGCCTCTAAATCTTCGATTGTCATAGCACCTCTGTCTGGATTCCTTATGATATTCTTTCCACTTTTATAGGTAATCCCTTTTATTGTATCTAAAGGAGCAACATTCTTAAGTGTTGCTACGAGCTCACACCAGGTCAATTCTCCTTCCCCTCTCATAATAATATCCGCTTTTGTAGTTAAGAGTGAATATTCATCAAAAACGCTTACATGAAGTCCTCCTAAAACTACAGTAGTATTTTTTTTCCAACTAATTTGATTTACAACCGTCTTAGTTATTCCCCAATTGAAAGTATTCACAGAGAATCCAACAATATCATATCCTTCTTCCAAACATTCCTCAATCAAAGTAACACATGTTGTTTCTGCATTTTCTTTTTCATCTAGATAAACAAATTCACACGGATCAATAATTGAGACTTCATATCCTTGGCATTTTAAAACACTACTTAACGAATACAAAGCAAGCGGTAAAACTTCTGTTGCTTCAAGTTTCATATCTTTGTTTTTTTCCGGTAAACTAATCAATAATATATTCATATTCCCTCCTGGTCTATAAGAAAGAGGAATCACCAGATTCCTCTTTTATCCCTTTACAGATATTTTTTTATTATTTCTGCCTTATCAGTTTTCTCCCACGGAAAACCACAGTTCCCTCTACCAAAATGTCCATATGCTGCCGTTTTTTTGTATATTGGTTGCCGCAGATTCAGCATCTCAATAATACCAGTAGGTTGTAATTCAAAATTTTCTCTTATAATCTCGATAATCCTATTATTAGATACTTTACCAGTTCCAAAGGTTTCAACACCTACTGACATAGGGGCAGCTACTCCAATTGCATAAGATAGTTGGACTTCACATTTATCAGCTAATCCAGCCGCTACTATATTTTTAGCAATATACCTAGCTACATATGCTGCGGAACGGTCTACCTTTGTACAGTCTTTGCCAGAAAAGGCACCTCCACCATGACGTGCGTAGCCACCATAAGTATCGACAATAATCTTGCGCCCTGTTAGACCACTGTCCCCATGCGGTCCGCCGACAACGAAGCGTCCCGTTGGATTAACATAAAATTTCGTGTCTTCATCAACCATTTTTGTATCAAGAACAACATCAAAAACATATTTTTTAATATCGCTGAAAATTTTATCTTGTGAAATGTCTGAATTATGCTGTGTAGATAACACTACATTTTCCAATCTTACCGGAATATCGTTCTCATCATACTCTACGGTAACCTGTGTCTTTCCATCCGGGCGCAAATAGTTTAAAATCCCCTGCTTCCGTACTTCTGACAAGCGATATGCCAATTTATGAGCTAATGTAATTGGATAAGGCATAAGTTCTTCGGTTTCATTTGTGGCGTAACCATACATCATGCCTTGGTCTCCTGCTCCCGTTCCATTTTCTCGTCTTCAGATAGTCCATTTTCTTTTACTTCTAGTGCCTGCTCAACCCCCATTGCAATATCAGGAGACTGTTCATCTAACGCAGTAACCACAGCACAAGTATTCCCGTCAAATCCCAATGTCGAATCTGTATAACCTATTTCTTTTATCGTATTTCTAACGACTCCTGGAATATCAATATATGCTGTTGTTGTGATTTCCCCCATAACCAGAACTAAACCAGTTGTGACACATGTTTCACAAGCGACTCTACTATTAGGGTCTTTTTTTATTAACTCATCCAGAATTGCATCTGAAATTTGATCGCATATCTTATCTGGATGCCCTTCAGTCACTGACTCAGCAGTATAAAATCTTTTTTCCATAATTCTACTTCTCATTTTCAATCTTTCTCCTTCCGTTTTTTATACAACTTATATAAAAAGTATATCAAAAAGAATATTCATTTCATGATAGTTGTAATAGATTGCCATTTATCTGTCACATCCTATTCACCAAGGACTATATATAGTGCTGATTATATAATGATTTCCTTTAAAATGAATATCATTATATAAAGCATTGGAGTGATTTATTATTACTGCACAAAAACTTGTTGTTAAAAGAATTAATGAACTATGCAAAGAACATAATCTCAATTATTATGCATTAGCTTATAAGGCCGCTATTCCTAAAAGTACCTTATTAAATATAATACATGGCACTAATCCAACAATAGAAACCATCCAAAAAATATGTGGTGGCTTTGATATTAGCCTTGGTACCTTCTTTAACACAGATTATTTTTACGAAATTTATGATGATGAATGAAATGGAGAAATATTACAATGTTGCATATTGCTTTGTGTGATGATAACCCTGCTTCTATTGAAATCTTAGAAAAATACTTTGACATATTAAACGATTCAACAATTGATTACGACGTCTACTTTAGTGCCGAAGAATTATATAGATATAAACTTAATAATGAATTGACCTATGACATTTATATCCTTGATATCGAGATGCAGGGCATGAATGGTTTAGAACTAGCTAAAACGATTCGCACGAACGAGCCAAATGCTCTTATCATTTTTCTAACAAGCTATTCAGAATATGTCTTTGATGTGTTCGAAGTTATTACTTTTGATTTTTTATTAAAACCAATTACTTTTAAACGTTTCCAGAAAGTTTTACAAAAAGCTTCCACATATCTTAATATGAATAAAAAATTATTTTCATTTAGTTATTGTAAAAAGAATTTTAGCATTCCTTGTTCAGAAATTATGTACATTGATAAATCTGGGCGAAAAGCATTTTTACATACTCCTAAATCTACCTATACTCTTAACATGACACTTAGCAATATTCTAACACATGTAGATCCAAACCTTTTTGGAAAAATTCGTTCTTCTTGCATCGTAAATCTGGAATATGTCCAAGAGGTTGTCCGTGATGAACTTCTCCTAAAAAATGGTGAATCACTATTTGTAAGTAGGAATTATAGACATACCATTAAAAGTCAACACCTCAATTTTATTAGAAATCACTTTTAATATTAAGGATAGTTCCTTTTCATTACAGATAAGTGACTTTTTATTACATGTTTTAGAACATGTATATTCTTTCTGGTATGATAGCTTATATCATATAAACAAATGGAGGATTACCTAATATGAAACATTTAAAAAAATTGGCAACTACACTTAATAAAAATTGCCTATCATTTATAGCTACCTTAGCTTTATTTGTTACCTATAATGGGGTGAATACAGCCTGTTGGTTTGTTATGAACCAGGATGAATTGCCAAAAGGCTCCAAAAAACTGAGAAACTTTTAGATGAATGCATTATCTACGGTCATCATAAATAAATTACTAAAAGATAATCTTATAACAAAACAGAATCAAGACCTATACCTATATGGATTAAATGGCTTTATACTTTTGTTTGTGAATTTATTAACATCCCTTTTATTAGGCTACTTTACAAATCATTTGCTGGAAATAATTATGTTTTTAATTCTTTTCATTCCCTTGAGAAGTAATGCCGGCGGATTTCATACCAAGAAAAAGCTAACTTGTTACTGTTTTTCAAATTTGATGCTTTTGGCAATTGTTTATATTCCTAACTTAATAATTTCAAAAACCGCTTACGGGATAATAGCTATACTATTTGTTTTGAGTAATCTACTAATACTTTGTTTAGCTCCTATTCCGAATTTCAACCGCATTTTCGACCCTAGCGAAAAAATCGTTTTTAAAAGAAGAACACATTACGTTCTACTAATCGAATTTTGTTTTGTTATATTCACTTCTTTTTTTAATTTTGACTATTGGTCGAAATTATATATGTTAGTTCCAATAGTGGTTGCATTTTTACTGATAATTGGTTTTCTAACTAATAAAATGCGTCATTTATTTTGAAATTTAAAAATATAGTCTATATAATAATTATTTAAACTGGTTTCCATAAAATCCTCTGGCGGATATTATGGAAAAGTATATTTCTCGTAAAGACAATTCCTAACAGGGAATGTTCATCCTATAGTACTAAACATTCCCTGTTCCTATTTAAATTATCACTTCAAAACTAATCTGTCTAACATATTCAATTCGCCAAGAGAATTCAGCGTTGTTTATTTATTTCCGCATTTTTCATCTGCTTCCTGTGTCTGGACGGGCAATTCCACTCTTGCTTTTTATCACTTGTTATTCCATCCATAAACACTTTTGGCTTTGAAGCAATAACACCTCCTATCGTTCAGTTTTCCCCTGAATCCGTAAGGAAATAGAAAACTTTCATTCTGTAGATCTCCAGTTCCTAATCAATCGTCTGTGAACCGAACTGATGTTCCGACAAAAATGTAAGATAATGATAACATTCAAGCAACATTCACGTTGTTGACTTTGACCAGCTCTACCGTGGTATAAGCCATGGTGCTTGCTTCAACTCCAGCAGGAATATCCAGAATAACCCGCCTTTTCTTCCAACTACAAATGGACGGATGCTGTTCTCGGCGGCTTATCCTTATATGAAGATAATATATAATTATCAATAAAAAATACACTGAACTCAAAATACTTAACAAGGGGGATGATACTATCAATAATTGCTCATATTCTTTATTCATTTGTTTTGCTGCTGAAGACAGATATAGTATTGTAGAACCTCTAGTATATCATCTTAAAAATTATGGTATCAAAACCTGGTATGATCGTGATAAATTGTTAATGGGGGATAATCGCGAAGAGATAAACCTTGAGAAAGGTGTTTGGAAGTGTAACTACGCTCTTGTTGTTATTAGTAAATTTACTGTGGATTCTGTATGTGCAATGGAGGAACTTTCTATAATAGAATCGAAGTATAGACAAGGGAAAATCATTGTCTTTCCAGTGGTATATGAATTATCACCAAATGATATTCCGGACAGGTTGTGTTGGATTAAAGAACTTATCTTTAAAGAAGTGGATAGACATTCCGGTACTCGTGAAGTATGCAGTCATATCGTATGCAAAATTACGGGAAACATCTTGAATAATTGCATTCATCAAAAAGTGCGAGATATTATCTCCACATCTCAAGAAATTCTGCCATCTGGGGTGTATGACATCATCCGTAGTTATTTACAAATTGATCATGCAAATCTTAACAGCAGAATCTCTTTACTTTATGCAGCATACTTGGTTATTACTGATACAAAAAGAATAAATGCAAACTCTATCACAAATATGGTTTCTTGTGTTTTTGACAGATTATTTTCTGAGACACGCCTCAACCTTCCTGTAGATTACAGAGAATTATGGCTATTAGAAAATTCACTCTGTATATTAATTGATTTTTACATAGATTCTTGCACAGAATCAAGAATATGAATAATAATCTGTGAAAGGAATTCGGGTGATTGAACCGAAGTAAGTAAATCAATTCTACCTTCTAAATAAGGATATCGAGTCAGTTCACCCTTTACCTTTTCCCATATAATTTCAGAAACCATTCCCGGATATGCTATAGGAATAATGGTTTTGTGCTGTTCACATGCAATTTCAAATTCTTCCATGACACCGCTTTTTGTAGCTGAAGAATTTTCGCTCATTTCGCCAAACACAAAAATTGCTGTTCCACATTGACCAATTACTTTTTTTCTTGACCGGTATTTTTCTTCAGCCGCAGCTTGTGTATTACCGACAAATGGTTTTACAATAAGATGTTTTTCTATATCTTTAACACCTTGTTTTGCCAAGTATTCATTTGCATAACCAATAAGGTGTGTGCCAAACCTTCGCCCGATTCCATTAACTATCCGGTAATCATTTTCAAGAAGTGATGATGCCAAATTTCGTGATAAATTATGCGAATATTCTTCGATTTCTGATGTGAAAGAACTGAAAGCTCCTGAAACAAATACACGTTTACTTCGTATCCTTGAATTTAATTCATTTAAAATAATTTGTATCTCTTTATAATCATCGACTAAAAGAACACGAATATGATAACGTTGTTCAATATCTTCAACAAAATGTTTGAAGTACGGATCTTTTGGATTATTTTTCATAATTGTATAGTGATATGTTGCTGAGTATCCCAAATATCTTGTGATTTCGCTCAAGCAATCCAATACCAGATGATCTGTAAAACTATAACCGATGAAAAGAAATGTGCTTGATATAAGCTCACGTTTAAAAAACATCAGCATAATGCGATGTGTGTCCGCATATTTCTCATAATCGCTTTGTGTAGCCACGATACCCTCTAAGTTTGTTACATCACCGTTCATTTTAAATATATTGATTCGTTTATTAATATCAATATTTGAAAAATCCGAATCTCTAAACACCTTATTTGTTAAGATATCACGCTTTTGATAATTAAGTTCAATAGCATTATCAAAGTTAGTAGTCCATACGTTTGTAAAACCAATATCTATAAGTTCCTCAAGTAATTGACTTTCAAAATTATTTCTATTTATGCGTTCATTAATTCTTTTTCTAAGTTCTCCCGGTCCAAAACTATTTGAGTAATACTGAGCTAGTCGGTAATAATCTGTGGATTCATTAATAGGGGTTCCTAAGTCTCTTGCAAATGGTGCAAACAAGTCTGCCCAATTGGGGTAGCCTGCATCACATGAACCACCAGCACCTAAAAAAAGAGAAATCCTTTCATCAAGGGCTTGCTTAACGAATTGTTTGAGAAACTGTTCTTTGTCTATTGGCATATTCTTTGTCTCCGTTAATTTCCATAAGATATTTCAAGTGTTTCTATATCGGATAATTATATATTATCTGATACTTATTATAACAGATTATCCCATATTTTTCCATAGTAACAAATACGGTGATAACAAATCGTTCACCTTATAATGATTTTTCTGTCCAATTCCATTATAACCTTTTGTATATTCCTCTCTGGTCAAAAATTTTGTACAACAAAAAAACCACTCACATTTTGACCGGTCAATAAGAACTGTATGAATACTAAAGAATTATGCTGCTCCTGCTATTTTCATATTATTTCGGGGATGCATCTCACGGAGTATTTCCGCCTGTTTTTTTGCAGCCACATGAATATATATTTGTGTTGTTTTTATAGAGCTGTGTCCCAAAATCTGCTGCACACAACTTACATCCACGCCTTCTTCAATCAGATACGTTGCAAATGAGTGTCTAAACATATGCGGAGTAATATTTCGTTCAATCCCTGCCTGCTTAGTATATTTTTTCAGCATTAACCGGATTGATTGTTCAGTATATCTGTTTCCCCTATTATTTACAAAAAAGTATCCGCTTTCTTTAATCTCAGTTCGATTCTCCACAAAATATTTTTTCATCATGGCCAGAAGAGATGAATTGCTAATCTGAACATATCTTTCTTTCCCACCCTTACCCATTATTCTGATCAAACCGGAATTCAAATCAATGCTATCTTCTCGAATATTTGATATTTCATATACCCTGGCACCCGTTGCAAAAAGCATTTCCACAACCACCACGTCTCTCAAACGATATTTGTAAACTGAATTATCGTTTTCATCCAAGCGATTATACATAAAATTTAAAAGCTGTTCAATTTCTTCCCGAGGAATAATTCTTGGAAGAGTAACATTCTCTTTAAATTTTACTTTTATTCTTCTAAACGGATTATCATTGATGATTTCTTCCTCTTCCAGATAATTGTAATACGCCTTTAACGTTGCAATTTTTCTTTTTACAGTCTTCTGCTTATACTTCTTATGAAGTTCTGTAATATATTCCTCAATTTTTTCTTTATCCGGTTCGTCACAGGAAACAAAATTAAAGTATTGTTTTAGATCGATCCGATATGCCTTGAGTGTTTTTTCATCAAGTTCTTTCCTAAATTTGCAATATTCTAAATATCCAGCCAGTTTGTTTTTAAGCTTCATTTTAAATATCCTCCATTTTGATACTGATAAGTACCATACTATCGTTTTCGCCAATATTTTCCAATATAGACCACCATATAAAAAATAAAGCCTTGCAATATTGACATTTTTCATAATCAATATTACAAGACTATCTAAAATCATTCTTTAAAATCCTGTACGTCTGAAGTAATACTTCTCATATTCAGATATCCTCTTTGGTGATAATTTTCTGATAGAATTCCGTTATCACTTCAAAATTATTCGTTTTATTCTTTATCGGCAATGAATCCCATATAATCTGCTTATACGGTGCCCTGGATTCTTCTCCTACCCGGCTGTCAATGATAGAAACAATCCCTTTATCCGTCTGATTCCGGATCAGCCGGCCAATCCCCTGCTTTAGTTTTATCACCATCTCCGGTACCAGGACTTCCATTAAATGCTTATCACCGCTTAAACTACATTTATAGTCTATAATCGGTTCCGGCACCGGGAACGGAAGTTTGAAAATAATCACACTGGATAAAGCCATTCCCTCTACACTGATTCCTTCCCAATAAGAACCGGTTCCCAAAAGGACCGAATTGATATTACTCTTGAATTTATCCAGCACTTCTTTCTGAGAATCCCCTTCCTTCTGCATCATAAGCTGATAAGGAACCTTGCCCTGCAGGAGCTGAAAGACTTCTCTCATATCTGTTTTAGCTGTAAATAAGATCAATGTCTTTCCTTCTGTGAGGCGAAGAAGCCGTATAATCTCCTGAACGCCTGCAGCTATGAACTGTTCCCGCTGCCTGCTTGGATGTGGCATATTTTCTGTGTAATAAATCATAGCATGTTCGTCATAGGCAAATGGAGACTGTTTAGGCTCTGATACGATTCCCTTTTTGTATGGAAACTTTATGTTGTTTATAAAATATCTGTAATTCATAAGGTAATTATCGCTGTTTCCACTGGTAATAGTGGCAGAGGTCAGAATTGTAGTAAAATCCTCACTCTGAAATAACAAACGGCTTGTCAGTTTATCTACTTCCTTTGGGCAGCTTGACAGACATATATTCTCTCGGCTTTTTCCTTTTGTAGTCATCCAGAAAATATCCTCACTGTCTTCTGCTTTTAAGGATTTGAAGAACCTTTCCTGTTCCTCCAATGCTTCAATTTCTCTGGAATAGTCCCGGTTTCTGGAATAATCATCAAGACCAAAATCCATAGATATATAAAAATTGATATCATGTATACATCCGCAGAACTTCTCCAATGCACGAAGTTTCTTTGGTTCTACGGAATATCGTTCAATTTCTCTTCCTTCTTTTTCCGCATATGCATCCTGTTTCCGGATTTGTTCCTGCAAAGCTGTAAAAACTTCATTGAGCAGTTTGTGATATTCCCGCAGCTTATTATCTAATGGTTCCCCTATACTGCGGTTAATCTGTCTGGCTGCATCCGCCTCTTGAAACATTTTTCTATAATTCATATCCTGGGTGTATGAAGAACGTACCCTGCTTTCCAGATTATGTGCTTCATCAATAACAACAAATTCAAACTGATGTGGGAACAGTTCTTTGGAATCCGTCAGCCGTTTTCGCATATTCACAGCAAGGAGATCCTGGTTGCAGAGTATAATCCCATATTCAATCGGAAGACGCTGCCGCAAATTATGATAATAGCATTGTCCCCGGTAGCTGCATCTCTGTCTGCAATACATCGGATTATATTCTTTCACATTCATCTGATTCCATAAAAAATCCGATATGTCTGCATTCCAGTCGGACCTCTCGTGGCCATCTCTTTCAACATCTTCATAAATTTCTGAATATTTCTGCCTGGTTTTCTTATCCAGAAAAAATTCATCAAATCTCTTCTTACACAGAAAATGTGTCTGACCTTTAGCAATCGTTACCGTAGGATGATAGTCAATCATGTCCTCAATAATTTTGATATCTGAAGCCAACTGATCCTGTAAAGCTATCGTAGACGTTGCAATTAAAATAGGACAATGGTATTTCTGATGATAAAAAAGCAGAGGAACGATATAGGCAAATGATTTACCGATTCCCACCCCTGCTTCAATTGCAATATGCTTTTTCTTTTGCATAGCATCCACGATTTCACAGGACATTGTCCATTGCCCTTCACGATCCTCAAATCCCTGTTCCACCGCTGTATCCAGGAAAAAGGAAAACGTACGCTCTCCTATTTCCCGGAAACAATCAGCCCTATGCTTCTTGCTCTCTGTATTCGTAATTCCAAATAACCAGTTTTCGTTCAGCAATCCGTATCCTCCAATGCTTTTTTCACTAACAGTCACTAAGTAATCCTAATTCTTCCAGTTTACATACTACCTCTGACAGACTGTTTCTCCCAATCCTTATACCAAGTCCCTCTTTATCCTCCGCCAATATGCTTATCAATTCACCTAGTGTATGTATTCCATTGCGATTAAGTATATTCCATGTCCTTATCGTCAACTGTAAAACTGATACATCGGTTTGAAGAATATCACTGCCGGATTTTTCTATTTCTTCCCGTTTTAATGCCGCAAGCTGCATTCTCCTCTCAGATAACATTTGGGTGTATGTCTCATATCCCCATATTATGTAGCAATATCTAACCGGATGTCTCAGCTTTCTCAGTCCTTTTGCAACAAGCTGTAGGACACGTTCACTCGTTATGGAAAAACGTTCCCCAATTTCTTTATAAGTCATTTTGTCTTCATAACGGCACAATAAAATTATACTGTCCCTGCGCTTCATCTGTGATATGGCATACAGCAATCCATTTACCTGGTCATCTGTTAGTCGGGAATAATCTATTTTCTTCTCGCTTACTTTGTTAATTCCGATCTCTTCCAAAATATTTTCCGGAAATGTACTGTCTTTAATATTTCTCATGCATTGTTCTCCATATAAATCTATTACTTTCTCAATAAGCTGCTCCGGTAATCTGTATCCAGAACGATTTTATGGAAATCCTGCATTGCTTTCTCTTTCATTAGCTTCTCACCAAGTTTTACAAGGGAATCTTTTTTCCATTTTGAATTAATTTCTTTTTGACTGAAATACCTTGCATAAGAGAAACCATCCGCTATCGCTTCCGAATCTTCAAACACACCAACAATCGCATCTGCTAACTGCACAATTACTGAATCTTTATAAATATTCTTCAGTTCTGCTGCATCAGCGTCATCGTAGTGCTCTGAATCAAATGATAAAGAAAAATCATATTTGTTTATTTCTTCTTCCGCTTCGTAGCTAATGCTTCCGAAAATATTTCCTTTACAAGACGGAAGATCTATTGCTTCACAAAGCTCTAATTCATATTCAATGCCATTAAAAGATGTCGTTGTCTCAAACATTTGCGATATATATGCGCCCTTATCTTCATAGGCATCCTGCTGTACAAAGCCAATAGGATTATAATACAGATTTTCCCATATCTGTTTACCTTCCAGGGTGCGTTTGAGCAATGCATCTAAAAGTAGTTCCATAGTTTCCTGATCTATTTCTTTGTACATATTCATGCCAGTTCTCCTTTGCTGTTATTTCCTTCATCCGATATTATAACATTGTTGTATGTAAAATGAAATTCTTCTTTACATATTTACACACAATCATCACCTAATTACAATAAACAAAGTCTTGCAACATTGACTTTTCCGTTATCAATATTACAAGACTGTTTAATAATTTCCAAAAAGTGTATTATTCAAATACAGGCATAGATATTAAAACTTTAATAAATTCCTCTTGTGACAAATTTTCACTTATAATGCGATATCCTACATTATCAATAATAAATTCCGCAATATATTGATTTATATATCCTGCTGGTTTTGAATCCCCATCATAATATGGTGCTTTGTATACTCCTACAGTTAGTTCATTTTTTTTCACTTTAGAAACTTCTACTTTATCAAATGAATATAATACATCTGCTACCGGCAGTTCATCTTTTGACACTTCAATCAGCAATTTACGTCTTAAAGGATTATATTCATCAGTAAAAGAATCACTATAGAACACTCCAAAGTTATCATAAATAATTATATCATTATCATACGCTACAGTCCACCACATTGTATTATTTAGATATTCTGACATAAAAGTACCAGTATAGGATTCCTGACAAGTCTTAAGATCCTTTGGAATATATGACGGAACAAAAGTATTTCCGAGATATGCAGTAACCTGTTCTGTATTCCATTTTTCTAAATGTGCTATATTCGGGTCATAATAAGCTATGTCACTTTCTAATGCCAAGCAAGAGTTGAAAAATATATGCCCATCGGTTAATTCAACTTCCTGAACATATTCTTCCAAGTCAGTCACAATATTTATATTATTTTCTCTTTTTAAATTCTTATCTTTATCTGAATAAGTAATAGAATCAGTTAATAATTTCTCCAATTTATCATACTCCATATCAGCAATTATAGAATAGTAAATTCCCATATCTGTTTGAATAAACTCTACTTTATTTAATCCATTTTCTATACCTGTCCGTATTCCGTTTTTTTGAAAATTGTTGTATAGTGCAAGAACTGGCGAAACTATTAATTTAAATGTTATAGGTGAGTCAGCACCTAATGTCATGTAAAGACCTCTAACATCCTTTTCCGGAATATGTATCCCCTTACACTCTATATTATCATAATTATTAATAATAGAATTTGACAAATAAAAATAATCGCCAAATCTTTCTTGGACTTCATCAAATGAAAACATTTCTAATTCATATTTTTTTCCTTTAAAGTTTAATTTATTAGCAGTAATATCAAACTCCTGCTTTTTTAATAAATCATTGCCACTATAGTTATTATATGATATGCTACTTTCATTTGCTATTCTGTACTTCCAAACTTTGAAATATAACTCCTGTAATCTATCCAAACAAGAATCATAATAGTTTTGTACTACTTCATCTGAAAAAATTTCTTTATCCATATCATTTTCTTCAAAATCAGCAGCAGTATACTGTGAAACATAATCGCTAGCTCTTACTTGAAGTAGTTCTTCTCTAATAGAATAGTTCTCTAAAAACAATTCATCTATTTTATCATTTATCGCATTATAAACCAATTTATAATATAATGCTTGTTTTAGTTTCTCTTCCGTTCCATATTGTTTAATTGCTTTTTGGTGAAAAACGGGCTCTTCTAATTCAACTAATTCATCATATCTTTCTTCTACTTCTTTTTGATTTACAGAAACAGAGAGATTATCTGCCTGCTGAATTGTTGCCAATTCTAATACCATTCCTTCTACAATCTCTGTTTTAGTAAGTCCATTTTCTTTATACTTAGGCAGAATTTCTTCTGAATGATCTCCTTGATTTTTCTTTTGATTATGCCATATATTTTGAAAAATTTCCATAGGGATATTACTTAATAATTAATGCGATTCTGTACTAGGTATTCCGCATTTCGAACAGTCTTTTCAGACTCTTTCTTCCATCTTGCCTGTACATATTCTTCTACACGTGATACCAACTCTTTTGCTGTCTGGATCTGTTCCTCAGCCTCTTCTCTTGTCGCTATATAGAAATCATCATAATCACTGGCATGACGGATTTCTTCTGATTCAACAATTTTCTTTCCAAGCTTTCTCGGAAAAATCTCCGGTTTTACATAATTCTTATTGAAATTCGCCAGAGCATCTTTATGTCTTTTATACGCATTGCCATCCAGCGCATGCACAGCTGATATTGCATGGTAAATCCCATAATATGCCCGGTTATTTGCTCCACGGAATTCTTTAGCTGCCAAAAGGATTTCAGCTGCTTTGATGTCACTTTTAGAGGTTTCAATACGATACAATACCAAATCTTTCTGCGTTCCCTTTTCATTAGGCTGCATCAAACAGTTTCACCCCTTCTTTCTTTACATTCGCATAAAATGGGTATACATCAACCCAGTTCTGGAAATGCTGTTGGCTTTTTGCTATCGGTTTAATATCAAGGTCATGATCCATATTGAAATCAAAAGTTTCTCCTGACAATTCATGGCGATACTGTTTAATATCTATGTCTGACAAGTCCAGGAGAATCATTATATCTATATCAGAATCTGCCTTATAATCTCCCCTTGCATAGGATCCATATAAAATTACTGTCTTTAAATGACTTCCATATATCTTCCGTAATATTTCGGTATACTGATCCAACAATATTTTTATTGTTACCGGCATAATGTTTTCTCCTTTCCTGCTTCGATACTTTTTTCTTTATTATAACCGAACCACCATATCTTTTCTACTGCTTTCTCACACTGTAAATCCATATTTTTCCCGCATTTGTCACAAGATTGTCACAGACTCCTGCCGATATGCCCGGAAAAGCGCGTATTTACGACATTCTTTCAAAATTAATATCAAGCATCTTCTCTTGACAAAGTTAATTTATAGCAATTCCATAAATTACCGCTAAATATCCAGCGAAACAAACTGTTTTTCTGCGCGTCCCTTTGAGACCTCTAATATAAGTTACAAAAAAGCCCTGATATCCATATACTGAACACCAGGGCTCCCATTTCATTTATTTACATGGCAGATGCTGCTCTGAGACAATCACAGACTTGGACGGATCACCTTTGGTCTGCATCCTGCATCTTCGAGAGCTTTAACAATCTCATTCTTATGATCTGTGCCAAAAGCCTCCAATGTAATCTTAAGTTCCACTGCCGCATTTCTGTTCGTGCTTACAAACTGGTTATGATCCAGCTTGATAACATTGCCCTGAGCCCTGGCGATCACGCTTGCCACGCGTACCAGTTCGCCCGGCTTATCCGGAATGAGCACAGATACTGTGAAGATTCTGTCTCTCTGGATCAGACCATGCTGAACAACAGAAGACATGGTAATAACATCCATATTTCCACCGCTTAAGATAGAAACAATCTTCTTTCCCTTCACATCCAGATGACGAAGCGCTGCCACTGTCAGAAGACCGGAATTCTCTACGATCATCTTATGGTTCTCAACCATATCAAGGAAAGCAACGATCAGTTCATCATCCTCGATAGTGATGATATCGTCCAGATTCTTCTGGATATACGGGAAGATTTTCTTTCCGGGTGTCTGTACTGCAGTACCGTCAGCAATCGTATTTACGTGCGGAAGAGTCACAACCTCACCCTTCTTCAGAGAAGCTTTCATGCAGGCAGCCCCTGCCGGTTCCACACCGATGACTTTGATATGTGGATTTAACAGCTTCGCAAGTGTGGAAACACCTGTTGCAAGTCCGCCTCCACCGATCGGAACCAGAATATAATCAACAAGCGGAAGCTCCTGAATGATCTCCATTGCAATGGTACCCTGTCCTGTGGCAACTGCCGGATCATCGAAAGGATGGATAAAGGTATATCCCTCTTTCTCAGCAAGTTCCAGTGCATGTGCACATGCCTCATCATATACATCACCATGCAGGATAACCTCTGCACCGTAACTCTTTGTTCTCTCAACCTTGATCAGCGGAGTTGTGGTAGGCATAACGATCACTGCCTTCACTCCATATTTATGTGCAGCATAGGCAACGCCCTGTGCATGATTTCCGGCAGATGCTGTAATCAGACCTTTGTTTCTCTCTTCATCGGAAAGAGTGCTGATCTTATAATAAGCACCACGAACCTTATATGCACCTGTGCGCTGCATATTCTCCGGTTTTAAATAAACCTTGTTTCCTGTAAGTTCACTGAAATAGCTGCTCTTGACCAGCTTTGTTTCCTGTGTGACCTGTTTTACGATCTCTGATGCCTGTTCAAAACTCTCTAAAGTAAGCATTGTTTTTCCTCCATTTTGTCCTGAATGTACTCCCGGAATCTTTTTTTACCTGATTTGACTCCTAAAGTACATCATAATCTTAAGCGTCCGGGTTTTCTTTATGGTCTACATCAAACAACGCATTTACAAAAGCATCTGCATCGAATTTCTGAAGATCGTCAATACTCTCTCCTACGCCAATGTACTTCACCGGTATATCCAGTTCAGACTGGATTGCAACTGCGATACCACCTTTGGCAGTTCCGTCCAGCTTGGTAAGGATAATACCGCTGACATTTGCGACCTCCGCAAATTGTTTCGCCTGTGCAAGGGCGTTCTGTCCGGTAGTACCATCCAGCACTACCAGTGTCTCCAGATATGCATCCGGATACTCCCTCTCCAGGATCCTGTAAATCTTGCGGAGTTCTTCCATAAGGTTCTTTTTATTATGAAGACGTCCTGCCGTATCGCAGAGAAGTACGTCTGCATTTCTTGCTTTGGCTGCTGCCACCGCATCATAGATAACAGATGCAGGATCTGCTCCCGCCTGTCCACCGATGATCTCTACACCTGCCCGGTTCGCCCATTCAGTAAGCTGCTCTCCTGCTGCTGCGCGGAAAGTATCTGCTGCTGCAAGGATAACCTTCTTGCCCTGGTCTTTTAATTTTCCTGCAAGTTTTCCTACTGAGGTGGTTTTTCCGACACCATTGACACCGATCACCAAGACTACGGATTTGCGGTTCTCAAATTCATACTCTGTGCTGTCCACACGCATCTGATCCTTGATCTCATTGATCAGAAGCTGTTTACATTCCATCGGTTCCTTAACATGACGTTCGGAAACCTCTTTCTTTAAATTCTCAATAATAGAAGTGGTCGCATTGATCCCGATATCACCCATGATCAGAATCTCTTCCAGCTCTTCATAAAAATCTTCATCAATGCTGGAAAAGCCACTGAAAATACTGTCAAATCCGGCTACGATATTGTCTCTGGTCTTTGCCAGTCCACTGACTAATCGTTTAAAAAAACCTTTTTTTTCTTCTGCCATGTGAAACTCCTCCTGTTACTGGGTAAGCTGGTTCTCCACCAGATCGACGGAAACCAGTGTTGATACCCCTTTTTCCTGCATGGTAATACCATAAAGCCGGTCTGCGGCGTTCATAGTTCCACGTCTATGTGTTATTATAATAAATTGTGTGTTTTTCGTCAACTTCTGTAAATATCCGGCGAATCGTCCAACATTGGAATCGTCCAGTGCTGCCTCGATCTCATCCAGCAGACAGAACGGTGACGGCTTCAGATTCTGGATCGCGAAAAGAAGTGCAATAGCTGTCAGAGCTTTTTCCCCGCCGGAAAGCTGCATCATATTCTGCAGTTTCTTTCCCGGCGGCTGGGAAATGATCTTAATTCCTGCCTCCAGGATATCTGCCTCTTCATCCAGCTCCAGAGTTCCTTTTCCGCCTCCGAACAATTCCTTGAATGCCTTGTCAAATTCATTCCGGATCTCGCCGAATTTCTCAGAAAACTGTTTCCGCATTCCCTCATCCAGCTCCTGAATGATCTGTTCCAGAGTTTTCTCCGCTGTGACCAGATCCTCATACTGGCCGGACAGAAAGGTGTGTCTTTCCAGAAGTTCCTTATAATCCTCAATAGCATTTACATTTACAGGTCCCAGCTTTCTGATATCATCTTTAATCTGAGCTGCCTGTCGCTTCATCTGCGAAAGATCAGTAAGTTCCTCTTTTCTGTAGGAAACGGCATTATTGGGAGTGATCTCATACTCGGACCACATATAGGCAATCCGCTCTTCCCTGTTCTCCTCCAGCTTGTCCATCTGTCCCTGCAGACGGTAACATTCCTTATCCAGAAGTCCGATCTGACCGGACAGATAATCTCTTTTCTCAAAAAAATCTTTATGCTGAGAAGTTCTGCTCTCTTTCTCCTTCTGCAGATTTTTCAGCTGCATCTGTGCCTGTTCTTCATGAAGGACAGACTCTTTTGACTCTTTTTTCAGTTGAGTGATCATCTCCTGCTTCTTTTCCATCTCTTCACTGCTGTGAGCAAGAGACTGATAAATATCCTCTTTCTCAGTCATAAAAGCTGTGATTTCTGATTTCAGACGGCTCAGGTTTTCCTGGTCAAATTTCTCCTTCTGTTCAAGAGCGGATGACTGAAGACGGATTTCTTCTAACTCCCGGGTGATTTTCTTCTCTTCTTCTTTCCATTCATCCAGTTCTGACTGCTTTGCCTCAATAAAACTCTCCAGTTCTTTCTCATCCTGCTTTGAGCTCTCCAGTTCCCTGGCAATCCGTTCATGATCCTGCCGGATTTCCATGACCTGGCGTTTGATCTCTGCCTGATCTCTGTTGATCTGCGCATATCCGCTTCGGATCTCCTCAGCTTTCTTTTCCTGCTGTTTGATATTCATTCTGGCAGTATTCTGTTCTATATATTTCTGACGGAGTTTTTCCTGAAATCCTGCAATGGCATCACGAAGCCTGTTTCTCTGATTTTTATTTTCCTCAACAGCGTTCTGCATTTCGGTCAGATTCTGCTTCAGCTGGTTTACTTTTGTTTCCAGTTCCTCTATCTCACGCCGTCTTCCAAGCAGATTGCTGTTGTTTCTGAAGGCACCGCCGGTCATGGAACCTCCCGGGCTTAAGGATTCACCTTCTGTTGTGACCATTCTCAGACTGTGTCTGTATTTTTTTCCTATTGCAATGGCATGATCAATGTTATCAACTACCAGCACTCTTCCAAGAAGGAATTTCGTGATCTGCTGATACTGAGAAGCTACGGACACCAGTTCGCTGGCAATCCCCACAACGCCCGGCTCTTTCAGTGCTTCTTTCGGTGTAAACTCACCTCTGGGACTTATGCTGCTCATGGGAAGAAAGGTTGCACGTCCATAACGATTCTTTTTCAGAAATTCGATCATGGTTTTGGCGGTCTGCTCATTATCTGTAACAATATTCTGAATGCTCCCACCAAGAGCTGTCTCGATAGCGATCTCATAATCTTTGTTTACCTGGATCAGATCTGCGACAACACCCTGGATTCCCGGAACACGTTCTTTTTGTTCCATAACTCTCCGGATACTGTTTCCGTATCCATCATAACGCTCCGCGATATTTCTGAGAGAATCCAGCCGGGATGCCTCTCTGTGATAGGCTGTCTGTTCTGCTTCCAGCTTTGTGTTCTGTTCCTTCAGCTTTTCCTGAATCTTCATCACACTCAGATTCAGATGTTCACATTCCTCATTGGCATTTTCAATCTGGGATGTAATCTCATCATACTGTTTCCGGGCTGTAGTCAGAATGGTCTGCTGCTCTTCCTCTTCACTCTTCAGTCTGAGAATACGCTGGCTGATCTCTGCCTTACGGATTTCTGCCTGTTCCATCATTGCATCAAATCTCTGGGCTTTACCCTTGACATTGGCGCGGCTGTTCAGAATTTCAATGATCTCATTTTTGCCATTCTCCACTTCGAGAGTACAGGCTTCCATATTCTCCTGCGCTGTCCTTAATTTCTCTTCTTCCTCAGAAAGTTTCTTACGGACAGCCTTTAACTGTGCATAAATATCCGTTTTTTCTTCTTCAAGTTTCTTCTTTGAATCTGTTCTTACTGAAAGTTCAGCCTCAATAGTCTGGATACGTCCCTTATAATGCTCTTCATTCTGTGCCCCTGCCAGTATCTGCTCATTTAATACATTGATCTGGCCTTCCAGCTGTTGTTTACGGATTGCCTGCTCCTGACCGGAAATGCGAAGTGCATCCATTTTGGAATTTAAATCTTCCAGCTCCTGTTCCAGACGTTCATATTCCACCTTGGTCCGGTCATAGGAACTCTGGGTATCCTTCAGCTGATTCTGCGCAATTATGTTCTTCTCTTCCAGTTCCTTGAGTTCTTTGGCTGCAGCAGCATACTCCATCAGGAACATATTCACATCCAGTTCCTTAAGAGTCTCTCTTTTGGAAAGATAAACTCTTGCTGTCTCTGACTGTTTCTCCAGTGGTTCCAGCTGTCTGGTAAGCTCCGAGAGGATATCTGTCACTCTGACCAGGTTCTGGCGTTCTTCCTCCAGTTTTTTGATCGTGGTATTCTTTCTTCTCTTAAATTTAACAATACCTGCTGCCTCATCAAAAAGCTCTCTTCTCTCTTCCGGTTTACCGCTTAGGATCCTGTCGATCTGTCCCTGTCCGATAATGGAATATCCTTCTTTACCGATACCTGTATCATAAAACATCTCATTGATATCTTTCAGTCTGCAGGCACTTCCGTTGATCTTATATTCACTCTCTCCTGAACGGTAAAGCCTTCTGGTAACCGTAACCTCGTTAAAATCAACCGGAAGCTTATGGTCTGAATTATCCAGTGTGATCGCCACCGATGCATAACCCAGGGGTTTTCTTGTCTCTGTACCGGAGAAAATAACATCCTGCATATTTCCTCCTCGCAGAGATCTGGCACTCTGTTCACCCAGCACCCATCTCACCGCATCACCGACATTGCTCTTTCCACTTCCGTTCGGACCTACAATACCGGTGATCCCGTTATGAAATTCAAAATTGATCTTCTGGGCGAAAGACTTAAATCCCTGTACCTCTATATTCTTTAAATACATAATTCTCCTGTTTATTTTCTGAGTACACGAATCGCCTGGTATGCTGCGGCCTGTTCTGCTGCTTTCTTTGTATGACCGCTTCCCTGTCCCATCACTTTTCCGTTTACTCTTGCCTCCACAGTAAAGTTTTTGTTATGATCCGGGCCTTCTTCTTTTGTCAGAATATATTCCACCGGCTGTGTTCCGTTTTCCTGCACGATTTCCTGCAGGATGGTCTTGCTATCATAAAAGAGCTGTTTATGTTCAATATCATTCAGGATAAAATTCAGCACAAACTCCTTTGCATTAGCAAAACCACCATCCAGATAGATAGCTCCCAGTAAAGCCTCTGTTGCATCAGAGACGATAGAATCCCTGTTTCTTCCGCCTGTCATATCCTCGCCCTTTCCAAGCAACAGAAACTGTGGCAGTCCGAATTCTCTTGCACAATAGGCAAGGCTTGGCTCACACACCAGGCTGGCTCTCTTCTTTGTCAGCTCTCCCTCCGGTATCTGGGTAAATCTTGCATACAGATAATCACTGCTGATCAGCTCCAGCACAGCATCTCCCAGAAACTCCAGTCTCTCATTGCTGCCCAGCTTCCCCAGCTTCTTCTCATTTGCATAGGAACTGTGAGTCAGTGCCTGTGTAAGATAATGTTTATTTTTAAAATGATATCCTATGATTTCTTCTAATTCTTCTGTCTTTCTATTCATTCCTCTAACCCTCTCCACATGCACAGGGCTGTCATCTGACAACCCTGCGGCATCATTTTTTGCAACTGCTCAGTGCGCCTGTATTATGCTCCTGTCAAATTTCAGACTGCCGGACAGTTACATTTTTATTTAATTGTCCGAATTGCTTCAACAGCATCACCGACTGTCTGAATCTGTTCGACAGATTCATTATCCAGCTCAATGTCATACTCCTCTTCAATCCCCATAATAATCTGAAAAATATCAAGAGAGTCTGCACCAAGATCATCTACAAATGTAGTGTCTTCTGTGATCGAATCTGCATCAATATTCAGAACCTCTGCTATGATAGCTTTTATTTTCTCCAGTTCCATCTTCAACCCTCCTTCCTGTTTCTGTTCCTGTCCTGCTCTATTCTGCTCCGGACTTCAGTACTTCCTGATCCTCCAGGATACGCTCTGCGATCTTCTCGTTGATCTTCTCCTGTTTAAACTGTACACACTGGAAAATACCATGTTTGATCTCAATGGCTTTGGCACTTCCATGCGTCTTTACCACAAGTCCTTTAAGCCCCAGAAGCGGTGCTCCGCCATATTCCGTTGCATCAAAGGATTTCAGAGTTTCTTTCAGTGCAGGCTTTACCAGAAGTGCACCAATCTTACTTCTTGTGCTGGTCATCATTCCTTCTTTGATCTTCTGGACCAGGGCAGAACCAACTCCCTCATATAATTTAAGGATCACATTTCCCACAAATGCTTCGCATACGACCACATCCGCATATCCTGCCGGGATATCTCTGGCTTCTATACTTCCGATGAAATTAATGCTTTTGCATTCTTTCAGAAGGGGGAAAGTTTCTTTTACAAGTGCATTTCCCTTCTCCTCTTCCGCCCCGTTATTTACAATGGCAACTTTTGGATTTTTAATACCAACTACGTTCTCCATATAAATAGAGCCCATCTTCGCAAACTGCACCAGATGCGATGGACGTGCATCCACATTGGCACCACAGTCGATCAGAAGGGAAACACCCTTCGTGGTAGGGATCAACGGTGCAAGAGGCGGCCTCTCCACACCTTTACTTCTGCCTACCAGTACCTGTCCGCCAACAAGAACAGCTCCTGTACTTCCTGATGAAACAAAGGCATCTGCCTCCTGTTTCTTAACCATATTCAAACCTACTACGATTGATGAATCTTTTTTCTTACGGATTGCAAAAACAGGGGGTTCTGCTGTCTCGATCACCTGGGATGCATTGACAACCTGGATCTGGTTCTTCGGATATCCGGAATATTTCGCCAGTTCCTTATCTATCACTTCCTGTTTTCCTGTAAGAATTACTTTTATGTCCTGTCTCTCTGTTACAGCTTCCACTGCAGCTCTGACAGGTTCTGCCGGGGCATTATCCCCGCCCATTGCGTCCACTACAACTCTGACCTGTTCTGTCATATTTTTATATCTCCTGTTCACTTACTGTTCACTTACAGATGTCAGAATCAAAAGATATTTTCTGTTACTGACCCGGCATCCGCAAATTGCCCCGCTGCAAAGCAGCTCCTGCAATCTTCCATAATCTGTATCATACTAAAGAACCCTCTGCAAAGTCAATAGCATCTGAAAAAAATCACTTTTCACTTTTTTGTGCTTCGATTCGCTCCGCCAGATCATTCAGATAAACCCACCTGTCCATCTTCTCATCCAGATCTGCCTGTGCCTTCTCCTTCTGCTCCATGATCTCACGAAGCTTCACAGAATTGGTGGCATTGGCCTCCATATCCTTATCCAGCTTCTCCAGCAGTTCCTCCAGCGCTGCAATATCATCATCGATGGTTTCAAATTCCCTCTGCTCTTTATAGGTAAATTTCAGCTTCTGGGGACGATTCTGCTTCCAGTCTGCCTGAGCCGACTTCTTCTTTTCCGCACCAACTGCAGTGCTCTGTCCTTCAGATACTGCCCCGCCTTTTCTCGCCAGCGCCTCTGTATAATCCGTATATCCGCCCTCATACTGGGTCAGATGTCCATTCCCCTCAAAAGCAAAAATCCTGTCCACAATATTATCCAGAAAATACCTGTCATGAGACACTGCGATCACAATCCCTGCAAAAGAATCCAGATAATCCTCCAGAATGGTCAGTGTAGGAATATCCAGATCATTACTTGGCTCATCCAGAAGAAGCACATTCGGCGCCTCCATCAGAACCTTCAGCAGATACAGACGCCTCTTCTCACCACCTGACAATTTGGCAATGGGTGCATACTGCATGGCAGAATCAAAAAGAAACCTCTCCAGCATCATTGTTGCGGAAATCTTCCCGTCTCTGGTCGGAATATACTCTGCCACGTCGCGGATATAATCGATCACACGCTGATTGGTATCCATATCCGGCACTTCCTGTGCAAAATACCCTATGCGAATGGTTTCTCCAATTTCCACTTCTCCTGCATCCGGCTGTATCATCCCATCAATAATCTTGATCAAAGTTGACTTTCCGCATCCATTGGGGCCGATAATTCCCAGACGCTGATTGCGCAGCACAATATAATTAAAATCATCCAGGATCTTCTTCTCACCAAAACTCTTGCTGATATGGTGAAGTTCGATCGTCTTCTTTCCCATACGTGTCTCAACAGAATCCAGCTCCACATTCGCATCCCGCACCGGAGCTTTTCCGTTCTTCAGTGCCTCCAGGCGTTCCAGACGTGCCCGCTGCTTGGTACTTCTGGCTCTGCATCCACGCTTTGCCCACTCCAGTTCCATGCGGAGTACGCTCTGTCTCTTCCTCTCACTGGCAAGCTCCATCTCCTCACGCTCTGCCTTCAGTTCCAGAAACTTCGAGTAATTAGCCTCATAAGCATAAAGGCCGCCATGGGAAATCTCCAGAATCTTATTAGTAACCCTGTCGAGGAAATATCTGTCATGAGTAACCATAATCACAACGCCCTTAAAACTTCTCAGGAAGTCCTCCAGCCAGGTCACCATTTCATTATCCAGATGGTTGGTAGGCTCGTCCAGAAGCAGCACATCACAGGGATTCACCAGAGTCCTTGCCAGTGCCACCCTTTTCTTCTGTCCCCCGGATAAATGATCGATCTTCTCCCCATGGTCTGTAATTCCCAGCTTATTCAGAACATTCCTTGCCTCGCTCTCAGTACTCCAGTCCTTCTGCCACTTTCCTTCTGCCACATAATCCAGGACAGAAGCTCCCTGCGGAAACTCCGGCATCTGTGGAAGATACGTGATTCTCAGGCCATTTTGAGTGATCACCTGCCCCTCATCCGGCTCCTCCAGACCGCCGATGATCTTCAGAATTGTAGACTTCCCGGTCCCATTAATCCCGATGATCCCAATCTTATCTCCCTGATGCACCCCGTAGGAAACATCATCCAGCACCACCTTCTCACCAAACACCTTGGAAACATGCTCTATATTCAGAATATTCATAAATTCAAACCTCTCTCGTAATTTTCGCTTCCTGTCTGTTTCTGCTCATCTGTAACACTTCCACAAAAACTATAGAATTCGTTCCTCATTATACCATCTTCCCAGCCATTCTAAAACCCCCGGCACAGAAAAAACACTCCCCTCCGAATAAATCTATCCGAAGAGGAGTATCCTCAAAATCACATATTTTTGTCCCTGAAAAGGAATTGCTTAGTTCATCTCAGTTCCATTCTCAACTGCATACTTCAGTCCCTGAACTGCAACCGCCAGTGTAGCTTCCTGTACAGTAGCGCTTCCAAGATCACCCATATCCAGTGTCAGTGTATCATCATCATTCACTGCCACGCCAAAAGTAAGTGCCATCTCAGAAACTTCATCAGTAATCGTCACAGTACCTTTCTCTTCATCAAAAGTACCTTCACCAACAAAGCTTACATAGTTATCATCCTGATCGATCACAAGTACTGAGCAGAAAGTTCCATCATCATTAGCTGCATAAATAAAGTTCTCACCTGCTTCTGTCTCGCCGGAATAACACTCTGTCAGGATATCACCCATATCCTGATAGGTCTGATTATAATCTGCCTCATCTCCGTCTGCCTGATAAGGCTCCAGAGTTGCAGTCAGATCCAGACTGTCCGGATCATAAAGTTCCAGAAGATTCTCTTCCTCATTTGCCTGCACCAGATAAGTTACCGTATTTTCATCATCATACGTGCCGTCGTCATTTGCGAACTGCATTACCAGAGCTGTATATTCTCCGTCTGAACTCAGGGCATATACACCAAGAACATCCTGCTCTTCATCCTTCCACTGACCAAAAAACGAATTATCTTTGTAGAATCCGTAGATATCTCCTGCGCTGTCCTTCCAGAGTCCTAACATTGCCTCTGATACATCTGCGACATCTCCGTCATCTGCTGCTTCTTCTGTAGTCTCCTCTGCAGCCCATACCGGAACAACCATAGAGCTTACCATTGCAGCAGCACAAAGACCTGCCATTATTTTTTTCCAGTTTTTCATATTTTTTACCATCCCTTTCTTAAAATGTGTGTACATTTTTCTAAACTGAATTTCTATGTTCTTACTATAAAAAATTTCAGTCTTATTTTCAAGATACATGGGATTAAATGACATTTTTCATGAAATATGGAAAAATGAATAAATACTTATGGTATTACTTGCTTTCAGTAAGGAATCCGTACTTGAATAACTCATGAAAATACGCTAAAATACAAATTATGTTTAAGTTAATTTAGGAGGTACTCCTTTTGAATATTGCAATCCTTGACGATTCAAAGGAAGATCTGCGTCAGGTAAAATCTGTCATTTCTTCTTATTATGAATCCCAGAACACATCCGCAGACATCCATTTGTATTCCAGCGCAGAAGCTTTTTTTACTAAATACATACCCGGATTTTACGACCTGATCATTATGGATATTTATATGGGCAGTATGACCGGTATGGATGCAGCCAGAAAGCTCCGCGAAGCCAGGGATACAGCTGCTCTGATTTTTATTTCAAGCAGTGATTCCTTTGCTGTGGAAAGCTATGATGTACAGGCATCCTACTATCTGCTGAAGCCCTTTGACCCGGAGAAGCTTTGCCGGATCCTCTCAACAATCCAGTTCAGGCAGTCGCAGAATTCCAGATATATAGAGCTGATCTCCGACCGTACCCCTGTAAAGATTCCTGTCAGGAGCATCCTGTACGTGGATACCTACCGCAATGCAGTTCAGGTACATACCACAGATGCAGGCATTATACGCTCCTACATAACCTTCCAGAAATTCGAAGAGCTTCTGGAGGGAATGAAATGTTTTCTCTCCTGTTACAGAGGCTGTATCGTAAATATGGATCACATCGAGAAATCCACAGATGAAGGCTTTGTTATGGACAATCAGGAGCTTGTTACTGTACGCAAGCGTGGCTCCAACGCAATAAAAAAAGCATATCTGGAATACTTATTCTCTTCAGACTCTGATAAATAAGTATTTCCGATATGCCTCTTCCCCTCCGGGCAGTAACTATTTATTTACTGTACTGTTTTCACCGGCAGAAAGATATTTACTTTAAAAATACCCTCTTCTGTATTAAAAACTACATATCCGCCCATTCGTTGTACCACTTCTACCACAGACGCTGTTCCGATTCCAAAGCCTTCATGCTTTGTTGAATAAAAAACTTTTTCCCTTCGCTGGATTCCATTGGAATATGGATTTGAAATCTCTATCAGAAGCTTCCTGTTCTTAACCTTTGTAAGCATCTTTACATAAGGCTTATTTTCCGTCAGCAGATCTTTTACTGCATCTACGGCATTTTCCAGAAGATTTCCATATATTTTGCACAGATCTGTATCTGAAATGCCAATATTCTGCGGCAGCATCATATCACATTCAAAAGGAATCCCTTTCTTCCTCAGTTCTCCTGCATAAAAATGGATCACTGCATCTACGGCCATGTTTCTGCAATAACAGATTAGCTTTTCCTTTTCTGTTATAACGGATGCATACTCCTGCAGGTATTCCATCATCTCCTGATATTTTCCCTGCTGGGTGTAAGACATGATGGTGCGCAGATGGTGTCTCATATCATGGCGCATCCTGCTGATCTCATCCATCTTTTCTGTAAGTTCCTCATAATTCTGTTTCTGTATCTGCAGTTTCTGTTCCATCTGACGGCTGTATTCTCCATAGGTAAGCTGAAATCTGTAAGCATTGGCAAGCTCCATCCACAGAGTCAGTCCCACACTGGCTACAAGCACTGCTGCACCAATTTCCGTAAACCACCCGCCAATGATCGGCTCATATAATCTCCATATCCTGTCTGCTGCCAGAGACGCTGCATAAACAACAATTCCGACTAAAAGTACATTACTGTACTTCTGTTTTATCTCCTTTACACTTCTGAAAAGCAGATAACCGGCTGCTGCCCACTTCAAAATCTCTGTAAGCTTAGAGATCAGATACAGCCCTGTTGCAGACTGGGCTCTGCTGCACAGCATTTCTGCCACAAAAACCATCACTCCGGCTGCTGCGGCCACACCTGCAAGAATTTCCGGAATCCTTTCCTCACCTCCCAGGATCTTCTGTTGTACCAGCATAACACCGGCAAACATCAGATAATAGAACAATGCCTCCATTCCATAACAAGGCTGTACTTTTACTGCAACAAAGGAATGCAGGATCGGATAAGAACCATATCCCAGCACACAGATACAAAGCAGGGCAAAAAGTCCAAACTCCACTTTTTTAGTTCGCATATACATATACACTGAAAAAATCAGGACAAAAAATGTAAAAGCCATAAATACCACAGCAATCATAAGTGACAACCCGCGGATAATATTCACTTTAAAAGGAGAAGCCAAAACCGGCACATACTGAATTCCCGATGACACCGAATGTTTGTCTGTCACTGCGATCACAATCTCTGCAGTTCCTTTTCCCTCAAAGGTAAATACCCTGTTCTGAATCTGCTCCTGGTAATTGTCCGGATCCGGATTTCCCATCTGCCCCATCAATTCCCCATTAATATACAGCTTGTAAGCAGAAAAAATCTCTGTCAGGCCAATAGCATATTGTTTTTCTTTTTCAGGAAGCACCAGGGTCATCCGATAGGTACCACTTCCAAAAGGAGATTTATTTTTGTCGCCCAGGTCCATTCCACCGTACTCGCCAATGGAAACATAACGGCTGTAGTAGTCCTCCTTCTGTTCCTTTATTTCCTGCGGTGTCAGCAATACATTCGGATAATATTCCCATTCCCTGGCAAGATAATGCACAGAATCATCATCAGGCACATAGAGGATTCCCTGAATGGCCTGGTCCCCCCTGGCCGTATATTTGTTATCAAATCGGTAAAACAGAAAGAATATGCCCATAGTCAATGCAAATACAACTGCTATGAGTAGTAATGAATATTTCCAGTTCTTCTTCATTGCTGACACCTCCTTCTGTTTTCAGGTGCTTTGTTTGCCTTTCCACTGTCGCTTATCTGCGTTTTTTACGAATTGCAAAAATAATGGCAGCCACCAGGATACATACTGTCGGTAATGTAAGTATTATCATCAGAAACTGTTTGGCGGAAGCTTCTGCTTTCTGTTCTGTTTTCTCTTCCGACACCGACTCTTCTTCTGTAAATCCTGTGTCTTCTCCATCTGAAACAGCTTCCACGCTTTCTTCATCCGTCTGATTTCCTATACTTTCTGACTTTCCATCTGTCAAAAAATAATCCCCTGTCTGGTTGATCTCCATACGGAGAACATTTTGTTTTTCCTGATAATTCACTGCATATTGATTTCCCTGCACATCCTCCGCTTTTACTGTTTCAGGTAACTGGATTCCGCCAAACACAGATGTCTGAAATTCCACCACTGTTCCCGGAACTTCTGTTACCTCCTCACCTCTGACAAAAATCCGCAGAGAAAATGCAGTTTCTGACGTTTTCTCGATTCTTATCTGGATTTCATCCTCTGCATTGATCTTCCATCCGTTCACTGTATCCGGAGAAAATGTTACAGAGATTCCCTGTTTCTCAAACCTTGCACTTCCATTCTGTTGGATCATAAGAAGCATTCTCTTTCCACTGACTGCAGTAATGGTGTCGGTGCTTAACTCTGTCACGGAATTCTCTGTATCCGATATTTCAGCAGATTTTGCATCAGAAGCTTTGTTACTGCTGCTATTCTGTCCTTCTGTATTATTGTCTGTTCCGTAAGAGTCACCATAATGATATCCGGCACTTCCCGTATTCAGATTCTCTTTCTTTTCTTCCTGTACTACTTCTGACGAAGCAGGTGTTTTCTGCACAATGTCAGGAAGATCTTTTTCCTCTCTGTCCGAAAAATTTCGCTCATGCCAGTATTCATTGACAATAAACGCATCATTATAGGAAAAAGAATAAATTCCTGTGCTCCCTTTCTCATAGACAGCACAGATCTGGTAGTTCTGTCCTTTCTTTAATATCTCTCTGTAATAAATCTGAATTCCATCAGAAGTCACTTCCACCAGGTCATCATCAATTTTCCGGTAATTTCCCGCATTCTCAGAGAGGTAAACCTGTATGTTCCGGCGTTCCTCTGCTGAAAATCCATCCAGCAGCATAGGAAATTCCAGCAGGTCTACCATCGGCATGCTGTAGGTATTAATCTGTGGTTCTCCTTTTTTCTGTACAGAAAGATATGCATATGCCTCTGGCAGCGTCAGGCTGTCAGATACTTCATATCCCTCTGGGATCACAAATGATCCGGTTACCTTGTACACGCCTTGTTTTTCCCTGTTCACCCGGCTCAGATCCCAGGAAGATTCCAGAATCAGTTCCGGATTCTCGGCTGTATTTTCAAATGTTTCAGCAGTACTGACCCTCAGTCTGACATTCTCCTTCAATTCTTTCTCAATCTGCTTCAGGCTTCCCCCCGTTTTTACTGCATAGGCAGCACATCTGCTGAGATATTTCTCATCTCCGGTATCATAAGAGCAGATGATCTTTCCAGGCTTCTGTGTGTTTCCAAGCAAACTGTGCTGATAACCGTAAATTTTAAGACTGCCGTCTTTTTGATATTGAAACCGCAGAGTATTGGTCTGCTTCCTTCCATTATCATAGGTTACCAACAGAGAATAGGTATTGCCCACAACCATACTCTGGTTAGATACATACAGGCCCTCCTCTTCACAGAGAGCAAAGCCCTCCTCAGTGAGGTTGATCCACTGTCCGCTTTCTTTCTTCAGATAAGCTTCCATGGAGTCAAAATTTTCCTGCTTCAACCAGGGAAATATATAGATTCCTGCCGCAGTCAGCCTGTAATATATATTAATATCCGGTTTGTCCGGGTACTGCACAGAAACAGTTGTCTGTACCTGCAGACTTTCACTCTCATCAAAAGCATACTCAGGCGGAAGCTTCAGTACACCTTTCATTGTGTAAACGCCTGCCAGTTTCATATTTACAGACGAAACATCCCAGAACACTGGAATATGCAGTGTATCTGTGTCTGTATAAACTGTATAGAAAACCCGAGACAGTTTCTCAGCGATCAGTTCGCTGCTTTTATTTATTTCTACAGCTACTGCAGGAATATCCTTCGGTACGATCACATCATTTACCCGGATCACCGCGCCCCATACTGTGGTATTTTTTTTCATTCCCCATATGCCAGTCAGGCACAGAGTTATCATTAAAATCAGAACTGTTATTTTCTGTTTTCTCATGCTTTTTTCATACTTTCATTTTACATTACTACTCGATCCGTTATCTTTATTCTCAATTTCCTTTGTTCTTAGCTTACCTTATCTGGTGAATTTCGGCAACAGACATAGGATAAACTGCATTATTTCATGAAAAATGGTGTACCGAAAAATGATTAATTCTCCTTTTTCTTTCCTGGAAATTTCATAAAATAATATACAATAAACAATACTGCCGTAATGCTCCATGAAACCGGATAGCTGAGCATGATCGTATTAATTCCCGGGTACATCTGTCCGGCTGTAAAAAGCCACAGGATTCTCAGGGAACACACACCGCCGCAGGTAAGGAGCATAGGCACCAGAACCTTCCCGGTACCCCTCAGTGCCCCGGACAGAATCCCTATGATCACATAAATGAAATAGGACGGCAGTAAAAAACGACTCATATGAACACCATGGACAATCACTGCGCTGTCTGTGGTAAACAGACGATAAATCCAGGGAGCAAATGAATACATCAAAATGATCATCACCGCAGAACTGACCATACTCATGACCATGCAGACACTCACACTCTTTCGCATACGGTGATATTTGCCGGCTCCGAAATTCTGTCCCACAAAGGTAGTAATGGAAATTGCGAACGCATTGATCACCATCCAGAAAATAGCATCGATTTTCCCAAGAGTTCCCCATGCCGCCACTGTGTCAGTTCCCAGATTATTTACAAATACCTGTATCACAATATTGGAAATATTATACATTACAGATTCCAGACCTGCCGGAATACCGATTCTCAGAACTGAAAACAGCATTCTTCTGTCAAAACGGATCTGATTGATCTTCAGCACATATATCTCTCTGGTTTTCAGAAGCATTACTGTTACGATCAGCGCACTGATCACCTGAGAAGTAACTGTAGCAACAGCTACTCCTGTCACACCCATGCCAAACGCAACCACAAACAGCAGATCAAGAATAATGTTCAGCACACAGGTAATGATCAGAACATACAGTGGTCTTTTGGAGTCTCCTACTGCACGCAGGATGGCTGCTCCCATATTATAAACCAGGTTAAAAACCATTCCGCCGAAATAAATATGAAGATACACTGCAGAGTCCGCTACTACATCTGCAGGTGTCTTCATAAGCAGCAATGCAGGTCTGGTCAGAAAAATCCCCACTACAGTAAGAACAATTCCCGCTGCAATGGAGAATGCAAATGCTGTATGCAGTGCCTTACTCAGATTCTTCTTATCTTTTGCCCCATAAAACTGCGAGATCACAACTGCTGCCCCTGAAGAAAGTCCTACAAAAAAGCCAACGATCAGATTGGCGATCTGACTGGCAGAACCTCCAACTGCAGCAAGTGCCTGTTTTCCTACGAAACGGCCGACAACGATCGTATCTGCAGTGTTATAAATCTGCTGAAAAAACGTTCCAAATACAATAGGAAAGAAAAATAACAGCAATTGTTTCCAGATCACCCCTTCTGTAATCTGATTTACCTTTTCCTTTTTCTCCATTTCTTTTCCCTCATCCACATTTTAAAAATATTTCTGCATTTTACCGCAGTCTGAGCACCATGGGTTCCATGGCATTATATTTTAACATACAAAAAAGCAGGCATCCCACAAAATGTGAGAACCTGCCATACTTTGCAATCATTAAAAATTAGTCTTCAACTTTAATGATTTCCTTTTTGTTGTAGCTTCCGCAAGCTTTGCATACTCTGTGCGGCATCATCAGTTCGCCACATTTGCTGCATTTTACAAGGTTCGGAGCGCTCATTTTCCAGTTTGCTCTTCTCTTATCGCGTCTTGCTTTGGAAGATTTATTCTTCGGACAGATGGACATTATGTTACACCTCCTTAAATTTACTAAATATATCACTGATAGCTGCCATACGGGGATCCTTAGGTTCCTCGACGCATCCACAGGGACCGTCATTGAGGTTTTTCCCGCACTGGCTACAGATTCCTTTGCAGTCTTCTCTACATAAAACCTTCAAAGGCCAGCTCATCAGTACCTCAAGATAGACCAGCTGGTCCACATCCAGGTCCATACCTGTGAGATAAGAACTTTCGTCCAGATCATTCACACGGTCTTCATCCGTAAGCTTCATATCAAGTTTTCGCTCAATCTCCAAAGGAATCTCTGTTGAAACCTCTTCCAGACATCTGTCACAGGGAATACCTACGGTAATCTTACCTGTTCCTCTGATTTCAAGATTTCTGTCACCTGTATTCGTGATCGTAAGCTCTATGGGTTCTTTTGCAAGTACCGGAAAGCTTCCTGACTGAAAGGTGATCGTATCCATTCCAAACTCTGCAGTCTTCTGAATACGCATTCCTTCACTGGATGAAATATCTGATAAATGTATCTGCATACTTTTCTCCTATCCACACTTGTTTTATTATACATACCGCCTCTGCTTTTGTCAACGATAAATTAGAAAAATTTCACATTTTGTCAAGTAATATTCCTTTACGAAGTATTTTATCATCCGGCGGCATTATTATCAGGTAATTTCCACATGCCTTACGGGCACAAAGAAGGGTGCTCCTGACAGATGCACCCTTCCCTTCTATATAAATATAACTTTTATCCAGTTATATTTCTCTCGTTTGGACACAAAACAGACACTTTATTATCTGTGAAAATTAAACCAGAGCTACTGTCTCTCTGCAGATTGCAAGTTCTTCGTTTGTAGGAATTACAGCAACTTTAACTTTGGAATCCGGTGTAGAGATCACGATCTCTTCTCCACGAACGCCGTTAGCTTCTTTGTCAAGTGTAACTCCAAGGTATCCAAGATAGCTTACAACTTTCTCACGTACAGGAATAGCGTTTTCACCGATACCTGCTGTAAATACGATCGCATCTACACCGTTCATAGCTGCAACATATCCGCCAACAAATTTAGCGATACCATAGCAGAGAACGTCGATTGCGTTAGCTGCATCTTCGTTTCCGCTCTGAGCTGCATCGTTCAGGTCACGGAAGTCACTGGATAATCCGCCGGATAATCCAAGAAGACCGGATTTCTTGTTGAGAACGTTCATCATACCTGTGATGTCAAGGTTCTCTTTCTTAGCGATAAATTCCATGATAGCCGGGTCAATGTTACCTGAACGTGTTCCCATAACAACACCTTCAAGTGGAGTAAGACCCATTGTTGTATCAACACACTTGCCGTTTACAACAGCACTGATGGAAGAACCATTTCCAAGGTGGCAAACGATAACTTTGGAGTTGTCTTTGTCAAGACCAAGGAATTCAACAGCACGTTTGGAAACGAAGCTGTGGGATGTTCCGTGGAAACCATATCTTCTTACTTTGTAGTTCTTGTAATATTCGATCGGAAGACCATAGAGATATGCTTTTGCAGGCATTGTCTGATGGAAAGCTGTATCGAATACTGCTACCTGAGGTACACCTGGCATAAGCTCGGAGCATACACGGATACCGATCAGGTTTGCAGGGTTGTGAAGCGGTGCAAGGTCGTTGCACTCTTCTACTGCTGCGATAACTTCGTCTGTGATCACTACAGATTTGGCAAATTTCTCACCACCATGTACAACACGGTGTCCAACAGCGTTTACTTCTTTCAGGCTTCCGATTGCGCCTGTTTTGTCATTTGTGAGAGCATCCAGTACCATCTGGATTGCTTCTTTATGTGTAGGCATTGCAGCTTCTGTGATCTCTTTGTCACAGCCTGTTTTCTGATATACTAATCTTCCGTCAATACCGATTCTCTCGCAGAGACCCTTTGCAAGAACTGCTTCTGAATCAGAGTTGATCAGCTGATATTTCAGGGATGAACTTCCACAGTTGATTACTAATACGTTCATTTTCATATTCTGCCGGCAACAAATTTCGAATATTGTCCATAATCCCGGTACAAGTCTTCGGATATTTCTGTCAGCTTTTCCTTTCATATTATAATATTAATATTCTCACTATTTCCAAGGAAATATGAGCAATGATATCAAAGGCATCAGAATCAGAACATATCTCCTCCGATGCCTTTAATTATGTAGTCGATCAAATATTTTCGATCCGATTGGAATCTGTTATATGACGAAATCTTATTTGTTGTCGTCAGCCTGGCACTGTACTGCTGTGATAGCTACTACACCAACGATATCGTCTGCAGAGCATCCACGGGACAGGTCGTTTACAGGTTTAGCGATACCCTGAGTTACAGGTCCATAAGCTTCTGCCTTTGCAAGACGCTGTACAAGTTTGTATCCGATGTTACCTGCATCAAGGTCCGGGAATACAAGTACGTTAGCTTTACCAGCTACTTCGCTTCCCGGAGCTTTGGATGCACCTACGCTTGGAACGATAGCTGCGTCAAGCTGGAATTCTCCGTCAAGTGCAAGGTCTGGATTCTGCTCTTTTGCGATCTTTGTAGCTTCTACAACTTTGTCTACGTCAGCATGTTTTGCACTGCCTTTAGTGGAGTGTGAAAGCATAGCTACAACTGGTTTCTCCTGAACGAGAAGTTCGAAAGATTCTGCAGAAGATGCTGCGATTGCTGCAAGTTCTTCTGGATTCGGGTTCTGGTTCAGACCGGAATCAGCAAATACAAATGCGCCGTTTGCGCCATATTCGCAGTTCGGAACTACCATTAAGAAGAATGCGGATACAAGTTTTGTACCTGGTTTTGTTTTCAGGATCTGAAGGCATGGTCTTAATGTATCAGCTGTAGAATGACATGCACCGGATACCATACCGTCTGCATCGCCCATTTTTACCATCATTACACCATAGTACAGATACTGGTTAAGAAGAATCTCTTTAGCCTGATCCGGTGTCATGCCTTTTTTCTGTCTTAATTCTACTAACTTGTCAATGTATCCCTGTGTTTTCTCTGATGTAGCAGGATCTACGATCTGTGCGCCGGAAATATCATATCCGTCTTCAGCTGCACTCTTTTTAACAGCTTCTTCGTTACCAACAAGGATAACCTTTGCAATTCCTTCTTTTAAAATTTTCTCTGTAGCTGCCAGAGTTCTCTTATCCTCTGTCTCCGGAAGTACGATTGTTTTTACGTTTGCTTTTGCTCTCTCTTTGAGTGTGTCAATAAATCCCATGATTAAAATGGCTCCTTTCATATAGCAGTTCTGATATCACAATATCTGTATACCAGATGTCATTACCATTCACCGAATATATACAGTGAACAGTAATCTGTTTTCTGCGCTGTTTTCATTATAACTCCTGAAGCCTTGTATTTCAAGCATCTGAATGGTAGAATATGACATAAAAAAGTATTTTTTAAGATGCAATATGGTTAAAAAAAGAGAACTCTACAGAATTTCAGGAAGGAGCATCTGTGTAAATTTATGAAAACAGCAGGAATTATTGCAGAATATAATCCTTTTCACAAAGGACATGAATATCAGATCCGGTATACAAAAGAAAAGCTAAAAGCAGACTATGTTATCGTTGCCATGAGCGGAGATTATGTGCAGCGTGGCACCCCTGCTCTCATCTCCAAACATACACGTGCAGAAATGGCTCTGCGGTGCGGCGCTGACCTTGTGCTTGAAATGCCGGTATCCATCTCTACAGCAAGTGCGGAAGCCTTCGCAATGGGCGGTGTTTCCCTGTTAGACAGCCTTGGTGTTGTTGATATGCTCTGCTTTGGAAGTGAGTCAGGGGAGATCAGCGCACTGCGAGAACTGGCCGAGATTCTTGTAGAAGAACCTGAAGAATATAAAAAACTGCTGAAAAGCTTTTTAAGCGAAGGTCTGACTTTTCCCGCTGCCAGAAGCCAGGCACTGACAGAATATTTTAAGAATCCGCGCAACTTCAATGGTGACGATTTTGACGGAGTTCTTACTCCTCTGTTAAATGAAGTTACACAGATTCTGAATACACCGAATAATATTCTGGGAATCGAATACTGCAAGGCACTTCTCCGCCTGAACAGCCAAATCCGCCCTGTTACCATCCGCAGGGAAGGAATGGGGTATCATGAAACCGCTGTCCCTGAAGGTGATTCAGCAAGCTCCTCCCCTGATTTACAGTCATCTACTGATTTCTTTGCATCTGCAACTGCTATACGCAGTCTTATTCAGAATCCGGGAGGTGGCCATTCAGAGGCAATCTCAGACATAAATAATCCAGTCAGGAATCCGGATACCAAAACTGCCAATATATTATCATCCCAGATTCCACCAGATGCTTTTTACGTTTTCAAAAAGGCGCTAGACTCCGGTGAATTTCTCACAGAAAATTCTCTGGACTCTATTCTTTCTTACTGCCTTATGAAAGAAAATGTAGAAAGCCTTTCTTCCTATATGGATGTTTCCGAGGATCTCGCCCGGCGAATCATAAATCAGCAGAATCTTCTGTTGTCCTTTTCCCAATCTGTATCTGTTTTAAAAACCAGAGAATTGACTCAGACAAGGATACAGAGGGCATTGCTTCATATTATATTAAATATCCACACTGCACCCACTCAGATTCCCTTTGCCAGGGTTCTTGGCTTCCGCAGGGAAAGCAGTGAACTGCTAAGCCAGATCAAGCAGCACAGCCGAATTCCTCTTATCACCAAGCTTGCGGACGCACAAAATCTTTTGGGCAGTGAAGGTAATCAGATTTTATCTGAAACTGTTTTTTCTTCCAATTTATATGAAAAACTTCTGTGTCTGAAAACCGGCAGAAAATTCTGCCACGAGTCCCAGAAACAGCTTATTATCCTATAATTCTTGTTGTTTTGATGCACTTATGTTAAAATACAAACAGTGAGGATAAGGATATAAAATAAGGAAGGAGGAAAAGAAAAATGAAAGCTAATTCAGGTTTGAAAAAGAACAGAACAAAGATTCAGATGGTACTTACCGCCCTGGTAATCTTATCTGTTGTACGTCAGTTTTTCCTGGGAAATTACCACAATATGTTTCTGGGAATCTTGACATTGATCCTTTTTATGGTTCCCCAGTTTCTGGACAGGAAACTGAACGTCACAATACCACCGGGACTGGAAACAGTCATTCTGATCTTTATCTTTTCAGCAGAAATTCTTGGCGAAATTAATGCCTTTTATGTAAAAATTCCAATCTGGGATACTATTTTACATACTACTAACGGTTTTCTGATGGCTGCCATCGGATTTGCACTGATCGATCTTTTTAACCGCAGTGACAGGTTTTCCATTAAAATGTCACCGTATTTTGTAGCTTTTTTTGCATTCTGTTTTTCAATGACTGTTGGTGTTATGTGGGAATTCTTTGAATTCAGCATGGACTGGTTTTTTGGAATGGATATGCAGAAAGACTGGATCGTACCGGCCATCAACTCGGTGAAGCTGAATCCTACCGGTGCAAATGTTCCGATCCATGTAGATGTTCAGTCCCTGGCCGTTAACGGCGAGACCTGGAATCTGGGAGGCTATCTTGATATTGGTATTGTTGATACCATGAAAGATTTGATCGTAAACTTTATCGGCGCAATAGTATTTTCTGTCATCGGTATTCTGTATCTGCGAAACCGCGGAAAAGGAAAGCTGGCAGCTTCTCTGATCCCGCAGGTACGCAGCAAGCAGGAAGAAGAACTTTCTTCCAAAGATCAGTAAGATCCACAGCTACCGAAACTGGCGCACTTTTCTGGAAATATTCTCCAGCTCTTCTCTGGAAAGCTCAGGAAGTCTTTCCAGCTGATCCATAAACATGGCAAGTGTCTCTTTTCGCTGCAATTCCACCATCTGGGTGTAGAAATTAACCACTACCCCGGTGGCAATGGCAACTACAAAAAGCGAATAGATTGTCAGAAGAACAGAACACATTTTTCCAATAAAAGTAACCGCAACCACATCGCCAAATCCGGCAGTGGAGATCACCGCATAGCAATACCACAGTGCATCTCCGTATCGGTTAATGTCCGGTTCAACCAGCTGGATCACTGCTGCGATAGCAAAAATAAACACAATAAAACCAATGATAATTTTATCTGCGCGAGTCCGTTTTAACACACTGCCTAATACTTTAATTCTTTTCATGCACTTGTCCTCCAATAAAATAATATACTGCCTGAAATTAATTGAAGTATAGTATAAAACGGTTTCACTTGCAATATGAAAGGAGCTTAACAGTATGAAAGATAATAAAGCACTAAAATACCTCACTTTGATCACCGGAGTTTTAACATTGTTATTAGGAGTCTACACTCTTGTAAGACCAATGAGAACTTTTCTTGCCATCGGATGGATCCTGGGAATCCTTCTGTTTGTAAATGGTATTGAACTTGTAATCCTTTCTTTATCCAAAGAAAAGAAAGAAATCGGAGCATGTATTCTCGGTGTTCTGGAAGGACTTGCAGGTATTATCTTATTATTCAGCGGCATTCAGCGGTTCATCACAGACGTAATGGCAGCTTATATGGTCGGTGCAATCATTCTGATCTACGGTATTTTCCAGATTGCCGCCGGCACAAAGGTATATAAAACATCTAAAGGAAAAGGTATCCTGAGTATTGTGTGCGGTGTTTTATCCGTAATTGTCAGCATCATTTCATTTACCCATCCTGTACTTACCATGATCTCTGCAGGATATATGATCGCTTTTTCTGTTTTGATGCAGGGTATCAATATGATCGTACTTGGAATCAATTTCGGAAAGACCGAAAACTAACAAAAAGGTTATGACTGTATGAATAACACAAAAAGCCCCAAAAACGTATCTTTAAAAAATCAGCTTGAATTGTGGCTGTTCTGTGCACTCATTGGTGCTGTTGCCGGTGCACTGGTATGGATCCTGCTGAAAATAATGGCAGTCGGAACTGAATTTCTGTGGAAATGGCTTCCCGTAAAAACCACTGTTCCCTATTATACGATTCTTATCTGTGTAGCCGGTGCGGCAATTATCGGTATTTTCCGAAAAATATTCGGAGACTATCCCGAAGATCTGGAAACTGTTATGGGAAAAGTCAGAACAGAAAAAAGATACGAATACAAAAACATGCTTGTAATGATGGTGGCAGCACTGCTGCCATTACTCATAGGAAGCAGTGTAGGTCCCGAAGCCGGACTTACCGGAATCATCGTAGGTTTATGCTACTGGGCCGGAGACAATCTGAAGTTTGCCAAACAGAATACCAGAAATTATTCGCAGATTGGTGCCGCAGTCTCCATGAGTGTGCTGTTTCACGCACCTCTGTTCGGTATTTTCGAAGTAGAAGAAAACTCCGAGGAAGATCTTGCAGCCTTAACAAAGGGTTCCAAATTATTTATTTACGGAATCGCGCTGGCTGCAGGCACTGGTATTTATGCAGGTTTATCTGCACTTTTTGGTGCAGGGCTTTCCGGATTTCCATCCTTTGATATGGTGGAAATCCAGAGAAAAGACTATCTGCTTATGATTCTGTATATTTTGTGCGGTCTTATCCTGGCATACTTCTATCAGGCAACACACAAACTGACCGGAAATATTTCCAACAGATTCCCGGCAGTTGTCAGAGAAATTTTTGCAGGTTTATGTCTTGGAATCACAGGTTCATTCTTACCTGTACTTATGTTTTCCGGAGAAGAGCAGATGGGAACACTTATGAAAACCTATACCTCTTATCTGCCGCTGGCACTTATTGGCATTGCGTTTTTTAAGCTCCTGCTGACAAATCTGTGTATTCAGTTCGGTTTAAAGGGAGGACATTTCTTCCCTGTCATCTTTGCCGGAGTATGTATGGGATACGGCGTGGCAATGTTGACCTGCGGGCCAGACGGGGGACATGTGGTATTTGGAGCTGCAATCGTTACTGCATCACTTCTGGGTGGAATTATGAAAAAGCCACTGGCAGTAACCATGCTTCTCTTCCTCTGCTTCCCGGTTAAAATGTTTATCTGGATATTCATCGCAGCAGCGGTTGGGAGCAAACTTATCACACTCAAACCAGAGCAGGAACCTTCTGCAAATTACAGCAAGCAATAGAGTCGCTACCAGACAAAAAGAACCATTATATCAGAAAACATGGCTGTATGCTTCAGGCAACAACTATAGCTTCTGTATATAATGGTTCTTTCATTTACAATTACATGTTATTTTTATAATTACTTTTCTCCGGAAAGAAGAATACGGTCATTATCCAGCATCTTACCGGCACCTGTCTTAAACTTCTCCAGAAGTCCTTCCACTGTCAGGCCTTTCTTTTCTTCTTCATGGATATCCAGCACAACATCTCCGGAATCCATCATCAGAATACGATTTCCCAGATCCAGTGCTGACTGCATATTGTGGGTAATCATCAGACAGGTAAGCTGATGTTCCTCTACAATTCGTTTCGTAAGATTCAGCACCTTCTCTGCTGTGCCCGGGTCAAGGGCTGCTGTATGCTCATCCAGAAGCAGAAGCTTGGGCGGATTCATGGTTGCCATGAGAAGTGTCAGCGCCTGTCTCTGTCCGCCGGAAAGAAGTCCTACCGGCTGAGTCATACGCTTCTCAAGTCCGATATCCAGAAGCTTCAGTTCTTCATGGAATCGTTCTTTCTCCTGTCTGGACACATGGGAAAGCCATCCGCCTTTCCCTGCTGCAAGTGCCAGATTCTCTTCTATAGTCATTCCAGGCGCAGTTCCCCTCATAGGATCCTGATACAGGCGACCGATGGTCTTTGCACGTACATGCTGGGGCATAAAAGTAATGTCCTGTCCATCCAGCATGATCACACCGGAATCTGTAAGAAAATCTCCACAGATCGCATTAAACAGAGTGGATTTACCAGCTCCATTGGAACCGATGATCGTTGCAAAATCGCCCTTCTCCAGATTCAGGGATAAATCCCTGATGGCCTGTTTCTCGTTTACCGTACCCGGATTAAAAGTCTTGGAAATATGTTCAATCTTCAGCATAAATCACTGTACTCCCTTCCTGTGAGTCATTCTTCTCTTAATCTGCGGCCACTGTTTTTTCAAATATGGACCTGAAATAGCCAGCACAACGATCACAGAAGATACCAGTTTCAGCATAAATGCCGGCATATTGAATCTCAGTGCAACGGTATATACCAGACGGAAAATAAAAGATCCAAGTACCATGCCAACAGCTCTCACGAAAATTCCACCTCTGCCAAGAATCGTACCACCGATCAGCAGAGAAGCCAGCGCGATGGTAACCATTCCCTGTCCGATATTGATATCTACAGATTTCTGTGACTGAGACAGAAGACATCCGGAAAGTGCTGTGAAGGAGTTGGCAACACAGAGACCTACAATCGTAGTAAATACCGGATTAATAGATGAGGATTTTACCATATCTGCATTATTTCCTGTTGCCCTGATTGCCAGACCAAGTCTTGTCCTTAAGAAAAATACAAGGAAGACAATCACAATGGCTACTGCAATGAAAGCAACTACAATATCTCCTCTTCCTTTCAGCGGTGTACTTTTCAATGTTTCTTTCATCATGGAAAATACCGTCTCTGTTCTGTTCATATTGATCAGGGAGGAACCTCCCATCACTGCAATATTCACAGAATAAAGAGCCGTATTAACGATAATTCCTGCAAGAAGACTGTCAACGCCCAGCTTTGTCTGAAGTATGGCTGTCACAAAGCCCGAGCATATACCTGCAGCCATAGCTGCAAAAATTGATAAAAAAGGATGTCCGCTGACTGCCACTGCTGCTCCCACTGCTGCTCCCAGTGTGAAACAGCCATCAGTGGAAAGGTCACAGACATTCAGCATGGAATAACTGAGAAACAGGGCAAGAACTGTCAATGAACAGATCAGGCCAAGTTTCAGTGCGGTCTCTCCAAGAGAGAGTATAGTCGCAATAGTCACGATGATTTCCTCCAATTTGTATTTATTTTATTACATTCAATGAACAGCAACAGAAAATATCTGCTGCTGTTCATTTTAATCCAGAAAATATATCAGTCTTTTCAACCGGCACAATGGATTCCATAAACCCAGAACTTCTGAATTTATTCAAAATGCTGTCCGAATATCCTTATTATTTCTCTACATCATCAAAGCTCTCTGCTGTAACGATCTCATTTACCTGTGTGCATAACGGCTCGAAATCTTTTTTAACAGTTTCAAGATCAAGTCCCAGTCCCTCGCAGGTTTCTGTGTTTACTGTTGCAGTACCATTATCAAAAGTTTCAACAGATGTTGTTGCAGGATCTGCATCATTCATAAGGATGTCTGCGATCATATCTGCTGTCTTCTGTCCAAGGTTTGCATAATCAACACCGTATCCGACAAATGCACCATTTAGTGCAAAGGAGTCAGCTCCTGTATACTGTGGGATACCTGCATCAATGAATTTCTCATAGATAGAAAGTTCTGCTGTCATAATTGTGTTGTCAGTTGGTGTGAATACTGCATCTACGCCATCTGCCACCAGTGCATCTGCTGCAAGCTGTACCTCATCTGTTGTGGTACCTGTACGCTCTACATATTCGATGCCTTCTTTATCCAGATAATCCTTGGCTTCCTGGATGGCTGTTGTAGAAGAATCCTGTCCGATATCGTATAAAAGTCCGATTTTCTTTACATCCGGGTTCACTGCCTGGATCAGTTTCATGATGGATGCTGTATCCAGATAATCGCTTGTACCTGTAATGTTTGCTCCAGGTGCATCCAGATCCTCTACAAGACCGCTTCCTACAGGATCAGACACTGCGGAAAATACAACCGGTGTATCGGTTCCTTCTGTTGCGGACTGCATACGCATTGCTACAGGTGTTGCAATACCTACCATCAAATCTACATTATCAGCCTGAAAATCAGAAATGATCTGTTCCATAACATTGGCATCTGCATTACAGTTATCATAGGACACATCAAAATTTACGTCTTTTTCCTTGCCGATTTCTTCCAGACGGGACTGGATGTTGTCTACGATCTGATTCAAGGAAGCGTCATCTACATAATTGCAGATACCAATCTTGAAATCCTGTGCCATAACCGGTGATGCCATCATCATAGTTGCCATTGCTGTTGCTGCGATTGCTAATACTCTTTTTTTCATAGTCTTTTTTCCTCTCTCTACATCTTATTTAGCAGTTCATGGTTTTTTAACTGCCATAGTCTCAGGGATGTTTGCCAATCCCTTGTTACTGTCTGTGAGAAAGAACTCCCCGGATTCCTCTTTTTCCCGGATGTGTCAACTGCTGCGATACCCACCTGCCATCAGCAGATTTTCCTGCATTACAGGGGGTGCCATATAACAGATTCTCTTTATATATAAAAAAATCCGCCACAAGCTATCTGTTGCTTGAGACGGTAATAAGAATCTTATTATCGCGGTACCACTCAAATTGACGAATTGTCCACTTTCTCATGTACAAACATACACTCCTGATTTATAACGGGTTCGGTTCCCGTCGGTGCCTACTCTCACGCTTATCAAGATTTCGGACCGCCCTCGAAAGGCCATTCAACAATCAGTTTCATACGGCTTCCCACCAATTGCCGTTCTCTGGAATGATTCTTGGTTGTTTACTCTTCTTTCTCATCGGTTTTGATGTGTTTACTTTACCACGCTAATGCAGATATGTCAAGAGGTTTATTTTTTATTTTTTTCCAAAAGGGACGCGAAGGAATGGGAAGGGATTTCGGGCTTAGTTTCGGAACCATGTAATTCTAAGGCATTTGGGAAGCTGCTAAAAGCATTCAAAAAAATCTCAAACTCGCTTCGCTCAGACAGTGAGATTTTTTTGAATAACGCAACTTCCCAAATACCAAGAATTACTATGAACCCTCAAATGCGCCCGAAATCCCTTCCCATTCCTTCGCTGTGTACTGGCAAATTGACATATATTCCATTTTCGACAGCATGCCGAATTGCTTGCTTTCTGCACCACCGCAGGAGACTTATTTAATCGAATCAAGTAAATCCCCTGCGGTGGTTGTGAAAAGCAATAAGCAGTGGGGGGGGACTTGCCTTCTGTTAAATGCCTGCTACAATGATATTGGGACCTGTATATTTCAGGATAGCAATATGTAAACAGTGATGTTTACAGAACGATGTGATAAGTGTTAAAATAATGTTCAGAAAAGATCTGTGATCTGCTATGTAGTGATTTTAAGTTTATATAGATTAGATTATATAGAAATGAGGGATATTATATGTCAACAGCAAAAATGGTTTTTCATGGGAGTGATATTGAGAAAATATGTGAGGTCTATCAGCTTAAGTCTGAGGAAATTGTGAAGTTTGGGGCTAATGTAAATCCGCTGGGGCTTTCTGAGCATGTAAAGGAACAGCTTGCAGGACGGCTGGATATCCTGTCTTCTTATCCAGACAGAGATTATACTTCACTTCGCAGCACAATTTCAGAATATTGTAATATTCCTGCTGAATTCATCCTGCCCGGAAATGGTTCCAGCGAACTGATCGCACTGCTGATACAGGAACGAAATCCAAAGCATACCCTTATCCTGGGTCCGACCTATTCAGAATACTCCAGGGAACTCTCCTTCTCCGGAAGCACTCAGGAATACTACCACCTGCGCGAAGAGGATAACTTTGTTCTCGATGTAGATGACTTTTGCCGGACTCTGGATAGAAAATACGATTTTCTCATCCTCTGCAACCCAAATAATCCTACATCATCTGCAATTAGCATAAATGACCTGCGCAGAATCGTTTCCTTCTGCAATGAGCGGAACATTTTCGTGATGATCGACGAAACTTATGTAGAATTTGCCCCGGATATCAATGAGATCACTGCTGTCAGCCTTACCAGAGAATTCACGAACCTTATGATTCTGCGCGGCGTATCAAAATTCTACGCAGCCCCAGGTATGCGTCTTGGCTACGGAATCACCGGGAACCTGGAATTTCTCAAAAAAATGAAAGAAAAACAGGTACCATGGTCTCTCAACAGTCTGGGAGCCCTGGCCGGCGAGCTGATGCTCCAGGATAAAGCCTACATCCGCCAGACCCGGGACCTCATTCTCTCAGAACGCACCCGCCTGCTCAAAGCACTGGAGAATATCCCCACTTACAAAACCTACCCGGCCTACGCCAACTTTCTCCTCCTGAAAATCCAGAAGCCCGGCCTGACCTCCCAGGACGTCTTCGACGCCTGCATCCACCAGGGTCTCATGATCCGCGACTGCTCCTCCTTCGAATGTCTGGACGGCGAATACATCCGCTTCTGCATCATGCACCCCCAGGACAACACCCGACTTCTGCATATACTGGAATCCCTTTAAAGCAGGACATTTCTTTTATTTATAGTAATTCCATAAAATAATACAAACAATCCAATCCATCATAGCTTAAAAACAGCTACCAGCGGGGCGGAAAATATTTTGTCTGGGGTGCATTTGCAGGAGTCTTAGATATTCTTAGTCACCAGAAATCTGCGTTATGAGCCGTCTGCCTCACTGTCTGAGCGAAGTTTGCAACGGAGCGAGTTTGACAAGACGGCTCATGCTTTTAGCAGATTTCTGGCGGCTTAGAATATCTTAGGCTCCGAAACCGCACCCCAGACAAAATATTTTCCGCTCCGCGTCCCTCTTGAACATAAAAAGAGCCAGAAACTCCCCTTTCCCGAAGTTTCTGGCCTTTTTTATCAGTTTTTAAAGCTATGGATCGGTGCTGGAATCCTTCCGCCACGCTGCACAAACGCATCACAGGAGAACTGATTCACCGGCATGATCGGTGCATAACCAAGCAGTCCACCGAACTCAACCACTTCGCCAACCCCCTTACCAATTACCGGGATCAGACGAACCGCCGTAGTCTTCTGGTTCACCATACCAATTGCAGACTCATCCGCAATAATACCCGCAATCGTAGAAGCCTTCGTATCTCCGGGAATTGCAATCATATCAAGACCTACAGAACATACACAAGTCATAGCTTCCAGCTTCTCAAGAGTCAGTGCCCCTGCATTCACCGCATCAATCATACCCTGATCCTCGCTGACCGGAATAAATGCACCACTCAAACCACCAACTGCTGTAGAAGCCATAACTCCACCCTTCTTAACCTGGTCATTTAACAGAGCAAGCGCTGCTGTTGTGCCCGGTGCACCTGCATGCTCCAGACCAATCTCCTCAAGGATCTCAGCAACACTGTCACCAATTGCAGGAGTAGGAGCCAGAGACAGATCCACGATACCAAACTTAACACCAAGACGTCTGGAAGCCTCCTGTGCTACCAGCTGACCAACACGTGTTACCTTGAAGGCAGTACGCTTGATCATCTCACAAAGAGTTTCAAAATCCTTACCTCTTACCTGTTCCAGCGCAGTCTTAACAACGCCAGGTCCGCTGACACCAACGTTAATGATAGTGTCTGCTTCTGTCACACCATGGAAAGCGCCTGCCATAAACGGGTTATCATCCGGTGCATTACAGAATACAACCAGCTTCGCACATCCCAGGGAATCCTGATCTTTGGTAGCTTTCGCTGTTTCCAGAACGATCTCACCCATCAGCTTAACAGCATCCATATTGATACCTGTACGTGTAGATCCAACATTTACAGAACTGCAGACACGCTCTGTCTTCGCCATAGCCTGTGGGATAGATTCGATCAGAAGTCTCTCAGCAGGAGTCATTCCCTTGCTTACCAGTGCAGAATAACCGCCGATAAAGTTTACGCCTACCACCTTGGCAGCCTTATCCAGAGTTTCTGCAATAGTTACAAAATCTTCCTTTGTCTTACATGCAGCTCCGCCAATCAATGCGATCGGAGTTACGGAAATTCTTTTATTTACGATCGGAATTCCATATTCACCGGAAATAGCCTCACCTGTAGATACCAGATCCTTTGCACAGGTTGTGATCTTTTTATAGATTTTCTCATTTAAAACAGCAAGATCACTGTCAATACAGTCCAGAAGGCTGATACCCATAGTAATGGTACGCACATCCAGATTCTCCTGCTCGATCATTTTATTCGTTTCATTTACTTCAAAAATATTGATCATTTTGTTTTTCTCCCTTGTATGTTCTCTCAGCATTTTTCAGGCAATCTGATACAGGAAAGTCCCTCAGTGGCTTACCTGCTTAGATTTTCTCAGATTCTGTGCATTACATTGAAGATATCTTCATGCTGGCAGCGGATCACTACACCGATCTTATCTCCAAGGGCTTCCAGTTCTTTGGCAAGAACTCCGTTGTCTTTCTCACATTTGCTGGCATCTGTTACCATCATCATGTTGAAATATCCCTGTACGATGGTCTGGGAGATATCAAGAATGTTTACATTATTGTCTGCAAGATAAGTACAAACCTTTGCAATAATTCCTACGGTATCGTTTCCTACTACTGTGATGATTGTCTTTTTCATAAGTTCTTTGTCCTTTCTACACTGTAATTACTTCTGATATGCAATCCCTCTGTGCCACCTGAATTCTGAAATCACGCGACTTATAAGGGTTGTCACCTAAGGTTACTTCTGAACAGACGGTTTCATATGCCAGTTCCTCATAGTTATTTTCCCTGCTCAGATGTCCAAGGAAAATCCCTTTCATATTGTCATGCAGCAGCCTGCATAAAAGCCTGCCTGCATTCTCATTGGAAAGATGTCCCCTGTCTCCAAGGATTCTCTGTTTCAGATAATAGGGATATTTTCCAACCTGCAGCATACGGATGTCATGATTTGCTTCCAGAAGAAGCGCATCCAGATTCTGCAGATTACCGACTATGTACTCATTATATTTTCCAAGGTCTGTAGCAATCCCCACAGAATGCTCTCCACACTCTACCCGGTATCCTACGGGCTGTGCAGCATCATGAGGGATCGTAAAAGGATTCACTGTCAGATCATTAATCTCAAAAGGCTCATCTTCGTGTATCTCACGAAAAATCCCTTCCGGCATTTTTCCAAGATTCATGTGAGATAAAGCTTCCACAGTTCCTTCTGTCGCATAAACCGGTATCTGATGTTTCCTTGCGATCACGCCCAGACCTTTGATATGATCCGAATGTTCATGTGTAATCAAGATACCATCAATATCTTTTCCTGTCAATTCCAGAGAATTCAATCCCTGTTCTACTCTTTTTCCGCTGATGCCTACATCCACCAGAAGATGGGTATTATCTGAGCCCACATAAATACAGTTTCCGCTGCTTCCGCTGGCAATGCTACAAAGTCTCATATTTTCTGATTCCTTCCTCAATCTGCCGTCTGGTCTGTGCAAAATCTCCGTTATTTACCACAACATAGTCTGCATTTTCCCGAAAAAAAGTCTCCGGTGCCTGACTGGCAATGATACTGACTGATTTCTCTCTTGTATAACCGCGGTTCTCCATCAGTCTCCTGATACGGATCTCTTCATCCGTATGAATATACCATATCGTATCGCAAAACTCCTGATAATGATCTTCCAGAAGGAGTGCAGCTTCCACCACACATATCTTCTGTCCCTGCTGTTTCTTTACAGCTAACTGCTCTCTGATGTACTGTTTCACAGCCGGATGGATGATCTGGTTTAATTTCTCCAGAAGCTCTGGATGTGAAAATACTACATCCGAAACCTGTCTGCGGTCAATAGTTTTATCATTTTTTATGATTTGTCTTCCAAATAGTGCAATCACCGGTTCATAACAGGACTGCCCCGGCTCCATCACCAGATGCCCGATCTCATCTGCTTTCATCACATACGCCTGATACTTTTCTTCAAGAAAATCAAGCACTGTACTTTTTCCGGCACCCACTCCGCCGGTAATTCCTATTGTTATCATCATCACTTCGCCTCATACCAGTTATTACCCTGATGCATATCGACTTCCAGTTCTACGGAAAGCTTTGCAGCACCTTTCATCTCTTCTTCAAGAATAGCAGAAACCTGCGGGATTTCCTCTTTACAGGTCTCTATCAGAAGTTCATCGTGTACCTGAAGTACAAGACGGGATTTAAGATTCTCATCCTTTAATCGTCTGTACACACGGTTCATTGCAATTTTAATGATATCCGCCGCAGTTCCCTGTATTGGAGAGTTCATGGCTACTCGCTCCCCAAAAGACCTCTGCATAAAATTACCGGATTTCAGTTCCGGGATCGGCCTGCGTCTGCCAAACATGGTAGTCACATATCCTTTTTCTTTTCCCTCTTCCACCAGTCCGTCAAGAAATCCTTTGATCTTTGGATACGTTTCAAAATATCTTTCAATATATTCGGCTGCTTCTTTTCGTGTGATACTTAAATCCTGGCTGAGTCCAAAGGAACTGATCCCATAAACGATTCCAAAATTTACTGCCTTGGCATTTCTCCTCTGCAGATCTGTCACCTCATCAAAGGGCACATGGAATACCTCTGATGCTGTATGTCTGTGGATATCCTGGGCTTCTTTATATGCCTGGATCAATTTCTCATCCCCTGACATATGTGCCAGAACACGAAGCTCGATCTGGGAATAGTCCGCATCCAGAAATACATATCCCTCTTCCGGAACAAATACCTTACGGATCAGTCTTCCAAGCTCCATTCTTACAGGGATATTCTGAAGATTCGGCTCTGTGCTGCTGATCCTTCCTGTTGCTGTAATTGTCTGGTTAAAAGTAGAATGAATCCTGCCGTCCTCTGCGATCTCACCAACAAGCCCGTCTGCATAAGTAGATTTCAGTTTCGCAAGCTGACGGTACTCCAGAATATCCTTTACAATGGGATACTCCGGTGCAAGCTTTTCCAGAATATCTGCCGCTGTGGAATAACCTGTCTTTGTTTTCTTTCCACCCTTAAGGCCAAGCTTTTCAAACAGGATCACTCCCATCTGTTTCGGAGAATTGATATTAAACTCTTCCCCTGCCTGCTGCCAGATCTGCTTCTCAAGTTCTCCAATACGTACACTTAGTTTCTCACCGTAGCTTTTCAGTTCTTCACTCTTCACGCTGATTCCCCATTTTTCCATGGAATCAAGAGTAAAGATCAGCGGAAGCTCAATCTGTGTATATACATTCCACATACCTGTATCACGCAGTGCTTCACACATGGGTTTCCGGCAGGCAAGTGCTGTATAGGCCATGTAGCAGGCCCATGCTGCAAGCCCCTCTGCACTCTCCTCCCATGCTTTTTCCACTGTTTTCTTTCCAAGAAGTTCCTCTCTTGCAGGCAGGATACGACCATTCAGATATTCCTTTGCCATATCATCGTAAGTATAGGAGGATTTCAGAGGATTCAGCAGATATGCAGCCACACCTGCATCAAATACAGCCATCGGATCATCAGATTTTATATGCTTGAGTAATGCCTTTACATCCAATGCACATACACATTTTTTATCATATTTCAGAGTACCGTCTGTATTGACATCAGATATCTCATTTTCCGGATCCTTCTTCACATCATCTGTATTAGATTTCATAATATTCTCTGTGTTGGATTCAGATACTTTATGAAGGAGCCCTTCCAATTTTCCGCAGAGATAACCTTCTGTGATCATCCCTTCTGCAGGAATATAATAAATTTCCTCTTCATTCAGCGCAAGTCCTGCACCAAATACCCTGCCATTCTCTGTAACCAGAGAAACACCCGCTGTCTTTCCTGCTTCCGCTTTCGCAAACAGCGCTTCACAGCCTGCCAAGTCTGCACATGTGAAAAACTCCTGTTCCAGCGTATCTTCCTGTACGGCCGCAGAGTCAAAACGGTTAAGCAGATTCTTAAATTCCAGCTGTCTGCAGAGAAGGAAAGCTTCTTTTGTATAAAGATTTCCCAATTTTGCCTTTTCATACGAAAACTCTATGGGACTGTCCGTACAGATCGTAGCCAGAGCCTTGCTCATCTGCGCCATATCATAATGTTCTCTCATTGATTCCCTGGCTCTGTTTGGCTTCAGCTCTTCCAAATGTTCATGAGCATTCTCAATACTTCCATACTCCACAATAATCTTTGTGGCAGTTTTCTCACCTACTCCCGGGATTCCCGGTATATTATCCGCACTGTCTCCCATCAGAGCCTTTAACTCAATGATCTGAGGAGGTGTCACCTGATATTTCTCGATCACCTGCTGTGCATGATAATCCTCTATGGTGGTCTTGCCCCTTACAGTCTTTGGCAAACGGATCATAACCTTATCTGTCGCAAGCTGAAGCAGATCTCTGTCACCGGAAAGGATTGTCGCATCCATTCCTGCCGCTTCGCTTTTCCTGGCCAGAGTTCCCAGAATATCATCCGCTTCGTAGCCTTCTTTTGTCACAACATTCACACCCATTGCAGTAAGCATTTCTTTAATCAGCGGTACCTGCTCTCTCAGTTCTTCAGGCATGGGTTTACGTGTTCCCTTGTATGCTTCAAACATCTTATGGCGGAAAGTCGGTGCCTTCAGGTCAAATGCCACTGTCAGATACTGAGGCTTCTCTTCCTCGATCGTCCGAAGAAGGATATTCAGAAAACCATATACTGCCCCTGTGTGTTTTCCTTCTGAATTTGTAAGATCCGGCAGACCATAAAAAGCTCTGTTCAGAATACTGTGTCCGTCAATCAGTAATATTTTTTCGCTCATAAAATCCTCCAGTGTCTTTATAGAATGTAATTTGTCTCCATCATTACAAAAATCAATATTGCCGCAATCGTAGCGATCAGAAGGCATATACTTACTCCAAACATCAGCCAACTGGCTTTCTTCTTGCGGATATATCTTCTGGATTTCCGGATATCCTGTTCCAGCAGTTTTTTGAAATCCAGAACCGAATCGCTGCTGTCATCATCAAGCTGCTGTGTTACCTCATGTACAATAAAATATGTTTCCAGTTCATCATAACAGGAAGAACAATTCTGTACATGATCGAGAAACTCTTCCAGTTCATTTAGTGGAAGATCATGTTTAATATAACTACTCACCATTCCTTCTGCAGTTCGGCAATCCATCTTCATTCCCTTCTTTCTTCCAAAAAACATCCAGGATGCTGCGTTCACTATTACGAATTATAACCGAACCGGAGTTAATTGGCAAGGAAAAGCAGCAGAAGCTCAAATCGCCTCTGCTGCTTTCATTGCTGTTCACTCAGTTTTCAGTGACATAACCAAATTTCCGAATTGCCTGTGGCAATGGACTTTTGGCTTGTATATCTTGAGAAAATATCACTTCTGCAAATTCACTTTCCCGGAAGATGTATCTGCATCAGCTTCTGTACTGTTTTCGGATTCTGCATTGTTCTCAGACTCTGTATTACTTTCAGATTCTGCCACTACAGTGGGAACCTGTACAGGTGCATTCAGGATCTTCATAAATTCCTCACCTGTAATTGTCTCATGCTCATACAGATATTTTGCAAGTTCATGGAGCTTTCCGATATTGTCCTGAAGGATTTTCAGTGCTTTCTGGTGTTCCATCCTGACAAGCTCCACAACCTTCTTATCCAGAAGAGTCTGTGTCTCAAAAGAACAGCTTAAGCTGGAGTCTCCGCCCAGATACTGATTTGTCACATTCTCCATGGCAACCATATCGAAGTCTTCACTCATACCATATCTGGAGATCATTGCTCTTGCAAGCTTAGTCGCCTGTTCGATATCATTGGATGCTCCGGTTGTAATAGAGTGGAAGATCAGTTCCTCAGCGGCACGACCGCCTGTAAAGGTCGCTATCTTATTTGCAAGTTCTTCCTTTGTCATCAGATAATGATCTCCGTCATCCACCTGCATGGTATATCCGAGTGCTCCTGATGTACGCGGAATAATAGTGATCTTGTGGACCGGTGCAGATTCGGTCTGCTTTGCTGCAACCAGCGCATGTCCGATTTCATGATAAGCAACTATCAGTTTTTCTTTATTGGAAAGAACTCTGTTCTTCTTCTGATATCCTGCGATAACTACCTCGATACTCTCCTCAAAATCTGCCTGGGTGGCAAATTTTCTGCCGTCACGTACTGCACGAAGTGCTGCTTCATTGACAATATTTGCAAGTTCTGCACCGGAGGCTCCGGCTGCAGCTTTCGCAATCTCATCAAAACGTACGGAATCTGCAATCTTAATCTTCTTTGCATGGACTTTAAGGATTTCCTCACGTCCTTTTAAATCCGGAAGTTCAACAGGAATACGTCTGTCAAAACGTCCGGGACGAAGAAGTGCGGGATCAAGGGAATCCGGTCTGTTGGTTGCCGCAAGGATCACAACACCTTTGGAGCCGTCAAAACCATCCATCTCTGTAAGCAGCTGGTTCAGAGTCTGCTCGCGCTCATCATTACCGCCTGTAAATCCGGCACCATCACGTTTCTTGCCAATTGTGTCGATCTCATCGATAAATACAATACATGGAGCTTTCTCATTCGCCTGTTTGAAAAGATCACGCACCTTGGCAGCGCCCATACCAACAAACATTTCCACGAATTCAGAACCGGAAATGGAGAAGAACGGAACTTCCGCTTCACCGGCTACCGCTTTTGCAAGAAGTGTTTTACCTGTACCCGGAGGGCCTACAAGAAGGGCTCCTTTCGGCATAGATGCACCGATTTCTCTGTATTTCTGCGGGTTATGAAGATAATCTACGATTTCTGTCAGAAGATCCTTGGCTTCGTCCTCTCCCGCTACATCTGAGAATTTGATTCCCGTAGATGATTTCACATATACTTTCGCATTACTCTTTCCAAATGACATTGCCCCACCGGGACCTCCGCCCATGGAACTCATCATCTTCTTGCTGAGCCACCTTCCAAGAAGGATAAAGATGGCAATCGGCAGTACATATCCTGCGATCAGACTGATCCAGATAGATGTCTGCTGTGGTGCTGCTGCACCGAACTTGACATTTGCATCATGCAAACGGTCTACAAGGTCAGGATCATTCATCTTGACAGTTCTGAAATAACCCTCCTGTCCGTCACTCTCTGCTACATAATAAATATAATCATCCTGAATTTCTACTGTCTTAACGTAATCCTTCTCTACTCCTGTCAGGAAAGTACTGTAATCAGTCGTCTGTACCTTTCGTCCCTCAATTGCAGGAAGTAACAGCACATTCAGAAGAATGATAATAACTGCCGCAATGATATAATATACATAAAGCGGTTTTCTGCCAGGCTTTTTATTATCAAGGTTCATTGGCTTTTCCTCCATTTCGTTTTGTTATGATGTACCATATCACTTATTCATCTCTTTTTCAAGAAAAGCGAGATAAATTTCATAAAGATTTTAGAATTATCTGAACTGTTCAATACGGCAAATAAAAAAAAAGCGAAAACCTTCACAAACAAAGGCTTCGCTTACTTTTTAATGCCGGCAGTGGGACTTGAACCCACACGTGGTTGCCCACAACAGATTTTGAGTCTGCCTCGTCTGCCATTCCGACATGCCGGCATTGAAACGAGTATTATCATATCACGTTTTTGTCGAAATGGCAAGGGCATTTTTGAGTTTTTTTTAATATTTCACAAACCTCGTTTTAGAATACACATTGCTTGCCTTGATCAGTTTCTGATATCTGGCAAACAGCTTCTCAGGAAGTCTGATAGTTACGGTTTTGTTGACCGCAAAAGCTTTTTTTCCAACATAGTTCAGTGCTGTACTGTTGATCCTGATTACTTTGACTGCCGGGCACTGGTAAAAAGCTCTGGCATCTATATGTCTGACACTGGCAGGAAGTATAAAATTTCGCAGTTTTGTACACTGTGCAAATGCGTTGCTGCCAATTCTTTTTACTCTGCTGCCAAATCTTATGTTCCGCAGATTCGGGCACTGGCTGAACGCATATTTTCCAATCGTTGTTACATTATTTCCAAAAATAACATCTGTAATTTCTTTGTTCCCGCTGAAGGCATTCTTGTCAATTGTAGTTACTTTATAAACTTTATCATTGATCACAACTGTAGCCGGAATCTGTATCACATTATATTCCGCAGCAAGACCTGTAACGCTTACTTCTCTTTCATTTAAAATCTTATAGCCAATTCCACCTATCAGGTACTTATAGCTTCCACCCTGTTCAGTTAACGGAGCTGCATTGAACTGATATCTCACAGGTTGTACAATATCGTTTTTCTCCCATATACCTCCTGTATATTCTTCTCTCTGGAAAAAGACATATATATTGTATGCACGTTCCACCTTTGTATAAATACCCTTTGCAGAACCGATTTCCCATTTCCTGTGAATATCGCTTTCCTGTGGCTTGAGAGAAAGACTCCAGTATAATGGTGTCCATCTGACATCTCCCTCAACAGGATTCGTATTCTGCGTTCCGGCACCGGTCACATTAAATTTATAGTAAGTGTTGGGATAGAAAACCAGAGGTTTGTCAAGTCCTTCAACGACACTGTCATTTGCACTTACCCCTTTGCTTTCATCTGTGTCTGTTGAAGTTTCCTCTCCGGCTGCCCAGATGAAATTCTGTGTATCTGCTCCATCCTGAAATTCCGCTGCACCGGTCGTACTGACCGGAACTGCTGCCAGAACACCTGCCAGCACCATAGCTGCTATTTTTTTCATTACTCTCTCCTCCTCTTTTTCAGCAGTATATAAAATATATACAACTGTTCAGTCCTTTCTTATAGCAATAGTGAACTGTTACTGTTCTGCTTACAATTTATATCTACATCTTGTATTTTACTTATTTTTCTGCTAAATGTCTACCTTGATTTTCTGCTAATCCTGTCGTATTTTTGTTACTGTTCACTCCGTTCTCAGTAACTTAGCCAAAATTCATTCCAGATTGCCTACGGCAATAGAATTTTGGCTTGTATGTCTCGGGATTTTGGCATATTCATGCCAAAACACCTCGCGGGATAGTGCTATGTGAACAGTAACGCATTTTTACTTCATCTGTATTCCACTTCTCATACGTGATATAATCCGCACCCATTTTCCTGAAAATGTCTACCATATCTTCATTCCGGCAAAGCCATACGGATATGCGGATTCCATTCTGATGGGCATTGTTGATATCATTCATACTGATATTTTTATACTCTGCACTTATGTCCAGATCATATTTCTTACACTGCTGTATCATAGAAGCATTCATGCGCACTGTACGAATCCACTGCAATTTCCCTGTAAATCCCATCTCACGCAGTTTACCAAGTGTTTCTATGCGGAAACAGATGAGTACCGGCTCTTTCTGTGATTCAGTCAGAAGCTGCATAAACAAATTCATGGCTTCTTCCGTACGGATTGACTTTATTTCAATCACCGGCGTCACAGAGTACTTATTGCAGCATGCAATATACTGTTCCAGTGTAGGAATAAGATTATCCGGATACTGTGAAGCATTTCTTCCATTTATAATCGGATACTGCTTTATCTCCTCATAAGTCATCTCTGAAATAAGCCTGTCCTCCCCGCACATCCGCAGCAAAGAATCATCATGAGAGACAACCAGAACTCCATCTGCGGTCTCTCTCACATCTGTCTCCACAAACTCCGCCCCATTGCGTCCTGCCATCTCAAAGGCAGGCACGGAATTCTCAGGTGCTTCTGTCTGTTCACCTCTGTGCAAAATATAATGAGTAACTCCATCCAGTGGTTTCCGGAACTTTTTCTCATCTTCCGGTGCAGGTGTGATTTTCGGAGTTGGCGTGACCGTTACCGTCGGCTCCGGGGTCACAGATGGTGCTGGTTCATCCGGTGTCAGTGTAGGCGTAATTTCCGGAGTTTCTGACGCTGCCGGCAGGACGATCACTTCTATCTCTGATACATACCTGTCAGTACCATAAGAAACACTGGTGATTTTGACATTTCCCGCCTTTTTTGCAGTAACTTTTCCTTTCTTTGATACAGTTGCCACCGTTTTATCAGAAGAAGTATAAGTCAGCCTTTTTCCATACTTCTGCGGCTCCAGAATAACTGTCTTTCCTGCTGTTACTTTCACCTGTTTTTTGTATTTCTTAAAAAGAACTGTTTCCGTTTTATTACAGACAAAAACCTCGCAGTTTACTTTCAGTCCACTCATCTGTGCTGTGATCGTTGCCTGTCCGGGCTTTAAACCATATATCCTGCCATTTATAACCTTTGCACATTTTGAGTTACTGCTGGTCCATTTAAACTTCTTTGGACTCACTTTTGTATCATGATTCAGGATCTTTACTGTATAAGTGGCACCGGTCTTTACAACCACCTCAGATTTATGCACTCGATATTCGTCTGCTGCATAAGTATTATCTGCCACATATATTATACTGATAAAACCTGTAATTATAAGCACAATAGCAAATATGGCAGACCTTACAGTCTGCATGCCTGTTCTTTTGTCTCTGTATTCTTTTTTCTTATCTCCCATTATTCTATCTCTCATCTCTCATATGCCATTCCTGATCTGCTGCTTTTATTTCCGGTATGTTCCTAAACACTTCACAATCCTGATCACATTCGTCTCTGATGCAGGGACAGACCATCTTTACTTTTTTAAAATGTCCGGGAACACCCTCATATTGTACACTCCACAGACCATTGTAATGCAGCTGTTTACACATTCCTGTTTCATATTCATATTTAATCATATGTCTACCTCCGAACAGACAAAATTTTTACAGTACATTCTTCTGAAATCACTGTTTCTCCATGCAAAACGAAAGGCACTAACCTTCCAGCATCATGCACAGATCAGTACCTTTCTTTTTGTGTGTTTTTATGTCATATCTGCCCCGGCAATACCACAAGATAGTAAATTACAGAATAATCACAGCATTATTCCATATCTTCCAGTAATTTCTCATAAATCGGGAAGCAGTCAAATGTTGCGAAATAATCCTTCGGTGTCTCGGCACGGCGGATCATCTCGAAACTTCCATCTTCATGGAGAAGGATCTCAGAAGATTTCAGTTTACCATTGTAGTTATATCCCATGGCAAAACCATGAGCTCCTGTATCATGGATCACAAGAAGATCTCCCATATCAACCTTCGGAAGATAGCGGTCAATTGCAAACTTATCATTGTTTTCGCAGAGAGAACCTGTCACATCATACATATGATCACATGGCTGGTCTTCTTTTCCCATAACAGTGATGTGATGGTATGCGCCATACATTGCCGGACGCATCAGGTTTACAGCACACGCATCCACACCAATATATTCTTTATGAGTATGCTTCTCATGGATTGCCTTAGTTACCAGGCAGCCATACGGTCCCATCATGAAACGTCCCATCTCTGTATAGATTGCAACATCACCCATTCCGGCCGGAACAAGTACTTCTTCGTATACTTTGCGGACACCCTCACCGATCTCTCTGATATCATTCGGAGTCTGATCTGGTTTGTAAGCGATTCCAACACCACCGGAAAGGTTGATAAACTTCACATGAGCGCCTGTCTCCTTCTGAAGTTTCACTGCCATTTCAAACATCTCTTTCGCCAGCATCGGATAATACTCATTTGTCACAGTATTGCTTGCAAGGAATGCATGGATACCGAATTCCTCGGCACCTTTTTCCTTCAGGATCTTGAATGCTTCAAAAATCTGCTCTGTTGTCATACCATATTTGGCATCTCCGGGGTTGTCCATAATATCGTTGCTGATCTTAAACACTCCGCCCGGATTATAACGACAGCTGATCACCTTCGGAATATATCCTACGGCTCTTTCTACGCTCTCGATATGTGTGATATCATCAAGATTGATGATCCCGCCGATTTCATTTGCATATTTGAATTCTTCTTCCGGTGTATCATTGGAAGAAAACATGATATCTCCCTCTTTGCATCCGATTGCTTTGGACATCATCAGCTCTGTCATGGAAGAACAGTCACAGCCACAGCCATACTCCTGAAGGATCTGGATCAGAAATGGATTTGGAGTTGCCTTCACAGCAAAGAATTCTTTGAAGCCCTTATTCCATGCAAATGCTTCTTTCACTGCCTTTGCATTCTCGCGGATACCTTTTTCATCATAAAGATGGAAAGGTGTAGGAAACTGCGCGGTGATTTCCTGAAGTTTATCCAGGGTGACAAATGGTACTTTTTTCATAATAATCTTTTCTCCTCTTACTTCTTGTGTATATGTGTATATAAATGATCCTGACAATACTCGTAGTTTCCGTTACATTTAGAACAGAAACGGAATTCCAGATTCGGATCATCTTTCTCTGTACGGCCACAGACTGCACATTTGTGCTTCGTCACTTCCCCTGACTTGCTGCCACCCGGGAAGGGAACGGTCTTACTTTCTCCCATTGCTCTCTTAAACTGATTTCTGCGATGGATTTCCTTCGGATTGTATCTGTTAAGATTTCTTGTACCAAGGAAGAAAATAATAAAGTTCAGTAAGGATGCGATGATCGGCAGTGCCATAAACCATGCTCCTCCCATAAAATATCTGACAATATCATATACCACAAGAGCAGCATATACAATCGCCATCCACTTCATCTTGATCGGGATTACAAAGTACAGTAAAACCTTCATATCCGGATATGTCAGCGCATATGCCAGAAAAATAGATAAACTGATATAATACGTTGAAAACTGTGATCCATTCAGATAAGCATCTAACACTCCACCTGTGATAAAATACAAAATAAACGCAGAAATTACTGTAAAAATCATTCCAGATAAAATATATACAGTAAATCTGAATGATCCCCATGTACGTTCCAGCGATGCACTGATCGGATAATAAAAGAACAATATCGCAATCACAAACCATAAAGCAGATGACGTACTCGGCGGATAAATAATCCATGTAACAAGTCTCCATATCTGACCATGCAGGATTTCAGAGACATTCAAACTCAACATGGAAAGAGCCCCTGGATTAATATACATCAATGCATATCCCAGTACATAACTTACAATAATATAAATCGTAAGATTCTCAATCCCGCGATTTCCAAATTTTCGTTCCAGTTTGTCAATAAATTTCATAAATCTCCTTTTCTCACAAAATGCTATTCGTTCTTTCGTTACAGCGGATATCCACAATCTGCTTTCTCTGCGTAATTCTGCACCGAATAACTGCCTCTCAGTTCAGACACAAAATCAGAAAAACTTCTTCCTGGAAAGAAATATCGCTGCAATGATACTTGCCACTACAGAAAGGATGATAACGATAAGAAATCCCCATGGTGTCCTGGAAAACGGCATTCCCGCAGCACTCAGGTTCATACCATACGCACTGAAAACAATAGTCGGAATACTCATAACAATGGTAATAACAGCCAGAACCTTCATGACAATGTTCAGGTTATTAGAAATAACTGATGCAAAAGTTCCCATCATACTGCTGAGGATACCACTGTAAATATTAGCCATCTCAATGGCCTGCTTGTTCTCAATGATAACATCCTCCAGAAGCTCTGTATCCTCCGGATATTTCTTGATACTCTCCACCTTCAGAAGTTTCTCCAGAACCATCTCATTGGAACGCAGAGATGTGGTAAAGTATACCAGTGATTTCTCCAGTTCCAGAAGTTCCATCAATTCCTGATTTCTTGTAGACAGATGAAGTTTCTCCTCAATCTGCTCGCTCTTCTTATCTATAATACGCAGATATCTCAGATACATGCTGGCATTACGGTACAAAATCTGCAGAATAAATCTGGTTTTCATATAGGTAAAAAAGTTTCTTACCCTGCCTTCCATAAATCTTGTCAGAACCTGTGTGTCTTCCAGACATACAGTAAAGATCATCTTCTGAGTCACGATAATACCAAGAGGAATGGTCACATACCAGTCCTTCTCGTTACGTTCTTCAATCGCAGGTACATCTGCAAGGATAAGGGTATAATTGTCCTCCACTTCTATACGGGAACGCTCTTCCTCATCCAAAGGTGCGCGCAAATCGTCCACCTCTATCCCAAATTGCTCGGAAATTTCAAAAATTTCTGTTGCCGTAGGATTCGTCAGCGCAATCCAACAGCCCTCCTGTGGTTCCTGTATTTCATGGATAGCGCCATCGATTGTCTTAAAAATCCTTACCACGATCCACACTTCCCTTCTTTTTCTCGATTTCCCCTCAATAGATTGTTACTGTTTACTCTGTTCTCAGTAACAATAAATCTGCAACTATTCAGAGTTTCTGCAAGAGATTACTGAACAGTTACGTTTGCTCTTTATTTTCACAAAGACTCAAACATCATTATAATTTGAACATGAATTTTTGTCAATTCCAATGCTTTCGGTTTACAAAACTTTTACACTTCGCTATAATAAAGTAGTATTTATTTATAAAAGTCCCGTAAAGTGGGGCGTACAGATTGCGGGAGTGATTTTCCAAACACGCTCTAACTATGGCAACTGAATTCAGGTGAAATATCCCGCAAAGTGGGGCGTGCAGATTGCGGAAATGATTTTCCAGACACGCTCTAATACAATAACAGGAAAGGATACAAATCATATGAGCCAGTCATCATTTGGAAATAAATTTAAGGTAACTACCTGGGGGGAATCCCACGGAAAAGCTCTCGGAGCTGTGATAGACGGATGCCCGGCAGGCCTTCCTCTCTGTGAAGAGGACATTCAGAAATTCCTCGACAGAAGGAAACCCGGACAGAGCAGATACACCACCGCCCGTAAAGAAGGAGATCTGGTAGAAATCCTCTCAGGTGTCTTTGAGGGCAAAACCACCGGAACTCCAATTTCTCTGATGGTAAGAAATACAGATCAGCGCTCCAGAGACTACGGAAATATCGCATACTCCTATCGTCCCGGACATGCAGACTATACTTTTGACCAAAAATACGGATTCCGCGACTACAGAGGCGGTGGACGTTCTTCAGGGCGGGAAACCATCGGAAGAGTTGCAGCAGGTGCCATTGCTTCTAAAATATTAGAAGAACTTGGCATTTCAATCTGCACCTATACCAGATCTATCGGACCTGTTGAAATTGCTTCTTTTAATAAAGAAGAAATCCATCAGAATGCATTTTATATGCCGGACGCACAGGCAGCAGTGAAGGCCGGTGAATATCTGGAAGAATGTATGAAGAATCAGGACAGTGCAGGCGGCGTGATCGAATGTCGTATTACCGGAACACCTGCCGGACTTGGCGAGCCAGTCTTTGACAAGCTCAGTGCTCTTCTTGCCCACGCCCTGATGTCCATCGGTGCAGTCAAGGCTGTTGAAATCGGTGACGGCATTGCAGTGACTTCCTCAAACGGTTCCACTGACAATGATGGATTCACAGTCAAAGACGGTGAAATCATCAAAACCTCCAACCACGCAGGCGGAATCATGGGAGGAATCAGTGACGGCAGTGAAATCATACTTCGTGCCCATATCAAACCAACCCCATCCATCAGCCAGCCGCAGCAGACCGTAACCAAAGATAAAGAACCTCTTTCTCTGGAAATCCATGGCCGACATGATCCGGTCATTGTCCCAAGAGCAGTGGTTGTGGTAGAATCTATGGCAGCAATCACACTGGCGGATGCGCTCTTTGTCAATATGAGTTCCCAGATGGATAAGGTTCGGGATTTTTATCGGAAATAATTCCAATTAATCCACGCAAAAATACCTTCACTTGAATTCTGAGCTGATCTCAGTTTCAAATGAAGGTATTTTATTATCTGCCTATATTGCTGATTCTATGTAACGAATCTGTTATTCTTCCGGAACCGGCCAGATTCTGATACAGTTTGGCTCTGTAATCTTAATCGGCTTGCCGTTCATCACAATAATATTCTTCTCATAATCCACTGTAAAAGTAGTCAGTGTATTACTTGCATGATTAGCCAGCACCAGATGCTTATCATCCGGTAAAAGTACCAGATCTTTCGGATATTCACCACTGATCGGAAGTGTAAACTTCCTTGTCAGCATACCAGTCTCCTCATCACGCTCAAACATGGAAACTGTATCCTCACCTGCTGTTGTACAGAAAAGATGCTTGCCATCATTTGCAAGAGAAAGACCGGACGCTGCATTATGTGTATCATGAACATCCTTCTTCGCACTTGTCTCAATCGTCTGGATCAGTTCAAACGCCGGAACCTTACCGCTTCCATCATATTTGTAAGCCCTGATCTCATTACTGAGTTCAAAGAGAATATAAGCAAACTTACCATCATCGCTAAAACGAATGATACGCGGGCCGCTCTCTCTCGGACATCTCAGGATGTCTACCAGTTCCAGCTTATTGCGCAATTTGTTGACACGGTAAATCTTCACCTGATCAATTCCGTTATCTACTGCACAGAGATATTTATTATCCGGAGTTGGACGAACACAGTTCACATGGGGACGGAAGTTACGCTCTGCAACACTTCCGAGTCCTGTATGGAATACGCCATCCATCAGGCTTCCAAGTCTGCCGTCCTTATGAGTATGTACAACAGTCACCTTACCGTCATGATATCCGGCAACATAAAGATACTTACCGTCAACATCTGTAGAAAGGAAACAGCCTCTCATTCCATCAATATTTACACTGTTGATACGTGACAGATCACCATTTTTATCACGTTTAAATACTGCAACACCCTCATCCTCGATAGAATAAAGATACTTACCATTCTTTGAAACAGCCATGTGGGATGCATTACTTACTTCAACACTGCTGCGTTCTGTAAGAGTGCCATTCTCAACATCAACATCATAAACATGGATTCCCTGTCTGGAAGAGCCATGTGTATAAGAGCCCACATAAGCTACATATTTCTTTTCACTCATAATGCTTTTTTCCTCCTGCTGTCCTGAAGTTTATTTATCATCGCTCACTCTGTTCCCGTCTGCTGTCAGCGAGCAATAATATTTTCGTCCCAATATTGCCGGACGATGTCATACGATAAGGTGATTATAGCACATTTTCCTAATCAGAACAAGATTACGGAACTCAGTTTTATGTATTTTTTCCAGTTCATGGGTTACTGTCGTTACTGTTCACATACAAGCCAAAATTCTATTGCCGCAGGCAATCTGGAATGAATTTTGGCTAAGTTCTATACCGGATAAGCGCTCTGCTGTTTATTTGGTAAAATAATTTCTGACAGCCTCCAGTGTCTGGTCTATGATCTCATCTGTATGGGCAACAGATAAAAACATTGCCTCAAACTGTGACGGAGCCATATGGATTCCCTGCGCAAGCATTCCCTTGAAATATTCCGAGAAAGCTTTTGTATCTGAAGATTTGGCTGATGTATAATCCACAACCTCCTGCTCTGTAAAGAACAGGCTTCCCAGGGAGGATACGTGATTGATATGGTAAGGCAGATTTTTCTCTGCTAGGATTTTCTCCATACCGCCATAGAGACGTTTTCCTTTTTCCTCCAGATCTTTATAGATTTCCTGGTGCTCATAGAGGTATTTTAACTGTGTCAGTCCTGCTGCCATTGCAATAGGATTTCCGCTTAAGGTACCGGCCTGGTAAACCTTTCCCACAGGGGAAACCAGTTCCATAATCTCTCTGCGTCCGCCGTATGCGCCTACCGGCATACCTGCACCGATGATCTTACCATAGGTAACCAGATCAGGGGTCACGCCAAAATATTCTGCAGCACCGCCAAAAGCCAGACGGAAACCAGTGATAACCTCGTCAAAGATCAGAAGGGCGCCGTACTCATCGCAGAGCTTTCTCAGACCTTCCAGGAACCCCTTTTTCGGAGGAACCACACCCATATTGGCGCCTACAGCTTCCACGATAACAGCAGCAGTCTGTCCGTCAGCCTGCTCCATCAGTGCACGTACACTGTCCAGATCATTATAAACAGCAGTCATGGTATCCTCTGTGCATCCCTTAGGCACACCGGCACTGTCCGGAACACCGCTTGTCATCACACCGGAGCCTGCACTTACCAGCATGGCATCACTGTGTCCATGATAGCATCCTGCAAATTTAATGATCTTATTCTTTCCTGTAAATCCTCTGGCAACACGGACTGCACTCATAACAGCCTCTGTACCGGAATTTACCATACGCACCATATCCACATGTGGAATATGGTCACAGATGAATTCAGCCATCTCCACTTCGATTGCAGTTGCACATCCGAAGCTGAGGCCCTTTTCACATGCCTTCAGTACACTTTCTTTTACTTCCGGAAAATTATGGCCCAGAATCATAGGTCCCCAGGAATCGATATAATCCACATATTCTTTTCCATCAACATCATAAATATGGCATCCGTCTGCGCGGTCGATAAATCTCGGTGCAATACCGATTGCGCCATAGGCACGTACAGGACTGTTTACTCCTCCCGGAATCACCTTTACCGCTCTGTCAAATAATTCTTCTGATAAACCCATCAGCCGATTCTCCCTTCATCCATGCATTTTGCAAGTTCTTTTGCATAATAAGTAAGATAGATCTGGGCACCTGCACGGTATGCACTGACTGCCATCTCACACATAATACGTTCTTCATCGATCCATCCCATCTTTGCAGCTGCTTTCACCATTGCATATTCACCGCTTACACTGTATGTTGCAACCGGCACATTTACAGCCTTTGATACCTCAGAGACCATATCCAGATAAGACATGGCAGGTTTTACCATAATGATATCTGCGCCCTCTTCCACATCCGTAAGAGCTTCCTTCATTCCTTCTCTTCTGTTATGGAAATCCATCTGGTAGCTCTTTCTGTCACCAAAAGACGGTGCAGAACCTGCTGCATCACGGAATGGTCCGTAGAAAGCAGATGCATATTTTACTGCATAGGACATGATCGGTGCTCCATAATGTCCGTTCGCATCAAGAGCCTCACGAATAGCACGTACACGTCCGTCCATCATATCAGAGGGAGCTACCATATCTGCGCCTGCCTCTACATGGGAAACAGCTGTCTTAGCCAGTAATTCCAGTGTTGCATCATTATTTACATCATGACCGCAGAGCACTCCGCAATGTCCGTGTGAAGTGTACTCACACATACATACATCTGTGATATAGTACATGTCCGGGAACTGTTTCTTTGCTTCTCTCAGGGCTTTCTGTACGATTCCGTTGGGGTCGTACGCACCGCTTCCCACCTCATCCTTGTGATCCGGGATGCCGAACAGCATAATGCTGTTTACTCCTGCATTCTGCAGACGTTCCAGTTCAAAAGGAAGACGGTCTACACTGTAGCGGAACTGTCCTTCCATAGAAGGGATCTCTTCTTCAATTCCTGTTCCCTCTTTTACAAATAAGGGATAAATAAGGGAAGACTTGTCCATTCTTGTCTCTCTTACCATTTTTCTTAAATTTTCACTGCCTCTTAATCTTCTTGGTCTCTGAATTAAATCCATGTCTTTTTGCTCCTTTTATCAACAATTCTCATAACTGTTCCATTTTTTGCAGAATAGTTATCAGTTTTCCTGTTTCATCTCTTCCACAAGCTCTATGAGACTTTCGATGGTAGCCTTCTTTGCCATGCGGGTCTGCATACCATAAGCATCTGCTGCAGCTTTGGTCTGTTTTCCGATACAGGCAGCTTTTACCTTCGTATAGTCCAGTCCCTTTGTGCCTTCCACAAAGCCCTTTACAGTGGATGCACTGGTAAATACTACACAGTCCACACTTCCTGTCTCCAGCTCTTTCTTCTCATCGATCAGCCTGCTCTTTTCATAACAGGTTGTGTAAGTAGCAATGTCATCTACCTTCGCACCTGTCTGCTCCAGCAATTCTGTCAGCTTTTTATTTCCGGCTTCGGCTCTTGGGATCAGAATTTTTTCATTTCCCTGAAGTTGTTTTGCAAGCTCTGCCCCAAGAGTATCTCCGTCATACACACCTGGCACAAAATCAGCCAGCAGGTGATGCTCTTTCAGCTTTTTCTTCGTTCCTTCACCGATCACTGCGATCTTCGCCTGTCCCAGGCTGCGCACATCCATCTCTTTTCTGTCCATCTCGTCAAAAAAGATCTCCACACCTGCAGGGCTTGTAAAAATGATCCACTGATAAGTATCCAGTTTCTCAAATGCCTCATACAGTCTGCCATTATCCTCAACAGGTACTGTACAGATAGACGGCAGCTCCAGAACCTCGGCACCTTTCTGACGGAGAAGATCTGCTGTCTTTGAAATATGCTGTCTTGGTCTTGTGACCAGAACCTTCCAGCCTGCCAGAGGAAGTTTCTCGTACCAGGCAAATTTGTCAGCCAGAGAACATACCTTTCCCACAACAATAATGGCAGGTGTCTCTATCCCCTGTCTGTCCACCTCTTCCTTGAGGGTACCTACAGTAGCAACCACCCGCTTCTGTCCTGCTGTTGTTCCTTTCTGAAGAACTGCTGCCGGCATATCCGGGTCCATGCCGCCTGCAAGAAGTCCTTTGCAGATATCCTCCAGTGCTGCAATTCCCATTAGAAACACCAATGTTCCCTTTGTCTGGGTCAGTGCTTTAAAATCTATATCATACTCCTGCCCTGCGCGTTTATGTCCTGTAATAATATGTAAGGACGAACAGAAATCCCTGTGTGTCACAGGAATCCCATTGTAAGCAGGAACAGAAATCGGAGATGTCACTCCGGGCACGATCTCATAAGGGATTCCATTCTCAGAAAGAAGTTCCAATTCCTCCCCGCCTCTTCCAAAGAGAAAGGGATCTCCACCTTTAAGCCTTACCACTTTATTTCCTTTTTCAGCTTCTTCCAGAAGAACCTTATTAATATCCTCCTGCACCATTGTATGGTGATTTGCTCTTTTACCTACATTAATCAGTCTGGCATGCTCCGGGATCTTTGCCAGAACCCCTTCGCCCACCAGACTGTCATATACTACCACATCTGCCTGCTGCAGAACCGCTGCGCCCTTTAATGTAAAAAGCCCGATATCACCCGGTCCTGCACCAACCAGCCAAACCTTGCCAGCTGCCATGTTTCTTCTCCTTTTTGCGTCACAAGAATTTTCTTTTTATAATTTTTTTTATCTTCCCTCACAGTCAGATTTCAATTGCTTTGCAAGAGCTGTTCCAAGCTTCTCTCCATCCTCTGCTGCACCTCTGATCTGACCTGTAAGCCACTTTCCTGTAGCTTCACTGTAATATAAACCGCGGATAAAGATCTCATCTCCGCCCACCTCTGCAAATGCAGCTACAGGCGAAGAACATCCTCCGTCCAGATATTTTACATATGCGCGCTCTGCAGTTCCTGCAAGCCAGGCATCCCTGTCACAGTATCCGTCCAGATACCCATAATCCTCACCTTTGCGTCCCTGCACAGCCAGGATCCCCTGACCTGCTGAAGGAATCATCTCATCCGGTGTAAAATATCTGCTGATCCTGTTTTCCAGCCCCAGTCGTTTCAGACCTGCCGCTGCCAGGATCAGCCCTGAATACTCTCCTTCATCCAGCTTGCGAAGCCTTGTCTGCAGATTTCCACGGATACTCTTTACCTCCATCTCAGGATACAGCTTCTTTAACTGAAGAGTTCTCCTTAAGCTGGAACATCCCAGAGGTTTATCCGGATCCAGCTCCGCCACTCCCTCAGGAAGCACCAGTACATCTCTTGGATCCTCACGCTTTGAAAAGGCCAGAAGCGGAAGCTCTTCCGGCACCTCCATAGGCATATCCTTAAGACTGTGTACAGACAGATTGCTTTTACCATCCAGCAATGCCCTGTCCAGTTCTTTTACAAACAATCCTTTTCCGCCCACCTTATCCAAAGTACGGTCCAGAATAATATCTCCTGTTGTTTTCATAGTCAGGATATTTACTGTTATTTCAGAGCCGGCATTTTTTTCACGGTTTTTCTGCTCTATGTAACTTTTTACCATCTCACTCTGGAGAACTGCCAGCTTACTCTCTCTGCTTCCAATGATCACCTCAGTCATCATTCTCCTCCTCATTATCATCTTCCTGCGCAACCCTCTCCAGGGCATTCTGGATCTCTTCTCTTATCCTGCGCGCTTTTTTATGGTCCAGACCACTGGCTGTAATTCCCACTACCAGTCCCTCTTCCATATAAATTCCCGGGAAATAAAAATCGCACTGCTCCCTGTCACTGGCTACATTAACATAAACGCCTTCCTGCCTGCAGATCCTGTGGATCTCATCATTTAACTTTCTGTCATTGGTAGCTGCGATCACCATATATGCCATCGCAAAATCTGTACGCTTCACCGGACGTGTGATCAGCTCTACATAGCCGGCTTTGCCAAGCTCCATCATCTCCATGGTGACCTTCGGAGCAATGACTCTGATATTTCTGGTGAATGATAAAAGGGTTTTCACTCGACGAGTTGCAATGTTTCCGCCGCCTACAACCACGATATTCTTATCTGATAAGTCTATAAACATTGGAAAATACGGCTTATTCTTCATATATTTTCTCCAGTCCTGCCACACACTCAAGGAAAATCTCCTGATTCAGACTGTCACGCAGACCAAAGATCAGTTTATTTACTACTTTTCCTGCTGCCGTATCCACTGCATGGACCAGATTCTGCCTGTCATCCTCTTCCATAGGTGTTTTCTTTAATATCTTTGCAATCCTTAAATTCAGGTCATTGACTGCCTCATCTTTAATATCCTGAATTCTTGGGATCAGGTCTCTTCCATCCAGCCATTGGAAAAATTCATCCATCTGCTCTCTTACGATCGCTCCTGCTGCCTCCAGATTTTCCTGAAGCTCTGCAGGAACTTCCTCTATACGGAAGCTGTCCATGTCATAAAGTGTGACCCCCTGGATTTTTCCAACAGATGGCTCTATATCTCTGGGAACTGCCAGATCGATCAGGATCAGGTCATCCTTTGTCCTGATTCCCTGGAACAATTCTTCTTTTAATGTAAAATTCGGGCTTGCAGTTGCACTTACTACAAGATCACACTGTGGCATATACTCCATTCTGTCACCGTAATTAATACGCTTGCAGCCCAGCGGAATATTCACAACTCCGCTTCTGTACTGACGGATGGTCACTGTTACATCTGCACCTGCCTCCTGCAAGGCCTGAGCAGCCACCTTGCCCATCTCACCGTTACCGATGACCATACAGGTCTTATCCCTGAGAGAATACCCCTTCTCTGCCAGAAATCCGATGGCCTGATGGATCACTGACGGATTTCCATGGGAAAAAGGAACCTCTGTCTTAATTCTCTTTCCTGCTGTGGCAGCCATTCTGAACAGAACCTCCAAAACACCATCTGCCGCAAAATTCTCTCTTGCCAGATTCAGGGCATCCTTCACCTGTGTAAGGATCTGATCCTCCCCTATGATCTGTGATTTCAGACCACTGGTAAGATAAAAAAGATGCTCAACTGCCTCCTGATCCTTACGCTCTACAAAATATTGTCTGTAAGAATTCTCAGTAATTCCCTTTATCCTGCAGAGGCAGTCATAAAGACAGACATCCACCTCATCATCCACACTTGCCCAGACCTCCAGGCGGTTACAGGTGGACAGGATCACGCATCCATATATTCCATTTTGATTCTTTATTTTTTCCATTGCTTCACCGGCATTTTTCTTTGTAAATGCAAATTTCGCACGAATATCCACCGGTGCCATATTATGGTCAATTCCAATCATGGAAATACTCATAACTTCTAACTCTCCTTCGTATTTCACCATTCCTCATTCATTTCATATCAAATCAAATATCCCACTGGCAACAGGGTATTTGATTTGATAAGAAATCCGGACAGCTAAAAAGCACTGTCAGAGATATCATAATCATTTCCTGTTAAGATGTCAATTGTAAACACGGAAAAAACTCAGCATTAGAGTAAAGGATGTTACTGTTCACATACCACTATCCCGAGACATACAAGCCAAAATTCCATTGCCGCAGGCAATCTGGAATGAATTTTGGCTAAGTTACTGTGAACGGAGTGAACAGTAACTAAAGGATAACGTGACAAGACCTCATTACCGTTCGTTCTGCATCCGGTAATGAGGTCAGAATATTCTGTGTTTACTGTTTATCTATTCTCATCAAAACTTTACATTTCTTTCTGTAACAGGCGATTCCATATTTTATGATTGTATGAATTCCTTCCTGTTCCAACGCCTCAGTATATCTGATATCTATAATCTGCTGAAGTGCTTTTTCGCACTCTCCCTGAAGATTTCCGTCATCTGCATATTTTACTTCGATCACAATCCCCACATCTTCATCCTCTATACGGATCAGAATATCCCCGAATCCATCTCCTGATTCCCGATTGGACATTACTGACCAGTTCTCTTTGAATCCCAGAATCCCCAGCAGCAATCCATGATAGAAATTTTCTTTCGTTGGTTTCTGCGCAAAGGTATCTCTTATGCTGATCGTTTTCTTCATATATTCTGTAAAAATCAACTCTACTTTTTCCGGATTTTGGTTCAGCAGTGCATCACACAAATCACTGACTGTTTTTCCATCGTCCTTTACATTTTCTTTGAACATTTTCAGAATATGGTTGGTGATAATATTTCGGATTTCTCTATTGGGAATGACCAGATTATACCTGTTGCCACTGGGTTCCCCTCTCTGTGTCAGATATCCTGTCATAAAAAGTGTACTCCACAGATTGTCTATGGAAGAATATAATTCCTTATAGGTAAGCTCAGAATTAATTTCTTTCTGGACAATCCCTCCATTTACCAGCTGTTCCAGTTCCATTCTGGTCAGCTTCTGTGGTTTTCCCACACTGTCAATGAAATGGCTGATCACACTGTTTCCACTTGTATTCGCCCAGTAATTCTTCGGTTCCAGCCCGGGATCTGCCAGATGATCGCTGCAGAAATTGATCACATCCCATGGACAATAAACATCCACATTTCCAAACCGGTAGCCGTCATACCACTCTTTCACTGTCTCATAATATTTTTCCTGTCCATAATACCGGAGGAGTTCCTTTACTTCCGCATCTGTAAATCCAAATGTTTCATCAAAACTCTTATCTGTAATGGAATAAACCTTAAAGTTGTTAAGACCTGTAAAAATGCTTTCTTTTGCAATCCGCAGGCATCCTGTCAGCACTGCGAATTTCAGACTGCTGTTGGTTTTTAATGCATTCTCAAATAAATTACGGATCAGCAATACCATTTCATCATAATAGCCATTTTCATTTGCCTTTGCCAGAGGTACGTCATACTCATCGATCAGAACAATTACTTTGCTGCCATAGTGCTTTTCCAGCAATTCTGTCAGCTCACGGATACTGTACACCAGAGAATCGTTTGTCATTTCTTTTTTCTTTAACTGTGTCAGTAATTCGTGATCTGTTTCATCAAGCTCTGTGCTGTCTGAAAGTACGGATAGTCTGCGGGCTTCTTCATTGATTGTTTTTATGAGAAATCTTCGGGCTTCCTCATATGTGGCACCATTAATTCCCTTCAGACTGACAGAAACCACCGGAAATTTTCCCTGATATTTTTCACATAATTCCTGATTATCTGAAATCCTCAGCCCATCAAACAGAGTCTTATCTTTTCCAATCTCAAAAAAACTCTGGAGCATACTCATATTCAGGGATTTTCCAAAGCGTCTCGGACGGGTAAACAGGTTTACCTTTCCCCACTGGGTAAGCAATTGTTCAATTACATGTGACTTATCTACATAATAGAAATCTTCCCGACGCATCTCTTCAAAATTCTCAATTCCAATTGGAAGTTTTTTTAATCCTGCCATCTTATATCCCCTTCCATTTATAAAGCATACCTTCTTATTGTTATCCGTCTTATTACTGTTTATAATATCATGAATCCTATCGTAATTCCAGAAAATAATGTAACCTGTTACTATCGCAAGTGACAGTGGCAAGCGAAGTAAAATATGTAATAATATGATTGAGATACTTGCAGAAAATATTAACAGAAATGGAAGGTGATGAAAATTATGAAGATATTGAAGAAAGCAGGAGGGATTCTCCTTGTAATAATCGGAATATTATTTTTTGTATCTGCTTTAAAGATGATCTTTGTGGATAACCCCAAAACAAAAGCAGCTCTGAAAGACGCAGTTTACGTTGATGCAGCAGATACGATCGACCCGGAAAACGATGGAAAGACAGTCATTGTATGCGGCACATTCGAGCTGACTAAACCGGCACATGATGATGAGCTTGGACTGGACTTTGACAGCATCCGCATTTCAAGTTCAAAACAGACAATGAAATTAACAAAATCTTCTTCCAAAAAGAAGGAGGCAATGACTGACGACGAAAAGAAATATGGCGTTCTGGAATGGAATTCATCTTTCAGCAGCATGCCGGTATCAGGCCAGGGGAAAATTGGAAATTATGCACTTTCGCAGGATTTTATTGATGATATTATGCTGACCAAAACCTGGGAAGATTACGACAAGGCAGCATTATCATCTGCCGGTTATACATATGTACCGGATAACACCTATACACAGAAGCATTTTATAGAACCATCGAACCAGACGACACGTTCACATAAAGAATATGATGTTCGTTATTATTATTCTGCTGCTGATTTCGAAACAGGGCAAACCGTAACTGCTATCGGCATACAGGACGGACAGACTCTCAAATCCGCACCCGGAATCACAGAGAATCTGATGAAAAATAAACTTGACCGCGATGAAGCGATCAAACAGGGCGGCACCCCAGGTGTAGGAGCCCAGATCTTTTCAGTTGTTTCCTCATTGCTGTTAATATTGGGAGGGTTCCTTCTTATTATATTATGAGAAATAAATCTATAGCAATCCTCTTAAATGCATTATTTACGAGGATTGCTATAAAAATAAGATATTGTTGTATCATTAAATCAGATGGTTGGGCGATATCCTCTGTGACATACTCCGTATCTAGTACATCGTTTTCGAAATAACTATACCAATCGCGTAGGATGCGGATTGGTATAGTTATTTACGAAACGATGTACTAGCTTTTTACTTCTCAATTCTAAGCATGCGATATCCAATGCCAATATGTGTCTGGATGTATTGCACTCCATTTTTCTCAGGCTCCAGTTTTTTCCGCAATGTTGCCATAAAAACTCTAAGAGAAGCAACATCATTATCCGAACATCGTCCCCAAATCTGCTGGGTAATATAGGTATGTGTCAATACCTTTCCCACATTGCGGGACAAAAGACAGAGCAACTTATATTCTATAGGTGTCAGATGCAATTCCTCTCCCTTCAGATATGTACAGCCTGCCGTATAGTCTATCTTTAATCCACCATTCTCAAAAACAGAGCTTTCTATCTGCTCTCCGCTCTGCATAACCGCAAGTCTCCTCTGGGTGACACGGATACGCGCAAGTAATTCTTCAACAGAGAACGGTTTCGTAATATAATCATCTGCTCCTGCATCCAGCGCCTCTATTTTATCTGTGTCCTCACTTCTGGCGCTGATCACAATAATCGGCATATTCGACCAGGTACGGATTTTTTTTATCACTTCTACCCCTTCCATATCAGGAAGCCCCAGATCCAGAAGAACAATATCCGGATTGTGGGACGAAGCTTCCAGAATGGCTGAAGATCCGTTTTCTGCAGCCAGATATTTATAGTCATGTGTTTTTAATGTAGTAACGATCAGATTGCGTATGGGTCTGTCATCCTCAACCACCAGAATTAATGTTTTATTCATTTAATGTCACCTCGCTTAAGGGTAAAGTAAAAGTAAAATTGCATCCATGAGGATCATGATCTGTCAAAACCAGGGTTCCTTCATGTGCTTCTATAATAGAGTGGCAAAGTGCCAGTCCAAGTCCCAGACTTCGGTGACTATCCGCAACTGTCGTTTTCCCTGTATAAAACATCTCAAAAATATGTGACTTCATTTCTTCCGGAATTCCCGGGCCATTATCTTCCACACTTATCTGCGCTTTCCCATCTGTTTTCGTTCCCCGAATACAGATCACAGAACCCGGCGGTGTATATTTTATTGCATTATCAATTAAATTTACCAGAACCTGCATAATAAGACGTACATCCATACGTGCAAGAACAAGTTCTTCGCAGTCTGTCACAATTTTATAATCATCATGTTTCCGGCTGATATGCCTCAGGGATTCTGCAATCACCTCATCCAGAAGCTGGTCTGTAAATTTAAATTTCAGTCTTCCGTCATTCAGTCTGGTAATGGAAAGCAGATTCTCCACAACTCCGATCAGCCATTCAGAATCATCATAGATATCGCTATAAATCTGATGTTTTGTAGCTTCGTCCAGACGGTCACTATTGCCAAGCAGCATATCTGCATTACCGGAAATGGAGCAAAGCGGCGTACGAAGATCATGCGAAATCGCCCGAAGAAGATCTGCCCGCAACTGTTCATTTTTGGCTATAACTGCATTTTTTTCTTTTTCTAATGCATTTTTCGCATTTTCCATTGCAAGCGCACATTCATTTATTACAGACAACAGGATGCTGTATTCAAAAGTGTCCAGTGTTTCTTTTTGCAATGGTATCCCGATCACACCGTAAACATTATCCCCGCTTCGGATTGCCAGATATAAACATTTAGCCTGAGGAAAATGGTGTGTGGACGCACCGGCATGCTGTCTGTTTTCACAGACCCATTTGGCTATCTGCTGCTCTTCTGGTATCAAAAAATCTTCTGTGTCCTCTTTTTCCCCGGAGAAAAGCTTTCCCTCTGATAAAGTTCCATTTTCTACTACATATGCTGTAATATTGCGGTTTAATAAACGGAGAAGCTGTGTACAGGTGACATCAAGAATCTCTGTTTCTCCTTTTGCCTTTTGCAGCAGACGGTCTGTATCGAACAGAATCTGTGCACGAAAGGCAAGCTGTGTAGACAGCTTTGCATGTGTTTTCAGCTTTGCTGCAAGTGCTCCCGTAAGTACGGATGAAATAAGCATTATGAAAAATGTCACCGGATAACCCACCGCATAGGTTTTGAAAGACATCCTTGGTTCTGTCAGAAAAAAACAAAATAAAAATACACTTAAGAAAGAGCCTGCCACACTGCAAAGATAGCCATCTGTCACAATCGAAGTAAGCAAAACCCCCAGAATATATATGGTTACAATATTCGTATCCGTAAAATTCAGTTTCTGAAACAACAGACCAATTAAAGTGCATACCGCAAATATAAATACCGTCAGAAAATAATCCTTTGCAGACGGTTTTTCCATAGACCATGTAAATGACCGTTTCTGATGATTCACATTTTTTAAACTCATCCTGTCCCCCACCTTTTTTACTGTTTTGAAAATTATATCATGGGGCTGTGTTGTGGTCAAAAGTCTTTTTTACTATATGCGGAAGCACTTCTGAAGAGCTCTGTATTCTCCCAGCACCAGTAATTTACTATTCTCTTCCAAATACGTATCCGGAGAAATTGCAATATTAAATTCTCCTTCATTTTTTACTGCCAGAATATTAATATTGTAACGCTTTCTGATATCCAGTCCGCCTACAGTTTTTCCAGTCCATTCCTCTGGCACTTCTACCTCAAAAATCGCATGGGAAGCATCCACCTCCATATAATCAAGGATATGATCATCTGTGTAACGGATAGATGCCCATTTTGCAACCTGCTTTTCCGGATAAACCACCTTATCTGCACCATTGCGTAAAAGAAATTTTTCCTGGACATCACGTTCAGCTCTGGATATTACCAGTTTTGCTCCCAGTTCTTTCAGAAGGGAAGTGGTCTCAAGAGAATTCTGAAAGCTTCCTCCAATAGTCACAAAACAGATATCGTAGTTTCCAATTCCAAGGGATTGTAAAAATTCAGCATTGGTACTGTCCCCGATCTGGGCGTTAGTCACAAACGGAAGCACTTTGTCCACCCTTTCTTCATTCCAGTCAACTGCCATAATTTCATGCCCAAGCTGATTCAGCTGCATGGCAATATGTCTTCCAAATCTTCCAAGTCCAATAATCAATACATTCTTCATGATATTACTTTTCTCCTTCTCATCCAACTGTGATTTTCTCCAGAGGAAGCTTTGCATTTCCCTTATTTCTTCCTGAGAATACTGCATAAATCAGGGTCAGGCCGCCTACGCGTCCCAGATACATCAGTATGATCAGCACAACTTGTGAAAAAACATGAAGTCCCGGTGTGACTCCCAAGGTCAGACCTACCGTGCCCACAGCTGAAGCTGCTTCATACAGACAATCCAAAAGGGGAAGACCTTCGTATACGCTGATTGCAACACCTCCACAAAAGAATAATGTAAAATAGAGCATAGCTATTGTGGCTGCATTTTTTATCACATGATACTCCAGTCTCCGTCCAAAAGCCCCTGCATTTTCCTGACTGCGAAAGGTTGCAATTGCATTCAGAATCAGTACCGTAAAAGTAGTTGTTTTCATTCCTCCTGCTGTAGAACCCGGCGAACCACCGATCAACATTAACAGTATCATAACCGCTTTTGATGCCTCGCTCATCTCTGAAATGTCTATGGTATTAAAGCCGGCAGTTCTTGTAGTTACCGATTGAAACATGGCAGCTAACAGGCGTTCTCCCGCAGGCAGGTTTTTCAAATCACAGGCAAAGAAAAAAAATGCCGGAAAAACAATCAGGCATACAGTAGTCATGAGAATAATCTTGCTTTGCATGCGGTAACGTTTAAAATTCATTTTATTCCTATAAATATCATCCCAGGTAAGAAAACCAATTCCTCCTGTAATGATCAGCAGCATAATTACCACATTTATAAGGATATTTCCGGAATAGCCCGTCAGAGACGGAAAGGCATTATCTGCTGTTCCCAGAATGTCAAATCCTGCATTACAAAAAGCAGAAACAGAATGAAAGGCTGCCATCCAGATTCCCTTTAAGCCATAATCCGATACAAAAACCGGCAGCAATAACATAGCTCCTGCTGCTTCAATCAAAAGAGTCCCCTTTAAAATGAACCTTGTCAGTCTGACAATTCCTCCAACTTTAGGTGCTGAAATTGCATCCTGCATTGTACTTCTTTGCATGAGAGATATTTTTTTCCCTGAAAGAAGCGAAACCGCTGCCGCTACGGTTACTACTCCAAGTCCACCTATTTGTATAAGCGCAAGAATAACTGTCTGTCCGAACACAGACCAGTAACTTCCGCTGTCCTTTACTACAAGTCCTGTAACGCATACTGCCGAAGTGGCTGTAAAAAGTGCCTCATGAAATGGCGTCGGCACTTTGTCCAAAGAGGAAACCGGAAGCATCAGCAAAATGCTTCCCAAAAGAATCACACCTGCAAATCCCAGAATAATTAGCTGAAAAGACGTCAGGTGTTTTTTCTTACACATTTTTTCCGGCATAAATGATCATAACTCCTTACTAATGATTCTATAGCAATATCTTCATAATGCGTTTTATTATATACAATTGCTTTCAAAGATAGTATAAAAATCTATGATTCCGTATTAAGATTGTATAAAGACAGTCAATACTTTTACACAAGACGTATCAGCATATGGCATAATCTTATTGATGTAGAACTGTCTGTTTATCATAGAAATCACCTTCATGGTTCCATGATACCCGCAATCGCATCAAAAAATAACAGGTATTGTGATTTATAACCGCAATACCTGTTATTTTGCTACTTGTCTGATTCGATTAAACACACACTAATTCATCTGACATTTCTCTCTGAGAGTGTCATAAATTTTCTTTGTTTCTGATTCATCTACGCCATTTACCACCAATATTTTTCCGCCTATATCCATAACTACATATGAGTGGCAGGATGCATGGGTGTAGCGGATATAATCTCCATAAATATCATTTCTGAAATTTCCCATACCATACTTCAGGTTTCCCATACCATTTGTTCTGCGATCATTCCCATTTTGAAATAAATTTTCTTTGTATGAGATACTGTCAATCTGCTCATAATCCACTGTATAATCACTCCATCCCTGTGCCTCAACAGTAAAATCATTATCATGGAAACTGATATCAATACCACCCCAGAACAAAGTCCATATAGTAAATATTACGACAAAAACTGATACGATTACATATATCACGATTGTCTTCTTGTTATACTGGATTTTTAATTTTTCTCCGGCTGCCATTTTTTTCTTATAAAAAAGATAAGAATAAAGAATGCTGACAATTGCAGCAGCCATAATGCTCACAATATACAAAACCAAAGCAGCAATGCTTTCTCCAAAAAGGCCGCAAAGCATACATAAGACACCTGATGCCACCCATAATTTTCCACTGAATCTATGAGTTGCACTCCAGTTTTCTTCATCCTGCAATGTCCATACAACCCTGATTCCTATGGTGTTATTCTGTTTCACCTTTGGCAAATAATTTCCTATGATCATAAACAGTAATCCTGTTCCAAAGTAAATTACTGCCATAAACAGATTCTCACTATCCGCATCCATACTGATCTGTCTTGCCATACCATTATAGATTAACGCGGTAACAGGTATCATCCATATGACCATCCCTATAACCTTGCTGCTCTGCTGTCTGTTCCTGTTGTCATAAAAGATGATTGTCACCAGTATACAATCTGTCACTACAAAAAACACGTTTATCCATATGCTCTGCGCCATCGTAAAACCCACCAAAATTCCTGCAAGCATTACCAGTACAGAACAGATCAATGTACCTTTATATTTTTTAATCATTTCCTTCATAATCCGATCCCCCCTTTAAGTCTGTGATCCACAACATAACATCCTCCAATACAGAAGTATTTAGTTCGTAATAAATAAATTTTCCTTCCCTTTTGCTCCTGATCAGATCAGCATCCTTTAATATTGCCAGATGTCTGGATATGGACGCCCCCGTCACTGAAAAATGTTCACATATCTCTCCTGCTGAAAGCCGTCCGCCCTTTAACAAATTTAGAATCTCACGTCGTATTGGATCTGCCAGCGCTTTCAAAGTATCCTGTAATCCCAATAGTTCATCACAGCCTTTCATTTAACATTTAACCTAATTGTTAAATATAATATAGTATAAGAACCTTCATATGTCAAGTACAGTCTCCTACTGCTTATTACTTTTGCAGCCTTCACGTTACTGTTCACACACCACTATCCCGAGACATACAAGCCAAAATTCCATTGCCGCAGGCAATCTGGAATGAATTTTGGCTACGTTACTGTGAACGGAGTGAACAGTGTATATTCCGACCGATGAGCCGGAATTTGCAGATCACCATAGTCTTGTCATCGACCTTTTTGATTTTCAATTTTCTCATGGATATTGGTGTTATACAGTTTATAAAGACTCGTATCCTTTCAATCTGATTATCGAACGGAATTACCACATTACCACACTTTAACAGTCCCATACCAGACTGGCTGTTTGTTACGAATCTATAGCAATCCTCTGAAATAATGCATCTTAATCCAGCCCATCAGAGTGTGAAATCCTGCGTCAGATATCTTTGCCGTGCGTCAGCACGCCTGCAGATATCTTCCTTGTCTTTTGCACTCTGCTGAACTGTCTTAAATGCATTATTTACGAGGATTGCTATAAGCTGTGCATCTGATACTCCGATAGCTTCTGCAATCTTGGAGATGTCTGTGTTTGCCTGCTTAAGAAGTGCCACAAACTCACTGTTTTTACTCCTGATCAGCTCAGCATCCTTTAATATTGCCAGATGTCTGGATATGGACGCCCCCGTCACCGAAAAATGTTCACATATCTCTCCTGCTGAAAGCCGTCCGCCCTTTAACAAATTTAATAGAAACACATCCTGTCAGATCACTCAACTCCTTTAATCCTCTCAACAACAGTTCCATTCTTTTCCAAAATAATCCAGGTAAGCACTGGAACCATAGTACAAACCAGAAAACTGATTCCCACTGCAAATAAAAGTGGAAGTAATGGCACTGAAAAAGCAATCCCCCGATAATTCATTGATTCATAAAGAAGATACGTTACTCCCATTCCTACTGTTAGCGTAACAAGCCATGCGCCACCTGCATAGAGAACTCCTTCCCTGACCAGCATTCCAAGAAGCTGCTTCGGGGTCATCCCGATACTCTCCATAACCGAAAGCTCCGTCATCCGGCTCTGCACATTTACTACAAAGGTGTTCATGTAGTTCATGATTCCGATAAAAGCCAGAATCAACACAATCCCGATTCCCAGTTGCGGCATATTGCCCTGTGCTTTTTCAATCTCATCCGCATCTTCGATTTTGGATTCCCAGGAAAAGTCTTTTGCATTGTCACTTTCTTCTAATAACGACAGAATTTCTTGCTCTGTATCTCTATCATATTCCTTGTGATATTTTATGCTGGTCTTTAGTGTAATTGGATGATCGGCAAATGTTTTCACCACCTGATCACTGGCTATAATCGTCGGTGGGTATCCAAGGAGTGCTGTATAATAATTCTCGTCCGTAACTCCTTCTATGGTAAAAGATTTTGTCGTTTGTTGATCTTCATACAAAGCACATGTCACATTTTTTCCTATTATGTCAGCATCTGAAAGATCCAAACCATTTCGATAAACAATACATACTTTTCCCGAAAGGAAGTCCTCTTTCTTTATCGGATGCGTAAGACTGTTATTTAAATAATCAAATTCCTGTTCATCAATTCCAATCAGAGAGGATCCAAAATTCTCAGGATGATTCTGATACTCGTGCTTTTCCTTACTATATGGAATGCTCATCCACTTTGCATAAAATTCTTTCATCCACATCTCAGCAAAATCCGGTTCCCATGGAACTGTAATCTCGGCAAATATCATAGAATGTACTTCAGAGACTCCGGCATTTTCTTTGATTGACTTCACGAAAGAATCATCCAGAATGTCTCTTCTGTCTTCTGATTTTTCTTTACATGCCGTATCATTTTTAATGACCATGTCCGTATCCATATAATTTGACACTATGGTTCTTGCTGCCTGACTGTCCAGCATGGTCACAATACAAAGGTACACAGACAGACTGGCTGCCAAAGACAACAGTACCACCGCAGTTCTTTTCTTATCCTTTGTAAACTGCTCCATGGAAAGTCTTGCTATTACTTTCCCATTTCCTGCTTTTCTTTCTTTTACGGTTTTGTGGGTCGGACGATAACCAAGCGCTTCTATTGGAGAGATATCTGCTGCCATTTTTGTCGGTTTTTGGCTGGCCAGAAAGATGGTAACCCCAACCAGTAAGATGGTTGCCAGCAGGACTGCCGGATGAAAACGAACCATATCTGCTCCAACATAGCCACTTTTGATTCCAAGTGATTTTACAACAACAGGAATCAGGAAAAAGGATACCATCCCACCTGACAGACATCCAAGTACTGTCCCTGCAGATCCGATCAGAAGCATCTGTTCCTTCATCATCCTTTTTATCTGCTTTTCCGTCATTCCGACCGTCTGAAGCAGGCCATAATAACGAACTTTTCCAGCTACGGAAAGATACATAATATTATAAATAAGCAGATACGCACACAAACAGGTAACTGCAATCAAGCCAATAAGGCCTGCCAATATCTGAACCGATGCGCCAAGATCTTCCATGAAGAAAAGATTCTGCTGCTTTCCAAGATTCATACTTTCGATAAAAGCATTCTGCTCTGTTTTTGTCATTATTTTCTGCTTAAAATCCATAAAGTAACGACCGGAAGCTGCCTGCGAAAGCTTCCATCCCGATTGATCATAAAATTCTTTCGAGACATAAAACTGTTTCTTGGGTCCATATCCGTCCCAAATCCCACAGATTCGAAAAGTCCCTGTAAAGATTCCCTCATGTGTTCCATAAGACATAGCAAGGGTATCGCCTACATCAAGATCTTCGTAACCACATTCTTTTAAAGCGGATTTTGTTACCATTATCTCATCCAAAGCTATCGGATATCTTCCTTCCAGCTTTTCTCTGACCGGCTCCATCATCTGTGTCCAATATCCGTCATCTGCCCAGATCAGTCCCACATCAGGGGTGGAATCCTGATTTGTTTTTTCTACCCATCCACAGACTCCCACTGTACCTGTCAGAGCAATATTCGGATTGTTCTCACACATTTGCCTCTGTTCATCTGTCACTCCATACATAATTGCATCAAACTCAGCTCCTGACATACGGATATTTTGAATTTTCTGAAGCCTGAAATAAGAATCTCCAACTGTGAATATTGTGAATACCAAAAAGGAAGAAAGAAGAACCGCAAGGAACAAAGTAATGGTCTTTCTCCTGTTTACTTTTAAAGCATTCCTTGCCATCCTTTTAATCACTTTCTGATTCGGATTCTTAAGCATAGAAATCACTTCCTTTCCTGGTATCTCCTACAATCTTTCCGTCCTCAATATGTACGATACGATCTGCAAGCTGCGCAATGTCTCTGTCATGAGTGATCAGAATCAAGGTCTGACTGAACTGTCTTGCTGCCATTTTCAAAAGTCCAAGTACATCATGACTGGTAACCGAATCCAGATTTCCCGTTGGTTCATCAGCCAGAATAATGGCGGGCTTCGCCGCAAGCGCCCTGGCAATCGCAGCCCTCTGCTGCTGTCCACCGGATAATGTTCCAGGAAGAGCTTCCCTCTTCTCTGCCAGCCCTAAAAGTTCCAGTATCCCATCCACATACTCCACATCAACCTTTCTCCCATCCAGTTCCACCGGAAGAATAACATTCTCATATACATTAAGATCCGGGACAAGATTATAATTCTGAAAAATAAACCCGATCTTTCTTCTGCGGAATATGGCAAGCTGTTCTTTTTTCAGCCCCAGAAGGCACTTACCCTCTACCAACACTTCCCCTTCTGTTGGCACATCCAGTCCACCCAGCATATGCAAAAGTGTACTTTTCCCGGATCCGCTTTTTCCGATAATAGCAACGAATTCCTGATCTTTCACACGAAAATCTACGCCATCCAATGCCTTTACCGTATTTGCACCCATTTGATAGTATTTCTTTAAGTTCTTTGTCTCTACAATGTATTCTCTCATTGGCTTGCCTCCCTTTTGACATTTCATGATATCAGGGTCAAAAGACCTTTTTACCCTTTTCATAGAATATCTCACAAAAATCACAAACCTGTCTCAATTTTTAATTATCACAGAATTGTGACAAGCCCTGCCGATTATGTTACGGTTCATTCACTGGAAAATACAGGCGAAAACACGCCCCTTTTCCTATTTCAGACTGTACTTCTATATATCCCTTCTGAAGCTCCATGATTGTTCTCGCAAGATATAGTCCGATTCCAACTCCTGGTTTATCATGAACCTCTGGCTCACGGTAAAATCTTGTAAAGATTTCTGCCTGCCTTTCCGGTGCAATCCCTTTTCCAGTATCAGAAATACTGATTTTAAAAAATAATTCCTGTCTTTCTGCCTGAATACGGATTTTTCCACCAGACTCTGTATACTTGAGTGCATTGTCCAGAATATTATAAATTACTTCCTCCGTCCATTTGCTGTCATGACGGATCATCATATTTTCTTCGCAGTTCACATATAGATTAATCCCCTTCAACGCCGCCTCCGGAACCACATCGGCAACTGCATGGCGGATTGTTTCGTATAGATTTTGGTCTTCCTTATGTATTTGCAGAATTCCCGTTTCGAGCCTTGACATTTTTATCATGTTCTGCATTAAAAATTCAATTTTTTCCATCTGCCCTTTGATTTTTCCCAAAAACTCCTGACCGTTTTGCGAAAACTCCTCATCCTCAAGGAGTTCCAGGTATAGTTTTATATTGGCAATGGGTGTCCTTGTCTGATGGGAGATATCAGAAATCAATCCCTTTACTCTTTCTTTCTCACGAAAACCGTCTTCTTCTTTTTTCCGAAATACGTTCCCGGCTTTCGCTAATTGTGTTCCTGTTCTTCCCCAGAGGCTATCCTCCAATTCTTCTTCCATGTTCCATTCTTTTCCCGTTACGATAGCATCCAGAGCATCTTCCATCTTTTCAGCAAACAACTTCGCTTCTTTTTTTATCCGGTAATTTTTCCATAACAATACCAGTACTGCTGCAAATAAAATTATCATTATGATATACATCAGCCAATCCATTGATACCCCATCCCGTATACATTTGAAATATATCTGTGATTCTCATCTTCGATCTTTCCTCTCAGGCGATTTATGTTTACTGCCAATGCGTGTCTGTCCACAAACTGTCCTCCACTATCCCATAACCGTTCCAATAACAGATCATAAGTCAGGAGCTGCCCCCGGTTCATAAGGAATTGACAAAGCAGACGGTATTCTGTCGGTGTAACAGAACTTTCCTGACCTTTTACCATCACTCGTGCATTATCCAAATCTATATATAAATTCTCATCTGTAAAAATCCGATGGTTGGCCGACGCAGTTCTTTTTAAAATGACATCGATTTTTCTAAGTAAAATCTTCATCGAAAATGGTTTTGTAACGTAATCTTCTGCTCCGGATTCGTATCCTGCCAGAGCATCCTCCTCCATATCCCTGGCTGTCAGGTAAATGACCGGAACTTCTCTTTGCTTTTTTACCCACTGGCAAAAAGAGAATCCCTCGCCATCTGGAAGATTCACATCCAAAAGGATTAGATCTATCTGATTCTCAATAAAAGTCTGTTTTCCTTTCTCCATAAAAGTCACACCATAAACTCCATATCCTGACTTTTTCAAAGAATAACAGATTGCCTGATTCAAATCATAATCATCTTCTACAACTAATATATACTGCATATCCTATTTCCTCCGATACAAATTCTCACAAAGATATCCCTGTATAGTGATGATACTCTTCCATATTGTACCACAGACTTTTCCTGGGTATGGAAAAAAAAGAAAGAATCTCAATTTTGTGATTATCTGCCTCAAATTGAAAATCGGTTTGAACCGTTGGCTTTGATTGAACAACTCTTGGACGATAACCATCTGGTGTTCCGTTACAATGTAAAATTGATTTAGGGGGATATGTCAAGATATTTATATAAAAATCCAGAATATAAGCCCAGAATGGTTGAATTTTCAGCATTCTAGGCTTAAGTTGACCACATTGGGTACCCCAATGAATTGAAGCAGGGGACTTCCTTGTTTTGGTTAAATCCCATATTCCTTATATAACTGCTCTCGTTTCTCAGGATCTGTCGATGCCATCTGGATTTCTTCCATTCTCTGATCTTGAATCAGCCGGTTAATCAAATCTCCTAAACGAGCTTCTCCATAAAAATAATTGGCTTTTCCATCTTATATCTGATACAATAAAATTACTATCATAGAAAAAAGGTAATTCCAAACAAGTTCTACATCAAGAGGCGCAAAGCGCCGCATTTTCATAGACATATGTCAAGTACTTTTTGAAAAAAGGTAGTAAAAAATAAAAATGGAATTTCAGAAACCGAAGAATTCAAGGCTTAGAGATTCCGAGAGTCTATTGAATCAGAAGGGAGAATTCTTATGCCATTACCCAGAGAACAGGTTTATACAACAGATGATATCTATGCTCTTCCTGATGGAGAGCGGGCAGAGCTGATTGATGGACAGATTTATATGATGGGTACTCCATCACGCATTCATCAAAAACTGGTCGGTCAGCTATCCCGGATTATTGGTAATTATATTGAATCCAATCATGGTTCCTGTGAGATTTATCCTGCTCCTTTTGCAGTCTTTATTAAGAAAGATGATAAAAACTATGTTGAACCAGATATCAGTGTGATTTGTGATAAGAACAAGCTCTCAGACCGAGGATGTGAAGGCGCACCTGATTTCATTATTGAAATTGTATCACCTTCCAGCCGTAGAATGGACTACTATAAAAAATGTGCATTGTATGCAGAGTCTGGTGTCCGTGAATACTGGATCGTTGATCCGGAGAAGCAGCGTACAATGATTTATCGTTATGAAGATGATGCAGCCCCTATGATCGTACCATTTGAGCAAGACCTGGCAGTTGGAATCTACAATAATTTTATGATCAATGTTTCTAAGTTACTGTAAAAATAAAACCGCCTCTGCTGGTAACAGAGACGACTTTTAAGAATCTTTATAGTTGTAAATAACAGGTATCGCGATTTATAACCGCAATGCCTGTTATTTTTGCTTCTTTTTCTGATTCGGTGAAATACACACTAATTCATCTGGCATTTCTCTCTGAGAATGTCATAGATTTTCTTTGTTTCTGAGTCATCTGCGCCATTTACCACCAATATTTTTCCGCCTATATCCATAACTACATATGAGTGGCAGGATGCATGGGTGTAGCGGATATAATCTCCATAAATATCATTTCTGAAATTTCCCATACCATACTTCAGGTTTCCCATACCATTTGTTCTGCGATCATTCCCATTTTGAAATAAATTTTCTTTGTATGAGATACTGTCAATCTGCTCATAATCCACTGTATAATCACTCCATCCCTGTGCCTCAACAGTAAAATCATTATCATGGAAACTGATATCAATACCACCCCAGAACAAAGTCCATATAGTAAATATTATGACAAAAACTGATACGATTACATATATCACGATTGTCTTCTTGTTATACTGGATTTTTAATTTTTCTCCGGCTGCCATTTTTTTCTTATAAAAAAGATAAGAATAAAGAATGCTGACAATTGCAGCAGCCATAATGCTCACAATATACAAAACCAAAGCAGCAATGCTTTCTCCAAAAAGGCCGCAAAGCATACATAAGACACCTGATGCCACCCATAATTTTCCACTGAATCTATGAGTTGCACTCCAGTTTTCTTCATCCTGCAATGTCCATACAACCCTGATTCCTATGGTGTTATTCTGTTTCACCTTTGGCAAATAATTTCCTATGATCATAAACAGTAATCCTGTTCCAAAGTAAATTACTGCCATAAACAGATTCTCACTGTCCGCATCCATACTGATCAGTCTTGCCATACCATTATAGATTAACGCGGTAACAGGTATCATCCATATGACCATCCCTATAACCTTGCTGCTCTGCTGTCTGTTCCTGTTGTCATAAAAGATGATTGTCACCAGTATACAATCTGTCACTACAAAAAACACGTTTATCCATATGCTCTGCGCCATCGTAAAACCCACCAAAATTCCTGCAAGCATTACCAGTACAGAACAGATCAATGTACCTTTATATTTTTTAATCATTTCCTTCATAATCCGATACCCCCTTTAAGTCTGTGATCCACAACATAACATCCTCCAATACAGAAGTATTTAGTTCGTAATAAATAAATTTTCCTTCCCTTTTGCTCCTGATCAGATCAGCATCCTTTAATATTGCCAGATGTCTGGATATAGACGCCCCCGTCACTGAAAAATGTTCACATATCTCTCCTGCAGAAAGCCGTCCGCCCTTTAACAAATTTAGAATCTCACGTCGTATTGGATCTGCCAGTGCTTTCAATGTATCCTGTAATCCCAATAGTTCATCACAGCCTTTCATTTAACATTTAACCTAATTGTTAAATATAATATAGTATAAAGAATATCATATGTCAAGTGCACTCTCTTATTGCTTATTACTTATTACTTTTTGCAATTTTCGAAGAAGGGGACTTCATCCTGCCCGGAAGGCTTTTTATGTTATAGAAACATTACGGAGTAATTTCCTATAACATAAAAAATAAGCAGCCACACACGGTAAGGTGCATGACTGCTGTAGTTTTCAGACAAACTCAAAAGTCAAAAACAGAAATTTTCTATTCTGTATCACGGTGAATATTTTCTTACTCTTAACGGAATCCCATTCTGAGCAGCCAGGATTTTACTCTGCTCTACTTTTTCCTCGCCAATCACATCTACAACTGTGAAGCGTACATCATCAAGATACTGCTTGCAGTCTCTTGCAAATTTCAGCATGGCGTCAAAGGACTTCTCGCCGTATGCTGGACTGACTACTTCATTGTAGGAAGCTGCATCCGGCATATTCAGGCTGATGGATATACTGTCTACAGCTTGACAGATTTCTTCTGCAGTAGAACGTTTGTGGATCAGATCAGATAAGCCGTTGGTATTCAGCCTGATCCGGAATGGGTATCTTTCCCTGATATATTTGCTTACTGCTATAAGGTTCTCAAGAGCCATGGTCGGTTCTCCGTATCCGCAGAAAACCACTTCATTACAGTCTGAAAAATCAAACTCATCAATGGCTTTGTAAATCTCTTCCAATGCAGGTTCATGTTCAAACCAGAGATTGGATGCCTCACCGATGGCATCCTCTGTATTTCGGATGCAGAAAGTGCATCTGCATGGACATTTATTGGTGATGTTAAAATACACCTGGTTTTTATATCTGTATATGATATCTGTTGTCATTTTATATTCTCCTCAGTGTCAAGCGGATAAAATCATCCGCTTCACTACTTGATCCGGTTAAATTCAGTTGTTTCATTTTTCGTATTATTTCGCAATATTCGTCTTAAATCCGATTTTATCAAGTGCAGTACCGATGATCACAAACATAATGGCACTTCCACCTGACTGTACAATACTTCCGCTGACAGAGGTAAAGAAGGATACTGTAAATCCAAACATAATTCCTTCTGCAATATAGTATCCTGTTGCTGAGATGGCAAATGCAAGGAATAATGCAACTACATTTCTCTTTGTGACCAGCTTTGTTCCCTTAGAAGAAAATGGAAGACAGATCAGCATTTTGATAATTATGGTTGCAGGCGCCCATACAGGTGCTGTCAGAAGATCTGCCAGGCCACCTCCGATCGCTCCTGCCGCACATGCGTAAGGTAGTGGCAGAAATGCTGCTGCCAGATAGATCATCGTGTCACCCAGATGTACATATCCTCCGTTCACCCCTACCGGAATGTGGAAGATATAAGCTGTCATTAAAGTAGTCAATGCTGCCATTACCGCTGTGGCTGTGATCCTTTTCACTGTATCGGCTGTTTTGATGTTCTCTTTTGCTGTTAATTCAGACATAATATGATCCCTCCTGTTATATATTTTACTTAACTGTCCGACATTTGGTATCTATGATTTCCTGTCTTATATCTGTGTCAGTATCCCCAGATATTTTTCAAAGCAGACTCCGTCATTTCTGTCAGTTCCTTCTTCCACTGCATCGTGAATAGCTCCGCTCAGAAATTCAACAGCCTTCTCCACACATGCTTTCATGGGAATCCCTCTCACCATTCCCGCACTCAGTACAGATGCCAGAAGATCTCCTGTTCCGGAATAACTGCCGCCCTCTTTTACAGAAAAACACCAGTCTGCTTTTTCTTTCTCCAGAACCAGATTTCCCATTCGTGCTCTGCCGTCACTGCCGGACACCTCTACTCCTGTGATCACAATTGCTTCCAGCCCAAAACGCTGAGTCAGTTCTCTGCCGGATGTTTCTATTTCCTTAAGCAACTGTGTTTCTTCCATATCAGAAAACACTTTCACTCTTTCTTTCATTCCGTCTTCTCCATACAGAAGAAGAAGTGCCTCTGTCATGTTCGGCGTAATCACTGTAGCTTCTCTGACCAGAGTCCGCATTTTTTCACAGAGAGTCTCTGAATAGGTTTTGTATGTTTCCCCTCTGTCTCCCATAACCGGATCAACCAGGATATGTGTTCCCTCTGTGCAGAACATATCTACAAATTTCAGGATCAGATCCACCTGTCTGGCATCTCCCAGAAATCCTGTATAAACACCATCCGGTGTAAATCCCGTTTTTTTCCACTCATCCATGATCAATTCCATCCGGTCTGTATAATCATCCCAGAAATAAGATCCATATCCTGTCTGATTACTCAATATTGCGGTAGGCAGCGGACAAGCCTGGACTCCCATGGCAGAAATTACAGGAATCGCTGCTGTAAGAGAGCATTTCCCCAGACCGGACAGATCATGAATTACTGCAATTTTTTTCAATTTTTTATTCCTCTTGCTTTCTTTTATGCTTTGTATTAATATAGCATCACAGTGGATATATGAATATAGCCAGATTTAATGTTTTTTTAAGGGTCAGTTTATTTTTAACCCTATAGCAATTCAAGAATGCCATCAGCATGTTTGAAGGATCGGAGTTTTACATATGGAATTGATTTTAGATAAGAATAAAAAAAGGGAGCACCTGTATCTGGAGGTGTTCCACTATTACAGGGAGCTGATCATGGAGAAAAAGCTCCCGCCCGGAAGCAGGATGCCCTCTCTTCGAAAATGTTCGCAGGAACTAAAGCTGAGCCGCACCACCATTGAAAATGCCTATCTGCAGCTGGCTGCGGAGGGATATATTATTTCCAAAGCCCAGAGCGGATACTATGTGACAGATATAGCTGACAGACAACACACATCTGTCAGAAAAACAGAGAAACATGCTCAGACACCTTGCCGGTTTGATTTTGCATCTTCAGGAGTAGATCGGGAGAGTTTCCGTTTTGACCTTTGGAGACGTTATATCAAAAGCGCTCTTCGCCAGGATGAAAGATTACTGTCTTATGGAGAGCCTCAGGGTGAGGCTGACCTGAGAGATACACTTGCCGATTATGTGAGAGAACGTAGAAACGTGCTATGTAGTGGGGAGGATATTGTGATCGGTGCAGGTATCCAGAGCCTTTTGCACATCCTCTGCCCGCTCCTTGATCAACGTCGGACTGTTTCTTTTCCCAATTCTTCTTTTGTACAGGGAAGTACTGTGTTCCATGACTATGGATTTCAGGTAGATTACAGGAATAAGGACTGTGATATTATTTATGTTTCCCCTGCACATATGACAAAATGGGGTGATATTATGCCTGTTTCCAGACGCCTGGAACTGGTGAATTACTCTGCTGCACATGGCAGTCTGGTCATTGAGGATGATTTTGAAAATGAATTTGTGTATCTGCAGAAGCCTACCCCTTCTCTTTTTGGTCTGGCAGGCGGTCAGAATGTGGTGTATCTGGGAACCTTTTCCAGACTTCTGCTGCCCTCCATCCGTATCAGTTTTATGGTCCTGCCTCCGGAGCTGTCTGCACTGTACAGAAAAAAAGCAGACCAATATAATCAGACAGCATCAAAGGCAGAGCAGATTGCTCTGTGCCAGTTTATCCGGGATGGTCACCTGGCAGCACAGACCCGTAAGCTGAAACGTCTGTATTCTGTAAAGCTGAAAGCACTCCGCAGTGCTGTGCGGGAAGTATTTGGAAAAGATTCCCAGATCCAGACCGGAGCCGCAGGTACCAGCCTGGCCCTGACTCTGTCCACAACTCTTACCTGGCAGGAGCTTCAAAAAAAGGCACAGACCAATGGTCTGCGCCTGCAGCTTCTGAGAGAGGCTCCCGGTAAGATTACCCTGATTCTCTCCTGCTCCTCCATGCCTGTGGCAGATTTCGTCCCGGCATGCAAGCTGTTAAAGAATATCAGTCAGATACAGAATTAGTATCCTCTGTTATTATCAATCATATAAAGCAATGCATTACAGATACATGCGGCAACATTGCTTCCGCCCTTTCTTCCTCTGGCTACAATATAAGGTACGTCTGCCTGCATGATCAGTTCCTTGGACTGAACCACGTTTACAAAGCCTACCGGCACACCGATGATCAGCTCAGGATCCAGCTTGCCATCCTCAATCAGTTCATAGAGACGTACCAGCGCAGTGGGGGCATTTCCGATGGCAAAGATCAGCTTCTTTCCCATGGCAGCAGCCTTATCCATGCTGGCTGTAGCTCTTGTGGTTCCGTTGGCTTTGGCTGTGGCAGCTACGTCCTCGTCAGAGATAAAGCAGAATACTTCTCCGCCGTAACGGGAAAGGACTCTCTTGTTGATCCCGGACTCTGCCATGTGTGTATCTGTCACAATGCAGGCACCGTCTTTGATAGCAGCAATTGCTTTCTCAACTGCATTCTCAGAGAAACAGAGATTCTCTGCATAATCAAAGTCTGCGCTTGTGTGAATACATCTCTTTACGATCAGCTCTGTTCCGGGAACCAGCTTTTTATCTCCAAGTTCCTCTGTGATGATCTCAAAGCTGCGTTTCTCTATATCCATTGGTTTTACATTTTCCAGTTCTACTTTCATTCCTTATCTCCCAAATTCCATAAATTCCCGTATACAATAGTTACATCTATCACTCATTATAGCAATCCTCTAAAATAATGCATCTTAATCCAGCCCATCAGAGTGTGAAATTTTACGAGGATTGCTATAGTTTATCTGGATTTTCACCATATAGTTCCGGATCAGATTCCCTGCTCCAGAATGTCATAGATTTTCTTCATATCCAGATGCTTCCTCAGTTCTGCTGCCAGGATATCATACTGGGTTTCTTTAAATGCTGCAAAATCGATTCCTGTCATCTGAGATACATCGATTCCCTTTTTCTCACCCAGAACACGTATAACAGCCTCTGCCACATCTTCCCTGTCAAAAACTCCATGGACATAGGTTCCGCAGACATTTTTACGGTATGCACCGTCTTCCTTACACTCTCCTGACACCTGATCTTCAATGGATACACTGTGTCCGGCCTCGCCTTTTAACACAGTTTCTCCCATATGGATCTCGTAACCCTCCAGTTCTGCGCCGGAAAGTGCCTGAAGCTCTCCCTCGAGTTCCAGAAATCTGCCGGAAACTCTGGTTCTGGTTTTCTTTTCCGCAAAAACAGTATCCATAGGAAGCAGTCCCATTCCCTTGATGGTTCCTCCGGCTTCCACATGATGAGGGTCACTTAAGGTCTCACCCAGCATCTGATAACCGCCACAGATTCCAAAGATGATCTTACCCTTTGCAGCTTCCTTCAAAACTGCAGCTTCCAGACCATTAGCCCGCATCCACAGCAGATCTTCCATTGTATTTTTTGTTCCTGGAAGGATGATCATATCCGGATTTTTCAGTTCACTGACATGCTGTACATATCTCAAGGAAACTCCCGGGATACTTTCCAGTGGATTAAAATCTGTGAAATTGGAGATCCTTGGCACCCGGATCACTGCAATATCAATAAGATCCACTTCCTGTTTTCTGTCAAATCTTTCTGTGAGGCTGTCCTCATCCTCCACCTGAATATCCAGATACGGAGCCACTCCCACTACAGGGATATGGCTTCTCTCCTCCAGCATCTGCACTCCCGGATCAAGGATGGTCTTGTCGCCGCGGAATTTGTTGATAATCAGACCCTTTACCATCTCTCTTTCATCCGCTTCCAGAAGCTCCACTGTACCGATCAACTGTGCAAAAACACCACCTCTGTCAATATCTCCCACCAGAAGCACCGGTGCCTTTGCCATCTTTGCCATTCCCATATTTACGATATCTTCTGTTTTCAGATTGATCTCCGCCGGGCTTCCGGCCCCCTCGATCACAATGATATCATTTTCTGATGCCAGTTTATCATAGGCCTTCATAATGTCAGGCACCAGCTTTTTCTTATATTTAAAATAATCTCTGGCACTCATGGTTCCCAGGACTTCTCCGTTTACGATCACCTGGGAGCCTACATCATTGGTAGGCTTCAGAAGAATGGGGTTCATCAGCACAGAAGGCTTAATTCCGGCTGCTTCCGCCTGCATCACCTGAGCTCTGCCCATCTCCAGCCCCTCTTCTGTAATAAAAGAGTTCAGTGCCATATTCTGGGATTTAAAGGGTGCCACCCTGTATCCATCCTGTTTAAAAATCCTGCAAAGCCCTGCTGCCAGAAGGCTTTTTCCTGCATTGGACATTGTCCCCTGCACCATAATCGCTTTTGCCATTTTTTGTTTCCCCTTTTCTCCTGTATAAATACTTATGAAAGCACTTCTTCCAGTACCTCTATCAGCTTTTCATTCTGTTCATGCAGCTTCACTGCCACACGGTAATATCCTTTTTTCAGCCCCAGATAGTTACTGCAATCCCGGATCAGGATCCCCTTTGCAACACATCTTTCAAAGAGATCCTCAGGTCCGTAAAAGAATATATAATTTGCTTCAGAAGGATATACCGTCAGCCCAACCTGTCTCATCTTTTCCTTCATCCATGCAGATTCCCTGAAAATGATCTGCCGTCCTGCTTCCACATATTCTGATTCCTTCAGTGCTGCCATTCCTGCCTGCTGTGCCATGGTAGACACATTCCAGGGCTGGGTGACTGCCTCCATCCGGTCAAGTACTTTCCTGTCCGAACAGAATCCATAGCCCAGACGCACACCGGGGATCGCATATCTTTTGGTAAATGCCTTAAGAATAAAAAGTCCCGGATATTTTTCCAGTTTTCCCTTCAGCGTATATTTCTCCGGATCTTTTACAAAATCCAGGAAGCACTCATCTACTACCATAAATATTCCCTGCATGGCACAGGTTTCCAGGATTTCTTCCAGAAGGTCCTGAGGTATGGTAATCCCTGTAGGATTATTGGGATTACACAGGAAAATAATATCCGGCTTTTCTCTTTTCAGAACATCCGGATAATCTTTCTGTATACAGAAATCATTTTCCTCTTTCAGATAATATCTGCTGATCTCACAGCCAACACTGACCAGTGCCTGTTCATACTCCGCAAAGGTAGGAGCAGGAAGAAGGGCCTTCTTTGGATTCAATGCCCTGCTGAGGGAAAAAATAAGGTCTGCGGCTCCATTCCCGCAGATCAGATATTCTTTTTTTGTATATTCATAATCTGCGATTGCCTCTTTCAGAGGTCCGCATCCTACACGGGGATAATCACTCAGGTCCTCTACGCTGTCTATGATCGCCTGCTTTACACTCTGCGGTGTTCCCAACGGATTACAGTTTGCAGAGAAATCCAGACAGTGATCATATTTATAAACATCACCGCCATGTATATGTTTTGTCATCAGTTGTCTCCTGTCTTACTATACATGTTTTATATTAATTACTATTCGGCAATCCACGTTACCGGAATTATAAAAAGAAACAATATCGCACCGCGCTTCCGATCAGAATAAATATCACAGCCCCCAGGATCGCTGTTGCATAAAGCAGACGATTGGAACGTCTGATATCCTCCACCTCCACAGGGCGGATTCCATCTCCTATGGTTGGTTTCTCATAAAGCTTTCCGAAATAGTAAGCATTGCCTGCAAGCTGTACCTCCAGCGCACCTGCCATTGCTGCCTCTGTCTGTGCAGAGTTGGGGCTGGCGTGATTTCTTCTGTCTCTGCGGTAAATCTTCGCTGCATTTTTCACATCCATTTTTACAAATGCAGAGGCTGCCACCATCAGCCATCCTGAAAGTCTGGCTGGAATATAATTGGCCACATCATCCAGCTTTGCAGCGCAACGACCAAAATACAGATATTTATCATTCTTATAACCCAGCATGGAATCCATGGTATTGATTCCTTTGTAAAGAAACATCAGCCACACTCCGCCGATTGCCATATAGAACATCGGTGCTATGACACCGTCTGAAGCATTCTCTGCCACAGTCTCTACTGCCGCCTTTGTAACACCCTCCTCTGTCAATGACTGGGTATCACGGCCTACGATCATGGATACTGCATAACGGGCCTCATCCAAAGTTCCGTTTTTCAGTCTGTCATAGACTTTCATGCTCTCTGTTTTCAGAGATTTCGTTGCCAGAAGCTGATAACACCAGAAGGTTTCCAGTGCAAATCCCGCCCATACTGAGATTCCATAGAGAATGTGGAGGATCAGAAATGGGATTCCACCGCTTAACAGACAGACAAGGATCACTTCCACTATACCTGCAGCCAGTTCGCCCTTATCTGTTTTCGGAAAAATCTTCCGAAGTATTTTTTCCAGAAATGCGATCAGATTTCCGATCAGACACACCGGATGATACAGCCATCTGGGATCTCCTATCATAAGATCAAGTATGAAGCCTGCTGCAAGGGCAGGCATACTGTAATATAACATATTTTTAAAACTCCTTGTTATGATATTCCAGACATTTCATGAGAAAAGCCCTGGGAATCTGGGGATTTCCATAATAATAGATATGAGGATATCCTGCCAGCAGATTACTGCTGCTATGTATACAGTCCCAGCCTCTTTTACTTAAAGGCTTCGCCGCATGGAAGTCACTTCCACAGTTCTCAGAATCAAAATAGTGGAATTCATGGGCCGGAATCTCGCCGATCTCCTCTGCACTTCTGCCAAAAACAGGTTTCCTGGCGGTTAATGTGATATATCCAAATCTGGTCAGTCTGGGAGTACGGAAACATTTTCCGGGGATCACTCCGCAGGTTTTCCGGAACACTCCGCCCATATCCTCCATCTGCTCATGAAGATACATGAAGCCTCCGCATTCTGCCATACATGGCATGCCCTGTTTAACTGCCTGTGCAATCTCTTCTTTCATGGATGCATTGCGTTCCAGTGCCTCTCCATTTAATTCCGGATAACCGCCATAAAGAAGAATCCCATCCAGATCTGCAGGAAGATGTTCATCATGAATTGGCGAGAAATCAACCAGCTCTGCCCCCATTTCCTGAAGGAGACGGAAATTGTCTTCATAGAAGAAACAAAAGGCTTCATCCTTTGCCACTCCGATACGCAGCTTCTGTGGCAGACAATATCCATATGTCCTGTCTTTCTGTATCAGAGATTCCGGCACTTGCAGCTCCTCTGCATTTTTGGCAAGCCCAAGGATCCTGTCGATTTCCAGTGTATCTTCCAATATTCCGGCCAGCTTCTGCAAGCGTTCCCTCAGATCAGAAATCTCCTCAGGAAGCACAAGACCCAGATGACGGCTCTCGATCACACAGTCCTCTACCTTTGGCACATATCCAAGAACCTCCACCTCAAGCTGTTCTTCCACCAGCTTCTTCATTCTGGGATAAAGCATGGGAGACATCTGGTTAAAGATCACGCCTTTGATATGGCTTTTCTCTTTGTACTCCATAAAACCTTTGATATAAGCTGCCAGGGAAATACTCATTCCTCTGCTGTTTACCACAAGGATGACCGGAGTATCTGTGGTATCTGCCAGGTCATAGGCGCTTGCTTTCGTGGATATTCCACCCACGCCGTCATAATAGCCCATAACACCTTCCATCACTGCAATATCGCAGTCTGCTGCATTTTTTCCAAGCAGGTATCGGGTAGTCTCGGCATCTGTAAAAAAGGTGTCCAGATTACGGGATTTCGTCCCGATGACTCTGGAATGAAACATGGGATCTATATAATCCGGTCCGCATTTAAAAGATGCCACTTTCATTTTTCGATTGACCAGTGCCTGCAGAAGTCCGCAGGTGATCAGTGTTTTGCCACTGCCGCTGGCTCCTGCTGCAAGAAGTATTCTTGGAATATCCATCCCTGTTCTCCTCTGTTTCTGTCCTATATTTTTTCAACAATTTCAGGGCATTCCAATCTATTAACTGTTAATCTGTATTTCCTTAACTGTTAATTTGTAATCCCTGATATCTGCATCATTTGTTATTTCCCGGGATTCTGAAGTGTAATAATATAAATGGGATTCTCGCCCATCATCATATGATAACGTCCGATTGCCTTTGAACGTGCTGCACTTAGCTGTACGATCTCATTCTCTTCAAATCCAAACTCTTTCGCTGTTTCCAATGCTTCAGACACAGTTTCAAGAGTGATACAGTTGATCACGATCCGGACCTGAGGGTTCTTTTCAAGCAACAGCTTCACGATCTCTTTCAGATTTCCTGACGAGCCTCCGATAAAAGCATGGGTTGGTGCCGGAAGATCTTTCAGAGCCTCCGGTGCAAGTCCTTCCACAATCTCCAGATTATCCGCTGCAAATTTCACCTTATTCCGGTGGATCAGTTCAACTGCGTCTTCCTTTTTCTCAATTGCCCAGACCTGTCCCTGATGAGCACGAAGTGCCATCTCTATTGACAGTGAGCCTGTTCCTGCACCCACATCATAGCAGACAGAATCAGCAGTCAGCCGCAGTTTGGAAAGGGATACCGTACGCACCTCTTCCTTTGTCATGGGCGCTTTGCCTCTGATAAATTCCTCATCTCTGATCCCATGCGTCTCCAGACGTGTTCCTGCATTTTCATTTACTGCACAGATGACGGACAAAGGATCACCCTTATATTCTGTCAGTTCACTGGCTGGTTTTACAAAAATCTTCTCATTTTCATAAGACAGATTTTCTCCCACATAAAGGAGCACATCACCCATCCCGTATTTTACCAGCTTCTCTGCCAGAACTGCTACACCGTCTGAAGTTCCAAGTATGGAAAAGACTTTTTCTGCATAACAGATATGTGAGATAAGATTACAGCCTCTTCCATGTGCACTGACGATTTTGGCATCATCCCAGGACAATCCTATTTGGGACATAAAATATACAACTGAGGAAATCCCACACTGAATCTCTATCTCTGTATTATTTTGTGCTGAACTATCCCGTTCTTCCTCACTCTTCTCTGATCCGTTCTTTCTCTGTACTCTCAGATCCGCACTGTCCTGACACAGTACTTCCAGAAGCTTTCTGGCTCCGCTGTAGAAGCCCACATCTCCGGAAAGGACGATCACAATATTGTCATACTCCGGGTGTGCATCAATATAATCCCTGATCTCCTGGCTTCTGTATTCCACGAACACATCCTGTCCCGGACGTTTCACAGAATCCACCATCCTCCTGGCACCGATCAGAAGATCCGCCTGATCCAGGCTGTTCTTACCCTGGACAGTGAGAAGTTTTTGACTTCCCATTCCAATTCCCAGCAATGTAATATGCGGTCTGTGGGCTAAACCGAAATGCTCTGTAAGAAATCTCTTACATTCTCTCACAGACATGCCTTCCTCCTTCAGAGGACGCCCGATGATCACAGGAACTGCATCACATTCCAGGGCAGCATCGATCTTATCCTGAAATCCCCCTGCTTTTCCTGTATCCTTTGTGACCAGATATCTGCAGTCATACTGTCTGAGCATTGCAGCATTCAGCTCTCTGGAAAAAGGCCCCTGCATTCCTATCAGATGTTTCCCCTCAAATCCCAGCTCTGCACAGGCTTTCATCACATTGGGCAGAGAAAGGACTCTTGCATAAAGACGGTTCTGATAATCCTTCATGCCTGTGAAGCCGGCCAGTTCCTTGCTTCCTGTTGTCAGCAGTACACTTCCCTGTGTCTGATCCAGATAATCTGCTGCAGCCTGAACACTGTCCACATATACTGCCCTGTCCTCATGTTCCCCTGCTTCTCTCAGCACCCTGTAATATGCTGTCTGCGTATTTTCACAGGCTGTCCTGATATTTACAGTCACCTCAGCAGCATAAGGATGGGTGGCATCCAGCACCATTTCCGGTTTCTCCTGTAAAAAGACCTCTTCCATGTCCGCTGCATCCAGTCTTCCGGTCTGAACAGTGAGAAATTCATTTTCTGTAAGAGATTTGCTGCCATATTCTGTGGCAACAAATCCCTTTGTCTCTATCTTATGATCTGCCAGAAACCGGCAGATTTCGTATCCTTCTGTTGTTCCCGCAAAAACAAGAACTTTATACATTCCTATATCCCCTCGGTGTTACCATCTTATTGTTGATTTCCTTTGTCTGAGAATTACCGATAAATACTGTGGTAAACATATCCACCTGTGTATCTCTCAGTTCCTTTAATGTCATTACATGAGCTTCTTCGCCTTCTCTTGCAATATTGGAAACTGTTCCGCAGATGGTATCCGGTGATTTGTATTTCATCATCAGATCACAGGCTTTCTGCAGATAATCATGACGTTTTTTACTTGACGGATTGTAAAGACATACAACAAAATCTGCCTGGGCTGCTGCCAGAAGTCTTGCCTCTATCTTTTCCCATGGTGTGAGAAGGTCGCTTAAGCTGATCAGACAGAAGTCATGGATCAGAGGTGCACCCAGAACAGCAGCTCCACCTGTTGCAGCTGTCACACCCGGGATGATCTCCAGTTCTGTTTCCGGATAATTGACACCAACCTCATACATCAGACCTGCCATACCATAAACTCCGGCATCACCGCTGCAGATCATGGAAACAGTTTTGCCTTTCTTTGCCTCTTCAAAAGCAAGTACACAACGGTCCACTTCCTTTTTCATTGGTGTAGTCATAAATTCTTTTCCCGGAAAATATTCCTTCACCAGGTCTACATATACGGTATATCCGATGATCGCATCACTTTCATTCATGGCGCGGATCGCTTTTCCTGTCATCTGGTCATAAGCTCCCGGTCCGATTCCGATTACATATATTTTACTCAAAATGTATCCTCCATTCCCTGGCAGCCACTGCTGTGGTCACACCATTTTCTCCTGTTTTTCTCTGCAGCAGTCTGCCATTTCCACTGGCAAGGACTGCACTTCTCTCACAGACATTGTCCACACCTGTGATCTTTTTTACAAAAGGTGAGGGAGTAAATTCTCCAGGCACCTGTTTTAATTCTTCTTCTGTATAAGTCACAAAAGGAATCTGCCAGTCCTGTGACAATGACAGGATTCCCTTTTCTTCTTTCTTCAGATCGATGCTTGCGATCTGCTCAAATGCTTCTTTATGAAATCCGGATCTGTCCAGCACCTTCTGCGCTGCCTCTGCGATTCCACGGGCATCCTTGTCTTTCCTGCAGCCCATACCCAGAGTCAGACATTTCGGAACTACCTGTGTGGTAGAAATAAAAGGATTACAGGAAGTATGTACAGTAACTGCAACTCCGCAGTCTATATTCGTACAATCTGTCCCTGTTCCATCAAAATCAGAGCTTTTCTGTGTTTCCTCTTCTGATCTGTCATCCATACTGCTGACAGAATTCCCATATTCGTCACACCGGATCAGCCCCTCCGGCAGTTCACCGTCCGTTGGAAACTCACTGTAAAATCCAACTTTCTTTCCTGCCAGAAGTGTAGCAGAGACTTCCTTTGCTGCTTTCATGTTAAAGATATTGCAATTGTTTTTCTTTGCAAAAACATCTACTGCAAAACGGTGATGCAGGTCTGTGGCTGTTGTGACCACTGGTATTGCTTCCAAAATTTCTGCTGTTTTTAGCGCCAGTTCATTGGCACCGCCCAGATGTCCTGACAGAAGGGAAATGACAAACTTTCCACACTCATCTACGACCAGCACCGCAGGGTCTGACTTCTTTGACGCTACATAAGGCGCAATGCTGCGGACGGCAATTCCGGTGGCACCGATAAAGATCAGTGCATCTGAATCAGAAAATTTCTCTCCTGCCCATGCAGAGGTACTGATCTGAATAGAATCCAGAAGATATTTACTTTTTTTATCCAGTTCTGCTGTCATACCGGCAGCTTCCAGACCCCGGCATAATCTCTCCCCGGTCTGCTGACCGGTAAGGCTGAAGCATATAAGTGCAACCTTCACTGTTATATTCCTTCTCTTTCTCCTGTTTACAGTAATCTCATAAACGATAGCAATTCCTTAAGGTTACCAGATTCTATGAGTGATGTGTTTTTGATTTCACAGCCTCACGAAATTCTGTAGTAAACTCCGGATCATACAGCTTGGAGCGGTCATAGTGTGCTGCTGCAACTGTATCTCCGATGATCATCAGAGCAGTTTTTGTAATATTATTTTCTGCAGCCGTTTTTGCCAGTGTTCCCACTGTGCAGACGAAGGTCTTCTGTTCCGGCCAGGTTGCCTTATATACAATGGCTGCTGGTGTATCTGCTGTATAACCGCCTTCAATAAGACGTCTGCTCAGCTCTTCCAGCATTCCTGTACTTAAGAATACAACCATAGTTGCCTGATGAGCCGCAAATGACTGAATGCTTTCCTTGGACGGAACCGGAGTTCTGCCTTCCATTCGTGTAATGATCACACTCTGAGAAATATCCGGCAGAGTATATTCCAGATTCAGGGCACTTGCAGCACCGCAGAATGCACTGACACCCGGACAGTAATCATAAGTGATATTTTTCTCATCCAGAATATCCATCTGTTCACGGATCGCACCGTAAATACATGGATCTCCGGTATGAAGGCGGACAGTTGTCTTTCCCTCTGCTTCCGCCTTCTCGATCACATGGATCACTTCCTCCAGTGTCATTTTTGCACTGTTGTAGATGGTGCAGATGTCCTTTGTATATTCCAGAAGCTTTGGATTTACCAGTGATCCTGCATAGATCACCACATCTGCTTCCTCCAGATACTGTTTTCCTCTTACTGTGATAAGATCCGGTGCTCCCGGACCTGCTCCTACGAAATGTACCATAATCTATCATTCTCCTTATTATAAATTTATTTCAACTGTTCAATACTTTCACAGTTGTGAGTCAAAATCCATTCAAGCGGATATTCGCAATCCGCTTCGCTACTTGCTCATAACCGAATAACTGCTCCGCAGTTTATCAGAAGGAGCTTGCACTCCTCCTGATACAAGCAAGTCCCCACCCACTGCTTATTGCTTTTCGCAATTGAAGCAGGGGACTTACTTGATTCGGTTAAAATCGCCTTTGCGATAGGATCTTTACTGTGCCTCATCATTCTGTGCATTGATCAGCTTTATCAGCTTCTCTGCATCTGCAGTCTGCCCCAGATACCCATAAGTATTATTAAAAATCACTGCCCCCAGAAGGATCTGCTCATAGGATCTGTGATTTAAATAAAACTGGATCCTGTCCAAGATCTCTTTCATGGTCTTCTGAAGTATCTGATATTTTTCCAGAATGTCTATTGCTTCATCTGTAGTAGATGCATTCAGGATTTCCTTTGCACACTCCAACGATGCTCCTGCCCGGATCGCATTGGATGCCAGCACTTCCATCCTGGCATCTGCACTGTGGGAATGGGTATTCATGATTCCTGCTGCAACTTTTACAAACTTTCCGATATGAGCAATGAAAAGGATTCCCTTAACTCCCATATCAATTGCCATGTCAATGGTCTCACCTACATAATTGCTGCATTTAATATTTTTTTCATAAGGGAGATCCATATGCTCCCGCAGATAATCTGCCCCGTAATTTCCCGGTGTTACCAGAAGATATTCTTCTCCCTGGGAAAAATGCTGCTTCATCTCTACATTGATACTCTGTACAAGAGCAGCTTCGCTCATAGGTTCTACAATCCCGGAAGTTCCCAGAATTGAAATTCCTCCCACAATTCCCAGACGGGGATTAAAGGTTTTCTTTGCAATTTCCACACCTTCAGGAACGGAGATGATGATTTTCAGACCACCCTCATAATCATATTTCTCAGCGATTTCTGTGGCTTCACGCAAAATCATGGCCTTTGGCACAGGATTAATAGCTGCTTCCCCGATTTTCTGGGAAAGTCCGGCTTTTGTTACCCTTCCCACACCAACACCTCCGTCGAGGATGATTCCCGGTTCTTTTGTTTTCTGCACCGTGGCATAAACCAGTATTCCGTTTGTAGTATCCGGATCATCTCCTGCATCCTTCTGAATTGCACAGGTCACCTGATTTCCTTCAATCCGGATGTCTTTCAGTTCCAGTGTAAGCAGGATTCCCTTAGGAGTCATCAAGGTGACAGCCTTATGCATGACACCACCCAGCAGGATCTCTGCAGCACCCTTACATGCAGCTGCTGCGCAGGAGCCTGTTGTATAGCCAAACCTCATTTTTTTATTGCCACGTATCACGTAGTAATCTTCCAGTCCGTTTTTCATGATATCTCCTTTGCTGCATTGTTGTCACATCCTGTCTGCAGATTACTATAATGTCATTTATATAACATCTACATAAAAAGGAGGGATTTCTGTGTGCAACAAAATCCCTCCTGAAAGCTCTTTTCCCGAAATATCCTCTGGTTGCCGCAGATCATATTTCTTATATACAATGAAAAGCAGACAGTATCTGGCTGTTACAGTAACGGACTTGCGCAGGAATTTCACCTGACTTCCTGTAATGCTTTTCCAGAATTATTTCCGAGAATCATTATATAATTTTGAGCAGTAAAAGTCAACGCATTTCATGGCTATACCACCTTGTTATACTACCTTATGCTTCAGCCATTTCCTACTGTGGAAGCGAAGAGAAAATACGATTCCCCGCACTGTCCAGTCAGTAAACATTCCAAGCCATACAGCCATTGGGCCGAAGCCTCTGAAACGGATCAGATATACACAAAGGCAAAAACGGAATGTCCACATAGTGATACAGGATGTGATCATGGAAAATTTTACATCTCCGGCTGCTCTGAGGCCATAAGCAGGAATAAACGCCAGGGTCCATACAATAGGTTTGACAACCGTTATCCAGGATATCATATGGAAACACATTCTTGCACTTTCCGATTCCATACCACCCAGCTTTGTGACCGGAATGGTTAAGGCAAACACCAAAAGACAGCTTGCAACAACAATGATTTCTGCAAGAACACTTAATTTCTTAATATAGTAAACTGCCTCATCCTTTCTGCCCGCTCCCAGACACTGTCCTACTACAGTCATCAGACCGATTCCTACACCGATAGCTGCAATACCGTTAAGGTTCTCAAGGATATTCGTCATTGCCTGAGCTGCAATGGCTACCGTCCCCAGTGTAGATACGGAAGACTGTATTGCCAGCTTTCCAAGCTGAAACATGCTGTTTTCTATGCCGGACGGGATTCCCAGAGCCAGAACTCTTCTGATCATTTTTCCATCCGGACGGATCTGTCTGTAATTTCTGACTACAATAGGCTGTCTGTCCATACGAAGCTGCCAGAGTACCACTACAGCACAGAAGACTCTGGATGCAAGAGTTGCGATGGCAGCTCCTGCCACTCCCATATTGAATCCCCAGATCAGCGCCGCATTTCCGCCGATATTAATCACATTTGAAATAACCGATACTGTCATTGGCCCTCTGGTATTTCCCTGGGACCGGAATATGGATGCTCCCGCATCATAGAGTGCTATAAATGGAAAGGATAATGCCGTATAGAAGAAATACACCTGAGAGGCAGTCATAACATCTGCTTCTACTTTTCCGAATATCAGTTTTAACAGCGGCACACGAAACAGCAGGCACAGAGCAGTCACTGCTACAGATATGGCAGTAATGATAAATAATACCTGTCTTGCTGATTTATTTGCCATTTCATGATTTTTCTGACCTATGTACTGTGAACAGAGGATTGCACCGCCTGCTGCCAGCGCTGAGAACGCCTGGATCACCAATACATTGATGGAATCCACCAGAGATACTGCGGATATTGCAGCAGAGCCTACATTGCTGACCATCATGGTATCCACAGTTCCCATCAGGGAATTCAGTACCTGTTCAAAAATAACCGGTATCAACAGGGTTCGGAGCATTTTGTTTGTAAAAATATGTTGCTGTTCTTTCATTTTTTTCCACCTGAATCTATTTTCTTTTTTTGATTATACGCTTAATTTTCTGTGATGCAATAGAATAAAATGTATTTTTTAACGTTTTCAGGGTTACTGTTCACCCGCCACTATTCCGCGAGGTGTTTTGGCATGAATATGCCAAAATCCCGAGACATACAAGCCAAAATTCCATTGCCGCAGGCAATCTGGAATGAGTTTTGGCTACATTACTGTGAACAAAGTGAACAGTAATTTTTCAGGAAATCTGATAATTGTTCTTGTTATGTTCTTCAAAATCTGATACAGTAAATCTGTTAAAAATAAGGCAGGGCATATCAGCCCGCAATTCTTAAATCTTATACAAATCAAGAAAGCAGACAGATCATATGCAAAGAATCCTTAAATATATTATCTCCGAAAATACAACTCCGGTCACGATTCTGGACTTTCTAAAAAAAGAGGGGTTTTCCCGCCACATATTAAGCTCAATGAAGAACACTCCCAACACCATCATTCTCAATGGTGAACGTGGTTTCGGACGATCAGTGCTTAAACCGCAGGATCATCTGATCGTCACTGTTCCTGAAACCGAATCAGGAGAAAACATTATCCGTACAAAGATGGATTTGAATATCATTTATGAAGATGAGGATATCCTTGTGATAAACAAGCCTGCAGATATGCCTGTGCACCCTTCTGCGGGAAATTATGAAAATACTCTGGCAAATGGAATCGCCTGGTATTTTGCAGAAAAAGGAGAAGATTTTGTTTACCGCTGTATCAACCGGCTGGACCGGGATACCACCGGTGCTCTGATCCTTGCCAAAAATCCCCTCAGCGCAGCGATTCTGTCAGTTCAGATGAAAAAACGTCAGATTCTCAGGACTTATCTCGCACTTGTAGACGGGCTTCTTCCTGACTCCGGAACGATCAACGCTCCTATCGCACGAATGGAAGGCTCCGTGATCACCAGGGAAGTAAATTTCGGAACCGGGGAGTCTGCAATAACTCATTATGAACGGCTGGCGGCAGGAAAAGAATATTCTCTGGCCGAACTTCATCTGGAAACAGGACGCACACACCAAATCCGTGTGCATATGAAATATATCGGGCATCCTCTGCCCGGAGATTATTTATACAATCCTGATTACCGTCGGATAAACCGCCAGCCCCTCCATTCTTATCAGCTGGAGTTTACTCATCCGACAACCGGAAAGGTCATGCTTTTTACTGCTCCGCTTCCCATTGATTTCATTTCTGCCTTTTATAGCAATCCTCTAAAATAATGTATTTATAGCAATTCCATAAATTACTGCAAACAAAACAGTTCATCAGCTTTTTGTCTGATGAACTGTTTTGATATGAATGCATATACATTCTTACTTATTTTTCTCATAAATGATCAGAAGACCTCTCAGAAGAAGTTCCTCATCCAGAATGATTTCTCTTTTACAATGGGGAACGATTTTCTTTGCCAGACCACCGGTTGCCACTACAGTTGCCTTCTCCCCCAATTCCTCTTCGATCCTGTCAATAATTCCATCCAGAGCTGCTGCATTGCTGTAAAGAACCCCACTCTTCATACATTCGATCGTGTTTTTCCCAATCACATGTCTTGGCGCATCAATACTGATTCCGCTGAGCTGGGAAGCCCTCGCAGTAAGTGCATCCAGGGAAACCCCTACACCCGGAAGAATCATTCCTCCTACATACTGCTTCTTACTGTTGACAACAGACGCTGTGGTTGCAGTTCCCATATCAATAAGGATTAACGGCACCGGATAACCGGCAATTCCTGCCACTGCATCAGCAACCTGATCTGCACCAAGCTGTCCCGGATTATCCATCATAATATTCAGTCCTGTCTTTACACCAGGTCCGAGAACAATTGCATTTTTCTTAAGAATTTTCTCTGCGGCAAGTTTCACAATATTTGTGATCTGCGGCACTACAGAAGAAATAATACAGCCCTCAATCTCTGTTTTTTTTATATGATAGATATCAAGAACATTCTTTAAATCCACCGCATATTCCAGTTCCGTCTTTGTACGGTTAGTAGAAAGGCGTTCTATAAAATATGTTTTCCGGTCATCAATACATCCAACTACAATGTTGGTGTTTCCAACGTCAATTGCTAAAATCATAATTATTTATCTCCAATTTCTTAATCGTCCTGTTCCCTTAACAGACAGAATCCTGCATCAGCGAAAGAATTTTATCCAGGATCCTAAAAGCTGCGTCTTCTTTACTCATAAGCGGAAGAGAGATTTCCTCATCCTGTGTGATCAATGTCAGTACATTGGTATCTCCCTGAAATCCGGCGCCCTCCACTTTCACATTGTTGGCAGCCACCATATCCAGATTTTTCTTTGCCAGCTTGGCTCTGGAATTGTCGATCACATTCTGTGTCTCCATGGAAAATCCGCAGAGAAACTGTCCATGCTGTTTGTGTTCCCCAAGAAACTTCAGGATATCATCTGTTCTTTCCAGTTCTATGGACATCTGTCCATCACTTTTCTTAACTTTTTCTTCACTGATCCTGGCAGGGCGGTAATCTGCCACAGCAGCAGCTTTAATAATGATGTCCTGTTCGTTGCTGACAGAAGTTACAGCTTCATACATGTCTCTTGCAGTCACAACAGGTATCAGATTTACAAACATGGGAGGTTCAATTGAAGTACGTCCGCTGACCAGCGTGACATCTGCACCGCGGAGCATGGCAGCTTTCGCAATAGCATAGCCCATTTTTCCTGAAGAATGATTGGTAAGATAACGAACAGGATCAACAGATTCCTGTGTAGGACCTGCAGTTACAAGGATTTTCTTTCCTTTCAGATCTTTCTCACAGGCAGCTTCGCGCTCAATATAGGCAAGTAATGTCTCAGGTTCCGGCATTTTTCCCGCTCCTGTGTCACCACATGCCAGATATCCGCACGCCGGAGCGATCACTTCATATCCGTAATGCTCCAGAATCTTTAAATTATCCTGTACTACAGGATTCTCAAACATATTGGTATTCATGGCCGGGGAAATGAATTTTTTACATTTGCATGCCATGATCGTGGTAGTAAGCATGTCATCTGCGATCCCATGTGCCAGTTTACCGATCACATTAGCACTTGCCGGTGCGATCATCACTACATCTGCTTTCTTTGCAATCGATACATGCTCTACCTGAAACTGAAAATTCCGGTCAAAGGTATCCACCAGACATTTATTTCCTGTGAGAGTTTCAAAAGTGATCGGATTGATAAAATTCGTGGCATTCTCTGTCATCAGCACATGAACATCTGCATGGCGTTTCTTCAGCGCGCTTGCCAGATATGCAATCTTATACGCCGCAATGCTGCCTGTCACTCCCAGTAATACTGTTTTTCCTTCCAGTGTCATTTTCCTTTACCTCTTTCTCCGAACCATATTATTTCTGGCTGTTTCTACGTCTTTATACTTACATGTCAAAATCTATCATAATTCATCTTTGATAACAGGATTCTGACTTTTACAATTCTATTTATTATAGACTAATTATTATCAAAAATGCAATAAGTGATTTGTTTTATTTGCGAAACAATCAGAACGTTACTGTTCACAGTAACGTAGCCAAAATTCATTCCAGATTGCCTGCGGCAATGGAATTTTGGCTTGTATGTCTCGGGATTTTGGCATATTCATGCCAAAACACCTCGCGGGATAGAGGTATGTGAACAGTAACGGTGAACCTCAGCAAGATTACACTTAACCGTTGTTTATAAAGATTTCCTGCATTATAATAATAATCAGTCAGATATCCATAATTTGCGCTGGACTCTACCTGACTTAACTGACAGACCGGATTACTATAATATACTGATATCAACATATAAATCCGGTGTATGACTTTGTGGAGGAATATAGGAATATATGAAGAATTATCAGATCACGCAATGGTGCGCAGCTTTTATCAGACAGCAGGTACAGGAAGGAGACTTCTGTATTGATGCTACAATGGGAAACGGAAATGATACGCTTCTGCTTTCGCAGCTATGCGGAGAATCAGGAAAGGTTCTTGCCTTTGATATTCAGGAGCAGGCACTGACTGCAACCCAAAAGAGACTGAACGCCGGACATGTTCCGGAAAATTACAGACTGCTTCTGGAATCTCACGCAAATATGGCAGAATATGCCACACCAGACAGTGTAAGCTGCATTGTATTTAATTTTGGTTATCTTCCCGGTGGAGATCATTCACTTGCAACCAGAGGTGAAACCAGCATTCAGGCATTGACCCAGGCTTTAACCCTTCTGAAAAAAGGCGGAATGATTTCTCTTTGCATCTACAGTGGCGGCGATTCCGGATTTGAAGAGCGGGATCAGATCCTTGACTGGCTGAAAAACCTTGATCCCCATCAATATCTGGTAATCAAAAGCGAATATTATAATCGCCCCAACAACCCACCGATACCAGTGCTGATAATTAAAAATTAACTGTATCTGTTCCAAAAAGCAGCAGAAAAGATTTTTCATATCTCTCCTGCTGCTTCTTGTTATGCCTTTTCTTCAATTTTAGTTTGCTCTCCGGGCACTTATACTTCGATTTCTGTTTTACTTAATCTGTAATGGTAATCTTCTCAATAACCGGCTGCTGATCTGACGGGATTGTTCCATTGTCGTCTGTCGGTTTTGCATCCTCGCAGATTTTATCAACAATATCTATACCTTCTGTTACATGGCCAAATCCTGCATAATCGCCGTCCAGGAATGTACTGTCTGCCTGAACAATAAAGAACTGCGAGCTTGCGCTGTCCGGATCACTGGCTCTTGCCATGGAAATAGTCCCTCTTGTGTGGGAAATATCATTGTCCACTCCATTGTTACTGAACTCACCCTTAATATTCTCTTCAGATCCACCTGTTCCGTCTCCGTTGGGATCACCACCCTGAATCATGAATCCTTCCATGATACGATGGAATGTCAGTCCGTCATAGAAACCTTCCTGTGCGAGTTTCACGAAATTTGTCACTGTGATCGGCGCTGTATCTGCATCCAGTTCCACATCAATCGTACCGTAATCCTTTACTTCGATCTCTGCGTGATGAGTTCCTGTCAGTTCTTTGGAAGTATCCAGAAGCACACTGGTTGTACTGTCTGAAGAATCTGTACTTTCAGAATCTGCATCAGCAGAATCACTCTTTTCATCAGAACCATCAGAAAATCCGGCTTTTTCTGCCTCTTCTTCACTTGCTACATTATCACTGTCAGAAGAAGCAGCTTTTGTCTCTGTCTCTTCCTGAGAAGAAGTCTCTTCTTTCGCTGTTTCCTCTGTTTTTGTACTCTCTTCTGTTTTATCACTGCTGCCACATCCTGCCAGTAAACCTGCTGACATAGCTGTAACACAAAGTGCTGCCAGTAATTTTCTTTTCATTTTCCTTTACCTCCGAAATCATTTACAACAATCTGATTATAACCTATCTCAGAAAAAAAACAACTCTTTTCACAAAATGTTCAGATTGTGGATGTTTCCTGTGTTTACTTCTTTCTGATTGCCTGTTAAAATGTATATGGCTGTTCAGTTCTGTACCTTCCCTTTTTGCAGTGAAACCGGAACAACAGACTGATGAACAGTCAGAATATATCTGCAAAAGAAAGCGAGGAATCCAAAATGGAAAAAATAACAAGTTTTACCATTGACCATATCAAATTACAGCCCGGAATTTATGTTTCACGTAAGGATCCGGTTGGCGGCAGTATGATCACTACCTTCGATATCCGTATGACTTCTCCTAACGAAGAACCTGTGATGAATACCGCTGAGCTTCACACGATCGAGCATCTGGCAGCAACATTCCTGAGAAACCATAAAGAGTTCGGCTCTAAAATGATCTACTGGGGACCGATGGGATGCCGTACAGGCAATTATCTTCTTTTAAATGGAGATTATGAGTCCAAGGATATCGTTCCGCTTATGATCGAGACTTTTGAATTTATACGTGATTTTGAAGGTGAAGTTCCGGGAGCATCTGCAAAAGACTGCGGAAATTATCTGGATATGAATCTGCCTATGGCAAAATATCTGGCAGGAAAATTTCTGGATGAAGTTCTTTATGATATCAAGCCGGACAGACTTATTTATCCACAGTAACATTCTACAGTATTATAGCAATCCTCATAAACAACACACCGAAAAAGATTTCTATCGTATTTTTCAGACAAAAAAAGCAGAAGCTGACAGGTCATTATCCCCTGCAGCTTCTGCTTTTACTTATACATTTCTGTCAACATTTTTCCAAAAAAGCCTTTATTGTACCTCTCATAGAAATATATTCAAAGAGAACTGATACAAATTTTTATATCATCAGATTATTCTGCACTTTCATCATAAGACGTATCTGCTGATGTATCTGCTGCAGTCTCACCTGCGTCTGCTGCCGGAGCTGTTGTTGTCACAAAATCTCCGCTTGCATAACAGGTCTGTCCATTATAATCCACACGAATCCATCCATTCTCGCATACACCTGTACTGTTCAGCTGAGTTCCGGCTGCCACACTTGAAATCAGATCTGCATCTGCACTTGCATCAGAACGAAGATTTAATTCTGATGACGCATAATAGGTATCGGATTTCACTTCTACTTTTACACCACTGGCTGTCTGCTCTGCTGCCGGCGTTGGTGTTGCTTCCGGTGTTGGTGTTGCCTCTGAAGCCTCAGGAGTAGGTGTGACTTCCGGTGTTGGTGTTACTTTAACGATCATAACGCTGGAATCAATAGTAGGATCAAATCCGCATCCCTGAGCAGCAAATGCAAGTCCCAGTACAAGAACCAGCCAAAGTGATTTCTTCATAAGTAGTTTCCTCCTTTATCAAACACGCTCTGTCCCCTCGTGTTTTCTGTGTTCGCTTTATGTATTAATATACACGATTCTTACAGATAATTCAAGTATGCGTTTTGTCCTGCTTTGTCTGCTTTCTTCCATTTGTGCGGAATTGCTGCAGGGTTACTGTTCACTCCGTTCTCAGTAACGTAGCCAAAATTCATTCCAGATTGCCTGTGGCAATGGAATTTTGGCTTGTATGTCTCGGGATTTTGGCATAGTCATGCCAAAACATCTCGCGGGATAATGATATGTGAACAGTAACGCTGTAGGTTCTGTGTTTATCTACAACAATTCATAAAGGACTTCCACCTCGCCACCACAGATCATTCCCAGATTCGCACCGCCCTGGTTAGACAGATTATATTTTCTGATTTCACCATGCTGCGCTTCTGGTGCATATTTCAAAGCCTGAAATTCTACATTTCCGCCTCCGATGCTTCCATATGAATTCCCGTCTTTATCAATAAACATTTTACTTCCTGTCCCTCTTGGAGAAGAACCACTCTTGGATATGATCGTGATCATAATTCCATTTTCTTTTTTCCTGACAGCATCCTCCACAGCTCCATCAATATAAGAAACATCATACCTGTTCTTTTCCTGAACGATCTCCGCAGCAATACTTACAGCAATCTCTGCCGGCATATGTCCTCCGATCGGCAATCCAATCGGTGCATGGATACTGTTGAGCTGTTCTTCGCTGAAACCTTCTCCGAGTAATTTTTCTCTGGTCAGTTTTACCTTATTTTTACTGCCGATCATTCCCAGATAAGTATAAGGGCGTCTCAGGATCTGTCTGGCACAGGCACTGTCTCCGAGATGACCTCTTGTCACGATCACATAATAAGCATTTTCATAGGCCGGTATTTTGTCTGAAAGTTTATCATAGCTGCCTTTGATCAGCCGATCGGCATCCGGAAATCTCTCTGAAGTCACAAAATCTTCTCTGTCATCCATAACAGTCACATGAAATCCCAGCATTTTTCCGATTTTTGCAACAGGCTGCGAAACATGTCCGCCTCCAAAAATGATAAGCTGCGGATTTTTCACATAAATTTCCACAAAGAACTCTACATCTCCCATATGAACAACTTTTGTCTCCTGGCACTCCGCCAGATCAGCTTCATATTTTTTCCAGAAATCTGCTGTATTTTCATCGGATGATAAACAATGGTTTTCTTTTATCAGACATTTTTCGCCCTTATGATTCCCGTTTAAAACCATTGCTGTTTTTACTTTTCCTGTTTCTTCCAAAATTTGATAAATTTTTCTGTACATAACTCTCTCCTGTTTCGATATAAAATACCTTTTGACCATGACATCATTATATATTATAATTGACAGAAAAAGGGGGATTATTATGAAAAAAAACTATTTTCTACACAGTCTGCCCTTCAGACTGCTTGTCGGCGTGGCTTTTGGAATCTGTATCGGACTTCTTCTTAATATAATAGATGAATCTGCCATTACGACTGCAGTACTGAATGTGGTTGTAACATCGAAGTATATTCTTGGTCAGCTGATCAGCTTTTCTGTTCCGCTGATCATCATTGGATTTATCGCACCATCTATTACCAGACTCGGAAACAATGCTTCCAGAATGTTAGGTGTTGCAGTCAGTATTGCTTATGCTTCCTCGCTGGGAGCTGCTTTATTCTCTGCATTATCCGGATACCTGCTGATCCCACATTTGTCCTTCAGCTCCACTGCCAGTCATCTCAAAGCTTTGCCGGATGTAGTTTTTGAACTTTCCATTCCACAGATAATGCCTGTTATGAGTGCACTTGTACTGGCCATTATGCTGGGACTTGCATCTGCATGGACAAAAGCCAGTCTGATTTCTTCTTTTCTTGAAGAATTCCAGAAGATCATACTAGCTATTGTATCAAGAGTCATTATTCCGATTCTCCCATATTTCATCGGACTGACTTTCTGTTCACTGGCATACGAAGGAACAATCACCAGACAGCTTCCTGTATTCCTTCAGGTAATCGTCATTGTTCTGATCGGACATTTTATCTGGATAGCTCTTCTGTATATACTTGCAGGAATTTATTCCAGAGAAAATCCTCTGAAAGTTGTGAAACATTATGGTCCCGCCTACCTCACAGCCATAGGTACCATGTCATCTGCTGCCACACTGCCGGTCGCCCTCCAATGCGCACACAGGGCAAAACCTCTCCGAAAGGATCTGGTGGATTTTGGTATTCCGCTGTTTGCCAATATTCATCTCTGTGGTTCTGTCCTCACAGAAGTATTCTTCTGTATGGCAATCTCCAAAATTCTTTATGGTGCAGTTCCTGCGCCGGGGGCCATGGTTCTTTTCTGTGTCCTGCTTGGAATTTTTGCCATTGGTGCTCCGGGTGTACCGGGAGGCACTGTTATGGCATCTCTCGGTATTATCACCGGTATCCTGAAATTCGGCGATTCTGCTACAGCTCTGATGCTGACTATCTTTGCCCTTCAGGACAGTTTTGGGACAGCCTGTAACGTAACAGGCGATGGTGCCCTGACTCTGATTCTTACCGGATATGCCAGATACCACAATATCAGAGAACAGAAATTGCAATAAAAGTTCAAAATACCATCATATCTGTCTTTTTTCTCAGATATGATGGCCTTCATTTTCTTACGGACGAATCACTTTATCTGCACCTGTCATACGCTCTGCAATCGTATACATATCGGTAACTTTTCCAACCATCAGTTTCTCCATCAGTCCATAATGCTTCAGGCAGGTCCCGCAGGTCAGGATTTCCACGCCCTCTTCTTCCATCTTTTTCAGATCTTCCAGACTTTCAGAGTCTTCTGTTGTAAGTTTTGCACCTCCATTATAGAAAAGGATTGTATCCGGATGTGTTTCCATCTGAGAAAGGGCATAGATAAATCCTTTGATCAAAATCTTTCCCAGTTCATCATCACCATTTCCCATAACATTTGAGGAGATTACCGCTACCGTCACTTTTTTATGCGGTGCTTCGCAGACAAATTCCTCTTCTTCCAAGGTACCACCTGTCTGTTCAATCTTTACTGCCATCTTCACCTGATACTTTTTGTCTCCCAGTTTTTCAGATACAAACGTACAGCCTGTTTTATTTGCAAGTCTGCTCAGATTATTCACTGCGGTTTCATTATCGATCAGAATTTCAATCTCATCACCGACTGCCGCATTATCAATAACCTTCTTTGTCATCACTACCGGAATCGGGCACTGTTTTCCCATTGCATTTACTTCATGTTTCATTTTCTGTCACCTCTTGTTATTCTTTATATTCACTGCTTATTACCGCGTTTAATATATTTTCCTGTTTTCTCCAGAATTACTTTTCCATCCTGCACCACATGAGCTCCTCTTAAATATACGCTGTCAATATCTCCATGAAGCTTAAATCCCTCATATGGATTATTATCCGTATGATACAGATGTGTCTTTGCAGAGATAACGTTTTCCTTCTCAGGATCAAATACAACAATATCTGCATCACTTCCCTCACGTATCACGCCCTTATTGGGATACACTCCGTAAAGTTTAGCTGCATTCTCACTTAACAGACGGCACATCTGTTCCTGCGTGATCCTGCCTGTGCGTACACCGTATGTATAAAGCAGAGTTCCTCTCGTCTGTACTCCCGGCAGCCCTCCCGGAATCTTCGTGAAATCATCTTTACCAAGAGCTTTCTGCTCCATTGTAAAGCTGCACTGGTCAGTTGCAACCGTCTGGATCTGATCATTCGCCAGTGCTTTCCACAGGCAGTCCTGATCTGCTTTCTTACGGATTGGAGGTGCACACACGTATTTGGCACCTTCAAAATCCGGTTTTGAATATACACTGTCATCCAGAAGCAGATACTGCGGACAGGTTTCCGCATATACCTTTTGTCCGTTCATTCTGGCACGCATCACTTCTTCAAATGCTTTCCGGTTGGTAAGATGTACTACCATTACAGGAGCATCTGCTGCATCTGCGATCACAAGAAGGCGGTGAACTGCCTCTGCCTCCATAATATCCGGACGCACCAACGGGTGATTCTCAGGTCCCAGACGTCCCTCTTTTTTGGCTTCTGCGATCAAAGCATCGATTGCCCCTGCATTCTCACAATGTACCCCTGCAAAACATCCGTATTCATTTAATTTCTTAATAATCTTATAAAGGTCACCGTCATCTACGATCATTGCCGGATAAGTCATGTAAAGCTTAAAACTGGTAATCCCTTCATTGATCATATCCTGTATTTCTCTCTCAGTTTCCTCATTCCATTCCACAACAGACATATGGAAAGAATAATCACAGGAACATTTCCCATCTGCTTTCTTATGCCACTTCTCAAGGCCTTCCTTCAGCGTATGACCACCTTTATCCTGAGACGCATAATCGATCACCAGAGTTGTTCCTCCTGCAATGGCAGCTCTTGTTCCTGTTTCAAAATCATCTGCCGTCACTGTTCCTGCCACTTCCAGGTCAAAATGTGTATGTCCGTCTATAAATCCCGGAAAAAGCAGCTTACCGTTTACATCAACTACCTGTGCATCCTCTGCTTCCAGATTCCGGCCTACTTTTACAATCTTCTCTCCATCTATAAGAACATCTTCTATAACAGACATATCCCCCGATACTACTGTACCATTCTTCAGTAAAGTTTTCACTGTTTCTGACACCCCTTTCTTTATTATAAGTTAGGGACAAAAAGTATTTTACCCCTAGAGCGTGTCTGAAAAATCATTCCCGCAATCTGAACGCCCCACTTTGCGGGATATTTCACCCGAATTCAGTTGCCGTAGCCCACTACGGCGCCCTCATCCGGGCAAAATATCCCACAAATTGTGACGCACATCTTGCAGAAAGCCTTTTTCAGACACGCTCTAACTTATCGCAATTCTCATGTTTAAAATATACCACGATTCCTATATCACTTCAATGATTTATGATTATAATCACAAATTTTTTAAGGTATTCACATTTATTTTTTTTAGGCTCTTTTTATTTCCTTTTTTTTATGATAGAATATAGAAAATGTGCAGTTTCCATGTGTCTGCACTGAACGTTTTGACGGATAAATTTATCCGCTTTACTACATGCTCATAATCGAATGACTGTTACTGCTCAGACTATAGAAGCCCCTGCCTGATTCGGTTATGATCCGTTTAAAAGTTATATTAATAGGAGGAAATCAAATGGGACGACTTACTGTGTTAAAACAAATCGCTGCTGATCTTGCTTCCCAGTTCGGACCTGACTGTGAAGTAGTAATCCATGATCTGAAAACTTCGGAGCCGGAACATTCCATCGTCTACATCGTAAATGGTCATGTTACAAACAGAGATATCGGAGACGGACCATCCAATGCTGTTTTTGATGCGATCCGCAATCAGGAAAAAGGAGCAACCCCCGAAGACCATACCGGTTATCTGATGAAAACAGCAGACGGCAAGATCCTGAAGTGCAGCACTTCCTACATTCATGATGACGATGGTACCCTTCATTATGTTTTCGGAATCAATTATGACATTACCAAGCTTACTATGATCGAATCTGCCCTTCATTCTCTTGTCACTCCGGAAAATAAGGAAGAGAAGCCCAAAGAGATCACTCATAATGTCAATGATCTTCTTGATCATCTGATCGAAGAATCTGTAGCTCTGGTAGGCAAACCTGTTCCTTTAATGAATAAGGAGGATAAGGTTACTGCTATTCAGTTCTTAAATGATGCAGGTGCTTTCCTTATTACAAAATCCGGAGATAAGGTTGCAAATTATTTCGGAATCTCCAAATATACATTGTACAGTTATATTGATGTAAATAAGTAAAAACAGGAAAGAATGATATAAAAACAGACCTGCATGGTACTTTTCCATCAGGTCTGTTTTTCTTCTGTTTTCTTTTTTCATCTAGCGCCGGTATATCGTTAAATATGCTCTCTCTTTCATCTCCTTCCTCGTATGTTTTTTCGATATTCCTTTATAGACTGATTATAACACAGAACAACAGCATTTTTTCTCTTTCACGCGAACAGTAATTATATGGCGTGAATGGTATGGAAAAAGGTTGTCTTTAAATTTGAAATCTTTTATACTTGATATATATACAACATTTTGATGATAAATTTTATTAATCCTTATCAGACGGAGGTGCTGTTATGTCTGAACAGATTTTATCTGCTGTTCATGGTGTCACTACCATGCTCTTTGGAATTTACTGTTCTGCATTTTTTCTTGGGATCAAACCGATCAGAAAAAATATCCTGACTATGTTTCTGTTATTTTTAGGGCAGGGACTGTTATATGTAATTGATCTGGCATTATTTGGGGAAACTCTTGCAAATATGTCCTATCCTCTGATCGTACATTTTCCATTGGTTTTATTCCTCTCCGTTCATTATAAGTATCCTCTGATTTCTTCCGCTGTTTCTGTCTTTTCTGCCTATCTGTGTTGCCAGATAAGCAACTGGACCGGATTATTCGCTTTGGCAATAACAGGATTACAGTGGTGTTATTATTCCGTGCGGATCTTAACAACAACCTTAACTTTTGTCCTTCTTTATCGATATGTATTTCGATCTACAAAAACAATTTTTACAAAAAATGCACGTGAGCTTTCCATCATCGGTTTCCTGCCATTTGTATATTACGTTTTTGATTATGCTTCCACCAAGTTTTCAACTTTACTTTATTCCGGAAATAAAGCAGTTGTTGAGTTCATGGGATTTGCATTCTGCATTGCCTACCTGGTATTTCTCATCATCTACTTTCAGGAATATGAGAATAAACAGGAGATAACGCAATACAGCAATCTTCGTGAAATGCAGCTTCAATCCATGCAAAACGAAATTGAACAGGTAAAGATCAGCAGCCAGAGACTGGCGATCCTGCGGCATGATATGCGCCACCATCTGAGTATTATTCTGACCCAGCTGCAAAACGGACATCCGGATAAAGCACAGGAATACATCCATGAAATTAATTCTGCATATGACGATACGATCATCGCCGCCTATTCCGGAAATGAAATGCTGAACTCTGTGCTTTCCATTTATCATTCCCGTTTCACAGACAGAGGATTGTCTCTTATATGCAATGTTTCTACAGGAAAAGAACTTCCATGCTCCGATCTGTCCCTCTGTACAATCCTGTCCAATGCGCTGGAAAACTCCATGCATGCACTGGAGCAGCTGGAATCACCTTCAAAATGGGCCCGGCTTACTCTTTCACAGAAAAAGAATCACATTCTGTTCCAACTGGAAAATCCCGTAGAAAAAATTCCGGCATTTGTAGATGGAGTTCCGGTTTCTACCAGAAACGGGCATGGAATCGGTGTCAGGAGTATTATTTATTATGTGGAACAATTGCATGGACAGTGTCATTTTTCTATCGTGGACCATTGCTTTGTCCTGCGAATTATCATCTGACACAGGATTTCCACTGCCGGATACAATACATAACATTTATTCACTCACAGAAAGGTTTTGATAAAAATTATGAATATTGCAATTTGTGATGATGAAATACTCTTTACCCGGGAATTAAGTTCACTTCTGACGCACTGGGCGGAAAAAAATGATTTTTCACTTACCCTGTATCCATATTCCAACGGTGATGATCTGTTAACAGCTCTCCGGACAATTCCGGTAGATCTGATTTTTCTCGACATCATCATGCCATTATTAAACGGCATAGATACAGCAAGAGAAATACGCAGCATGGGACTGACTGTTCCTGTGATTTTTCTGACTTCTTCCAGAGAATTTGCCCTGGATTCCTATGATGTAAAAGCTTTTCATTATCTTTTAAAACCAGTAAATACTCTGAAACTTTTTTCTGTTATGGATGATTTTTTTAAAACTTATCATGTTCCGGCTGAAACTTTCGTCGCACATACTGCAGACGGATTCTGCTCAATTACGCTCAATGATGTAGATTATCTGGAAGCTCAGAATAAACAGGTTCTGGTCTGCCTTTCAAATGGAACTACTTTAAAAATCCGCGAATTATTTGTAAAGTGTGAAGGGGTCTTTACTCCGGAAAAAGGATTCTTTAAATGTCACCGAAGCTATATTGTAAACCTGTCCCACATAAAACAGTTCACAAGAACTATGGTCACTACCGGCATTTCCTCTGTCCCTATTTCCAGAAATAACTATTCTGCATTCAAAGATGCCTATTTTTCATATATGTTTGATTCTAACTCCGGTTAATCCGATAATTACAGCATTTGCGGGTTACTATCCCCTCCGTTCTCAGCAATACATTTCGCAGTTCACTGCTTTTCGTACACCCTCACATATTCTTATCGTTCCATTTCATGTGCCTGTTTGTAGATTTCACAGGCAGCATAATTCACACATCTGTCATGTGCACAATCCATAAATGTGAGGGTTCTTTTATCTCCTTCCATCGTATATTCGCAGCAGACAGTCTGCCCTCCATTACATGTTCTGCAAAATCCCGAAATAAACTCTTCTTCTATCTCCATTTTATCCTCCTCAATTTTCCTTATGTCTCATTATCGTTCCGAGAAACAAAAATACAGGCAACAATATATTCGTTACTGTTCACAAATATTTTTATTTATTCGTCCGTTTTTTGTTGCATTTTACAACAAACAGATTTATAATCAGTATAACATAGAAATGTGCGGAAACACTATAACAAACATAAAATAATCGTAACTGTTCAGTACCTTCACAGTTACGAGTCAAAATCCATTAAAAATCGCCTTCGGCGATGGGATTTTGACTTGTATGTCTCGGGATTTTGGCATGTTCATGCCAAAACACCTCGCGGGATAGTAGACTGCTGAATAGTTACAAATAATCAAAAAAGAGGGAAAATGTCATGAACAGAGAACTTTATGATGAGGCAATACGCTCCAATATCCTGTCACGCAAACTAATCGAACAGTTGATGGAAAGTATGAATTACAGTAGTATCTCTTTTATCAACTGGACTGTAGAGGTACTAAAGATTATTAGAACTCGTCTGGAACGCGGAGATAAAATCACAGACGAAGTATCCGGAATTACTTATGATATAAAATCTTTCCGAAATTTTGTAAGCACCAATTTTTCTTCCTATATTACAAGTCAGGTCTTTGATGCTCCTGATAAGGCAGAGAAAGTATATTTTTCTCTGGAAGCCACCGAAGACGGACATGCCTACAATATGGTTATGGCAAATTCATCAAAGGACAAAACATATAAGTGGATTTCCAGTCTCAGCGAACGCTTTTCATTAGTGGAGATGATCGCTACCGGAATTGTATATCTTAAAGATAACAGGACAGATACATATCAGCCATTTATTTCCGGAAATGGTAAGTACTGCAGATATGACGTAGAAAAAGGGCAGATTATCGAATTATAAAACGTTGAGATTGATTTGCATCTTATTATATTATGCATAATCTTAAGAATTGCATAATACAGAACAAACAACCATCATTGAGTCAGTACATACAAGAAAGAATCCTGCTTGCAGGATTCTCCGCCTGCGGCGGGTCGCTTCAGCGACATAATTCCTCTCCGTCGCAGTGCGATCCTGCCCGGAGGGCTTTTTTATGTTATAGGAACATTACGGAGTAATTTCCTATAACATAAAAAATCCCCTGCCATTCAGCAGGGGATTTTAATTTAATCATATTCAGATTAGTTGTTGATAAGTTTGTCTTCGCCATTCCAGCTGTAAAGTTTACGGATTTCTTCGCCAACTTTCTCAGACTGATGCTCAGAAGCTTTCTTTCTCATAGCTTTGAAGTGAACCTGTGCACCTGCATCAGACATATCAAGTAAGAAGTCTTTTGCAAATGTACCATCCTGGATATCAGAAAGAATTTTCTTCATAGCTTTCTTTGTATCTTCTGTGATGATCTTAGGTCCTGTGATGTAATCGCCATATTCAGCAGTGTTGGAGATAGAATATCTCATTCCTGCGAATCCTGACTGATAAATCAGGTCTACGATCAGCTTCATTTCATGAATACATTCAAAGTATGCATTTCTTGGATCATAACCAGCTTCAACAAGTGTTTCGAAACCAGCCTGCATAAGTGCGCAAACACCACCGCAAAGTACAGCCTGCTCACCAAAGAGGTCTGTCTCTGTCTCTACACGGAATGTAGTTTCAAGAAGACCAGCTCTTGCTCCGCCGATTCCAAGACCATATGCCAGTGCAAGATCCTGAGCTTTTCCTGTGTAATCCTGCTCTACAGCGATAAGACAAGGTGTTCCTTTTCCAGCCTGATACTCACTTCTTACTGTATGACCAGGTGCTTTAGGAGCGATCATTGTAACGTCAACATTCTTTGGTGGTTTGATGCATCCGAAATGGATATTGAAACCATGAGCAAACATTAACATGTTGCCTTCTTCAAGGTTTGGCTCGATGGATTCTTTGTAAAGTTTAGCCTGTAATTCATCATTGATAAGAATCATGATGATATCTGCCTGTTTAGCTGCTTCAGCTGCTGTATATACCTTAAAGCCCTGCTCTTCAGCTCTCTTCCAGGATTTGCTGCCTTCATAAAGACCGATAATGACATCACATCCGGAATCCTTTAAGTTCAGAGCATGTGCATGTCCCTGGCTTCCGTATCCAATAATTGCAATTTTTTTACCATCCAGTAAGCTTAAATTACAATCTTCCTGATAAAAAATCTTGTTAGCCATTTTATTTTCCTCCTGCTAATCGTAAAAAAATTTATCGTTAAGGGATGCTCCCCTAGCAAACTATAATATGTACTGTTTCTGAGATATTTTTCAATTTCCTGCGTTCCGAAAAGCCTTCCTGTCTTTCATCAGAAATAGGTTACATCCTGCGAACCTCTTGATAAACCGGTCATTCCTGTACGTGCAAGTTCGAGAATCTCGTAATCACCCATCAGCTCAAGAAATGCTTCCAATTTATTATGGTTGCCTGTCATCTCCAATATCATGGAATCCACACTTACGTCTGCAACTTTCGCATGGAAAACATCCGCTATGGAAATGAGTCCCTGTCTCTGCTCCGGTTTCGCAGCCACCTTGATCATCATTAATTCATGGCATACGCTGTTGTCCGGCTCCAGGATCTTAATATCTCTTACATCTACAAGCTTGGCAAGCTGATTCGTGATCTGCTCCAGAATCAGTTCATCCCCGCTGCACACAACGGTAATTCTGGAAAAACGCTCGTCCGCTGTTACACCTCCGGTAATGCTGTCGATGTTATAGCCTCTGCGGCTGAATAATCCAGATACTCTGGTTGTTACACCTGCAGTATTATCTACTAACAGGGATAATACTCTCTTCTGCATGTCCCACCTGCTTTCAACGTGTACATTTTCACCACGTTAATATAATAAATAGCTCGTATGGTTACCATTATATCAATAATCGTGATTTTGTCAATAAATTTTTCGCACAAAAACAAATGTCTTTCTGTGACAGCTTTTGTAAAAACATCGAATTAACTGCCTATATCAGATATTTATTTCTGAACTCTTCGATCATTTTCGGTTTCAGATAAAATACGGTCTGGAAAAACTTTTCCATAGAACCATAAGTCTTTTTCACTGTTTCAAAAACAGCAGCCAGATACTCCTCTTTTACATTATATATAATCGGAAGCTTCTCGGTCATTTTCTCATCTGCCTCCGGCCAGGTCTGTACAAGTCTCTGCATATATACCAGTTTGGGCTCCATATAACGGTTTGTGCGCAGATAGTCTTCATATATCACATCTTCCTCCACCCCCAGCAGACTGAGCAGAAAAGCAGTCCCGATCCCTGTACGGTCCTTTCCAGTTCCGCAATGCCACAAAACAGCACCTTTTTCCTGCCTGAAAAGAATATCGATAAACTTCGCATACTGTTTCAACACCAACTGATCCATGCATAAATTCCTGTACTGTCTGATCATATATTCTTCCATATCATCCGGGAGTCCTGCAAGCATTTTCACAAACTGTTCTCTGTTGCTGATAACCTGCACATCCTCATCCACAACCGGTACATGGTAGTATTCTACTTCTGCTATAATAGTATCCGGTTTACATTTTCTCTCTTCTGCCGAACGCAGGTCGATCACCGTCTTCAGATTGTATTCTTCTCTGAGTCTGTTCTTATCGCTCTCTGAAATATGATAAAGTTCCCCGCTTCTCAGAAGCCTCCTCGGCAGGATGTGTCTGTCATCAGCTGTAACGATCGCACCCAGATCTCTGGTATTCGGCAGACTATGAAGAGATATCCTGCCGCCCTTCGGGAAACCTGTTGCCATATCCGGGTTTAATATCTTAAGAATGCGGATACACTCATGAATCTCTTTTTCTGTCATATCGAACTTGTATCTCTTCTTACGTCTGGTAACAATTACAAGATAATTTACACTCAGCTGTCTGTCATCACCTTCATCTGCTCCCTCTTTTCGCATATATGCCCATACAATGTCTTTACATGGAAGATTGTTTATCATCATATGTCTGGTAAAAACCAGAAATCCATCTTCTATCCTTATCTTTCCATACTTCATGATCCACCACTCCACTGTCTGCAATTTTATTACTGTTCACTCTGCTCTTAGAGCGTGTCTGAAAAATCATTCCCACAATCTGCAAGGCATACTGAACAGCAACCATTTTTTTCAGAATAACACAGAAATCGGAATTTGACAATTCCTGTCAAACGTTTATAATCATGGTGTTATTGTGATATAGCAATCACCTTATGAACCGTACTTTTTGTACAGAAATTATTTTTTGAAAGGATTTATGAAAATGGAGAATCTTATTTTCTGTCTTAATGCTACAATCCCGATTTTTCTCACCCTGATGCTCGGGCTCTTTTTTCGGAAGATCGGACTCTTTGATGACACCTTTGTCAGCCGTCTGAATAAGTTCGTATTTAATGCAGCTCTGCCTGCGCTTTTGTTTCTGGATATTGCAAAGTCAGATTTCTACAGTGTATGGAATACGAAATTTGTATTGTTCTGCTTCTTTGTCACACTGATCAGTATCGGAATTTCCACAGGACTTTCCTATCTGCTGAAACCGCGAAATATCCAGGGCGAATTTATCCAGGCTTCTTACCGGAGCAGCGCTGCGATCCTTGGAATTGCAATTATCCAGAATCTTTACGGAAACGCAGGAATGGCACCACTTATGATCATCGGAAGTGTGCCGCTTTATAATGTGATGGCAGTTATAACACTGTCACTGTTCGCTCCCGGCGGCGGTAAACTTGATACCGCAAAACTTATCCGAACCCTGAAAGGAATCGCCACGAACCCTATTATCCTTGGTATCCTGACAGGTATGGTATGGTCGCTGCTTCATCTGCCAATGCCAACAATTCTGAATACTGCCGTAGATAATCTCGGAAAAACAGCGACTCCTCTTGGGCTGATGGCCATGGGTGGCGCACTGAAATTCGGCAAGGCATTCGCAAGGCCGAAACCACTGATCGCATGTAGCTTTCTGAAGCTTGTGGGATATGAAGCTGTATTTCTTCCACTGGCTGTGCTTCTGGGATTTTCCCATGATATGCTGGTTGCGATCATTATCATGCTTGGTTCTGCCACTACTGTAAGCTGTTATATCATGGCCAAAAACATGGATTATGACGGCGATTTTACTTCCGGTGTGGTTATGACTACCACTCTGTTAAGCTCCTTTACCATGACAATCTGGCTTTATATATGCAAAAGCCTGGGACTGATCTGAGCCCAGGCTTTTTATGTTTATATTAGCTTCAGATATTCCAGTCCGTTTCTGATTCCATAATGGAACATATCCTGTGTAATATGATCAGCCAGAGCTTTTATTTTCTCTGAACCATTTCCCATGGCAACCTTCACGGCCGCATATTCAAACATGGCGAGATCATTATTGCTGTCTCCAAACACGATCGTATCCTCCCATGGAATATCAAAGAGTCTGCACACTGCCGAGATCCCCACTGCCTTGTTAAAGCCCTTTGGGACAAGTTCAATGGTGGTTCCCGCAATCCCTGAACCACTCTCATGACGGATAATGTCATAATACTCACTCAGTTCCCTACAGGCAGCTTCTGCATCACAGCCTTTTATCATTTTGGCACTGATCTTATTAATGCGCATACAATCTTCATTTCCCCTGATGGGACGCCATTTAGATCCTAAAGATTCTGTGATCAGATCCGTATACCAGTTCACATCTGTATTATATTCATCCTTATCATAATACATGAAATCTGCACCTTCCATAACCGGGACCAGACCATATCTGCGCAGGATTTCCACTGATTTTTTTGCAACTTCCGGGGGCATCTCTTTATTAAAAAGACGTTCTCCATCCTTTTCAATGGTAGCCCCGCAGGCACTGATCATACCGGTAAACGGAAGCTCTTCCAGATACCGGGAAACAAAGGCCCTGCTCCTGCCTGTGCAAAGCCATGCGTCATGACCGTTTTCTCTTAATTTCTTCAATGCCTCCTTTGTGCTCTGGGGTACACCCTTTTCCATATCGCAGAGTGTTCCGTCTGCATCAAAAAACACTGCTTTTCTGTTCACTTTCTTATCTCCTGATTTTTATATTTACGTTTATCTGCCAGTGTACCTGCAAACTATGCAAAAAACACTGTCGCTGCCTTAACCAGGCTCTCTGTATCTTTCGCACCTGTTGTTTCATATACAGAATGCATGGCAAGCTGTGCCAGACCGATATCCACTGTTTTCACAGGAACCTGGGTATTGGAAATATTTCCCAGCGTGGATCCGCCTGCCATATCCGAACGGTTCACAAAGGTCTGGTACGGCACCTTTGCCCTGTCACAGATATCCTTGAAAATTGCAGCGGACACTCCGTCTGTACAATATTTCTGGTTTGCATTGTACTTGATCACGATTCCCTCATTCAGCACCGGACGGTTTACCGGATCTGTCTTATCCGTATAGTTTGGATGGAGAGCATGAGCATTATCTGCAGAAATCATAAAACTGTCTGCAAGTGCCATATAATATTCCTCCTGGGTACGTCCCAGTCCCATATTGATCCGCATCAGAGTATCCTTCAGGAAAGCAGAAGCAGCGCCCTGTCTTGTACTGCTTCCCACTTCTTCATTATCCAGCACACAATGTACAGAAATGCTTTCTTCACGATTTCCCTGCAGGAATCCCTCCATAGAAGAGAATGCACACTGCAGATCATCCAGTCTGGGTGCAGAAACAAATTCCTCATTTACTCCCCACAGAGTACCCGGAGTTCTGTCATAAAGAAACAGATCATGTCCCAGAATATCTTCTGTCTTTACTTCTGCGGCCTCAGCCACAGTTTCCATAAATCTGCCCTTTCCTTCCTTATCGCTGAAAAGAGGCAGCATATCCTTCTGCACATTATATTTATATCCGTCATTTACTTCCCTGTTCATATGAATGGCAAGATTAGGAATAACCAGCAGATCTCTGTCCACAGCCACCATCTTCTCTCTGATTTTTCCATCCTGACGGACGATCAGCCTTCCTGCCACTGACAGAGGTCTGTCAAACCATGGAGACAGAATCATTCCACCGTAACGCTCCACATTCAGTTTGATATAAGCATTCTCCACCTCTATCTCAGGATTCTCCTTAATCTTAAGGGAAGGGGAATCACTGTGGCTTGCCATAATATGAAACTTCCACACAGGCTTCTGCGGAATGGAAAAAGCTATGATCGCAGAATGATTTCTGGTCACATAATAATTTCCGCCTTTTTTAAGCTTCCAGTGATCCTCCTCTTTCAATTCTTCAAAGCCTTCTTTGTCAAGCCTTTTGGTCATCTCCGTCACTGCCTGAAATGCAGTGGGGCTTTTCTCTATGAATTTCAGTAACTTCTTTGCTGTTTTTCTGTACATAGTTTGATTCTCCATTTGAATGATTAATCAAGCGGATATTCGCAATCCGCTTCGCTACTTGCTCATAATCGAATAACTGCTTCGCAGTTTATCAGAAGGAGCTTGCACTCCTCCTGATACAAGCAAGTCCCCACCCACTGCTTATTACTTTTCGCAATTGAAGCAGGGGACTTACTTGATTCGGCTAAAATGCTACCTGATTTATACTATTTTTTATTATAATCAGTCTGTCCTGGTAATAAAAACAGCAGTCATTATTTCCATAAGAAATATGTGCTGCTGCTTTTATATCAGTCTTTAATGATCAGAGCCATAAAAACCAGATCTGTATTTCCTGTATTTGCAAGTGCATGTCCATGATTGTCCGGTGTGAATGTAATATCTCCGGCTTTTACCGGACGATAGGTACCGTTGTCATTGTATTCGCCCTGTCCCTGTAAAATATAGTAGGTTTCACTTTCTCCATGATGTTCATGATATCCCAGTGAACATCCCGGCTCCAGGGTTACCTGTGCATACAGTCCACATTTACCATTCAACTGTTCTGCATCAAGGATTTCTTTGATGATTACGTGACCATTTCCACCTGCCATGTGTTCTTCGCGTCTGATTTTCATAATTTTTTGCCCTCCTGTAGATGTTTTCTCTTTTATAGAATTTCCATTGAATATATCATAGCACTGTTTGTAAAAAATGGCAAAGTAAATATCAATGGAACATTCAACAAAATATCGTTACTGGTTACTGTTCACTTTATTTTGCAGTATTTTCAGATTTGTTCAGAAGGCTGTCCAGAAGCTGCGAAATGGTCTGATTTAACACAGGATGTCGCAGATACGGAGCAATCTGATTCATTGGTACAAGAACGAAATCGCGGTTGTGCAGATCAATATGAGGAATATGAAGATCTGGCATATCAATAATTTCCTGATCATAAAACAGGATATCCAGATCCAGTGTCCTTGGTCCCCAGTGGATGATACGTTCCCTGTTTGCCGCCTGTTCTAACTGATGCAGTCTCACAAGCAATTCTCCAGGAGTAAGAAGTGTCCGCATTTTCAGAACTCCATTTAAAAATTCATCCTGATCAGTAACTCCGTAAGGTTCTGTAATAAGATAATCGGAAATTGCCTCTATACGGCATCCTTTTGTCTCTGCCAGACCACGGATCCCATTGTCTATATACATCTTTTTATCACCCATATTAGAGCCAAAAGCAATGTAAGCAGTATGCCATTTCCGTGTAATTTCCACAGATACGGTTTTCAAAGGAAGACCAACCGGTGCCCAGGGCTTTTCAATCTTCAGAGTAATTTTTTCAAGTCCGGAAAGAGAGCAAAGAAGCATTTCTGCAAGATTCTCTGCAAGAGATTCCAGAAGTTTATAAGTATGTTTTCTGGTGAAATCAGTGATCATATGGCTGACTTCGCCATAGTTTATGGAAGCAGACAACTCATCGGTTAATCCCGCCAGACGTGTTCTGGTAAAAAGCGTGGCAGAAATAACAAATTTCTGTCCCAGAACATTTTCCTCGGGATATACACCATGGTTTGCAAAAACCTCCAGCTCTTTAATTTCTATTTTGTCTAATCTGGTCTCATCCATAACAGCAAATCCTTTCTGTATGTTATTTATATTTACCATCTGTTTTGTGCCAGTAATTTATCTGCGTCCCAGGATTGCTTCTGTCATCTGGATCACACGCTTGTTTTCTTTAACATCGTGGACACGGACAAAAGAGCATCCCTTCATTACGCCAATTACACTGGTAGCCAAAGTCCCCTCCACGCGCTGATCTACAGGAAGATCCAGTGCCAGTCCGATCATGGATTTGCGGGATGTACCAAGGAGAACCGGAAATCCCAGATTCTGAAAAAGCTCCAGGTGATTCATTGCTTCCAGATTCATTTCAAATGTTTTTCCAAAACCAATTCCCGGATCAAGCATGATTTTTTCATCTTTAATGCCAGCCTGTCTTGCAAGATTGACACATTCCTGTGTTTCGGCGAGCATATCAATGAGAAAGTTTTGATATTCTGTATTAGATTTGTTGTGCATCAGGCAACAGGCCACATCATATTTTGCGATCACAGCTGCCATTTTCGGATCATATTTTAATCCCCAGATATCGTTAACCAGGTCAGCTCCTGCCTGGATAGAGCTTTCAGCAACACTGCTCTTAAAAGTATCTACAGAAACAGGAATGTCAAAATGTTTTTTGACCGCTTCAATAACAGGAAGAACTCTCAGTGCTTCCTCGTCAGCACTGACAGGAGTATGACCGGGACGTGTAGATTCGCCTCCGATATCAATAATATCTGCACCATCAGCAATCATTGCCTCTGTATGTTTCAAAGCTTCATCCATATGATTCCATTTGCCGCCGTCAGAAAAGGAATCAGGGGTAACATTCAAAATTCCCATTATGTAAGTATGATTCTTAGTATCAAAAAAACGGTTTCCAATTTTCATGAGCAGAACCCATCCTTTCTTTTGTGCTTATGAAGAAGATCAGTATTCAATTTTCATATTTTTTTTATCATCAGACCAATAGCATTCGGAAGCAGCGGAACATAAAAAACAATTTCTGGACTGCTTATCCGCTTTATAAAGAAGTGCTGCCAGCGTACTGCAGGAATCTCCTTTTCGGTGATGTCCAATGGAAGACAGAATCAGTTCTTTTTCCTGTTCTGTAAAGTGCAGATCTGTCAGAATTTCCCGTGCGATTTCTACTCCTGCAATATCATGGGGAATGTTGTACTGATATTGCTGTGCACGTCCTATATCATGAAGAAGTGCTGCTGCATAGATAAGCTCTTTGGGCAACTCCAGATGTTCCTCCAGTGCATAAATGTACATCAACCGTGCAACATCCAGAAAATGTTCAGGGGTATGACGGCAGAAGATCCGTTCACTTTCAAGTTCCTGTATTTTTTTATAATGTTCCTGATAAACCGGGTGCCTCCAGATCCGATTGACACGATCCATATCTGAAAAATTGTTATTCATCCTTTTACCATAGAAAGGAACATTTTCTGCAGTTCCTTATCTTCTGTAAACGCACCACGGGTTACAGTAGTGATTGTTTTGCTTCCTGGTTTTTTTATTCCGCGCATGGTCATACAGGTATGTTCCGCTTCCAGCATTACCATAATTCCTTTTGGATCCAGAGTACGCTCCAAAGCATCTGCAATCTGAACAGTAAGCCGTTCCTGGATCTGTGGCCTTCTGGAATAAACCTCTACTGTACGTGCCAGTTTGCTTAAACCGGTAACTTTGCCGTTGGGGATGTATGCAAGATGAGCTTTTCCATAAAAAGGCATCAGATGATGCTCACACATGGAGTAAAAGGTGATGTCTTTTTCCAGCACGATTTCATTATTTTCTACAGGAAACTGCTTTAACAGATGCTGATCCGCTTCATGACCAAGACCTCCGTAAATTTCTTCACACATGCGGGCAATCCTGTCAGGAGTATCAATCAGACCTTCCCGTGTAATATCTTCACCGATACCTTCCAGAAGCAGACGGACTGCCTGCTCAATTTTCACTTTGTCAACCATTAAAAAATAACCTCCTTTGTATTTTTGAAATGGAGATTATCCTTTTGACCAAAGTCAAGCGGATATTCGCAATCCGCTTTGCTACTTGCTCATAACCGAATAGCTGCTCCGCAGTTTATCAGAAGGAGCTTGCACTCCTCCTGATACAAGCAAGTCCCCACCCACTGCTTATTGCTTTTCGCAATTGAAGCAGGGGATTTACTTGATTCGGTTAAAAAGGATATCTCCAATTGTGATAGAATGTATGTCGAAAACATTCCCTAGCACAATATGAGATATCCTCTTATATTGTTTGCAACGGGTGCGGATAATATACCGTAAGACGCACTTTTCGTTTCAGTGACAACTCCCCATTCACCGAACACTTGACGCATAAAATCCTATTTTGCATATCATTCATTTCGGTATTCAGTATACCATGTAATACGATAATAGAAAAGGTTTTTTCTGACTTTTCAGAATGATTTTTTCCTGCTGCCAGAACTAATAGTTTCGAAGTACACTTTGCAGATATTCTTTATACTGCTGCTTTACATCTTCCGGTCCGACAATCCTCATCCCGGATCCAGAATCGTACATAATTCCGATGTATTTAACATATGTTCATCATCGGTACGTTCAAGCATGATTTCCATCAGATATAACGTACGGAGCTTCTGATTAAATGAAGCCATGGCGCATCTCCTCCATTTTCTGTTTTCACTTTTCCCAGTGAAACATTTTCACATTTACCACTCTTCACATTTAATATCGCTTATCTGTTCAATTGGAATGACCGTTTGATCTGTCATGATCATGGTATGCTCATATTCATCTACTTTTTTTACAATACCAGAGTACGTAACATAGGATCCGCCGGCTTTTTTTGCATCGGGAATAAAATAAGTTATCGATACATCCTGTTCTATACCGATATTATTTCTGATTATGTTGATTTTTTCGTTCAGCTGAGCAATCACTTCCTCACTCAGTTCCAATCTTTCATCAGTTAATCTTGCTGTTTCTTTTATCGCAGCATCATGTCCAGTCAAGGCTGCAAAAGGAGCAAACTGCGCTGCCCGATCCCGAAGAGGCATTTGCGGATGATTCTTAGAGACCGGATGTGGTAAATTGATGATATCGTCATAAAAATTATTTTTCATCCTCTTTCAACTCCTTTACGCCTTATGTCCGCCAATTTGTTCATTTCTGTCCTTGGCGGTTGCACCTTCCTGAAGATTCATTCCCTTCAGTACAGCGTTTTTTCCAAATTTCTTTTTAATACTGAGCATTGCTTCCTGCATACGTTTCTCACGATCCAGCGCAGCCTCTTCCTCTTCCTGCTTTTTCCTTTGCGCCTCATAATCCGTAAAAAGATCCAGTTGCTCATACACTTCTTCTTTCTTTACAGAATTTTCATCCACAAGCCTGTTCGCTGTAATATTAATTCTTCTGATAAGCAGGTTTCTGTCAACGATCCTGTCATATAGCTCTATTACTGCATCCGTTATCATTTTTGTTGAGGAAGTCTGCCGTTTCAGATTGGTCGTTCCATGTGCATGTTTCGGAATTCTTCTTCCATAACGGTCGATCGTAACCTCTCCATGATACTGCTTTTTCCTGTCGGCATTGTTCAGATTCTCAATATCATAACCAACTGTCAACACAATCTGGTCCGTCACAAGCTTCTTATCCACCAGATCCAAAACCATCTGGTCCGTCATCTCTTTGACGACTAATTTTGCTTTTTCAAAGTCATAAGGACAATGAAGTACCTGCCCGGAACAAACACTGTTCGTTTCCGGTTTGTAAGACTTGACCATTTCCATGGTACAGGGCTCATATCCCCAGGCATGATCGATCAGCAGCTCTGCATTAACGCCAAACAGTTTATATAGCAGATCTTCGTTATATAATTCTTTCTCTTTTCCGATGGAACATCTGGCAATATCACCCATCGTATAGAGACCATATTCTTCCAACTTCTTTGCATATCCCTTTCCGACTCTCCAGAAATCAGTAAGAGGTCTGTGACCCCAGAGTTTCCTTCGGTATGACATTTCATCCAGTTCTGCAATTCGTACACCATCTTTATCTGCTTTAATATGCTTCGCTACAATATCCATCGCAATCTTACATAAATACATATTCGTTCCGATTCCTGCAGTTGCTGTTATACCTGTCGTTTTCAGCACATCCTGTATCATGGTCATTGCAAGTTCTCTTGCTGTCATATTATAGGTATGCAGATAATCCGTTACATCCATAAACACTTCGTCGATCGAATACGGAAAAATATCTTCCGGTGCAATATATTTCAGATAAATGCTGTAAATTCTGGTGCTGTATTCCAGATAGAGAGCCATCCGGGGAGGAGCAACAATATAATCAATCTCCAGTGCAGGATTGATATTTAATTCTGCACTGTCATCAGAAGAACCAATAAATGTTCTGTTCGGTGCTTTCCACCTGCGGGCACTATTGGCTTCTTTTACTTTTTGAACAACCTCAAATAAACGAGCCCTTCCGGGTATCCCATAACACTTTAAAGCTGGAGATACCGCAAGACAGATGGTTTTTTCTGTTCTGCTTTTATCCGCAACCACAAGATTGGTAGTCAAAGGATCCCGATTTCGTTCTTTACATTCCACAGATGCATAGAATGACTTAAGATCAATTGCAATATAGGTTCTTTCCTTTTCCATCATTCTACACCTCACGATTCTTATTTATCTTGACCAAAAATCTTTTTCATCGTAATAATTCGCTCAAGTATTTCCTGCCTGAATTTTTCTACGTCATTTGTACGCTTGCGCACGCCTGCTGCCGCAGCATGTCCACCTCCGCCAAACGCCTGCAGAAGTTCTCAAGTTTATCTTCCTCTGCAATGTACTTAATGAGCGCAAGCAGATCCTCACCCTTGCCCTCCCTGTTAATCATATTTTCCAGGGGTTCCTTGATTCGAGAATCAAGGGACTTCTACTTAATGGAACCGTGGTGCGCAGAATTTTGATCAATAGTTTTTGATTCCATTCAATAAAAAACATCTTCTGCAGATATTGCATTAAAAATATCCAATTTTAGTTCTTCATCAGAATCATATGTACAGGTCAGTATTGCAGCAAGAATTCTCCGAAGCAACTCTTCATCAATATGTCCAGCTGCTACGTGATAACTGATATTCTCCATTTCTCGAAAGTATGTATTAGCAACTGCCATATAACCGTTTTTTAGTAGAAACATTGCTGTTAAAGTAATAGCTATTCGTTTATTACCGTCGCAAAAGCAATGAAATTTACAAGAACAGTAAAACAAATGCAAAAGCTTATCTAAAAAAGTGGGATAATAATCATCGTTTTGAATATGACATAATACGCTTTCAAGTTTCCCTATATCGAGCTCGCCACAATCGCCGCCGCCACTATTCCGAATTGTTGCAAGATGAATATCCCGTGCCTCATCTATTGAAATATAGTGTATCTCAGCCATCAATTCCGCTCCTTCAATCTTTTCAGTACATCTTGATTCTCGTGCATAAGCAATTCAAGTTCATCGCCAGCGACTCCTAAGAATTTCTCGTATTCTTCTGCTTCCAGAGGCTTAATATACTCTTCCAATTGCATATGAAATGCATCGCGTAAAGCCATGTCTCTACTGGCCATTTTGGTACGTGCTCTAAGAATCAGGGGCTTCCATAAAGGTAATGACTCAAAAGCTGAAAACAAATCTGACAATTCCCAATTGTTTAGTTTTCTTCCCAACTGTGTAGACTGATCTTTAATCATTGCTGCTAATCCACATTCGTAAGACGCAATTAGATCTAAAACCTCAGAATACATCGTATCTCTGACGCTATCTCTTTTAGACAAATGTAAAACTTGCTTATATTCTTGGGCTTTTTCCCGAAAAATGCTTTGGTAAATTTTATCCGTATAAATTGCATATTTGCTATTTCCCATGGAAACATAGTCTCTAAGAGCATCAGTGAATTCGCGTCTATAGTTTTCTTCCTGTAAAAATGCACTGATAAAATCCCTGTCACGTTGATTGATATATTTTGTCGAACCACCTGTCCTTTGATTAATGAAATCAATAACAATATCCAACATGATCTGCCGGAGAATTTTTGCATTTTCACTCTCGACCAAGAGCATCGAAATATTCAAAAAAGCCTTAAAATCAAATAATGCAATTTGAGGAGTTCGATTGCTGATGTTCCCGACATTAATGTCGGGAACATCTTGATTCAGAACACAATTCAAAAAATCTTTTAATCTTTTTCCTTTAATGATTTCGTATCCATTCGCAGAGATTTCCTCAAGATTTTCACTAACATAGCGTTCAATAGTCCGAACTTCCACCTCGAAAAAAGAGGCTACCATTGCTTTAGTGAAACGTAGACGTCCTTCAAATATTATTCCTTGAAGACCTGTTTGATTTTGAATTTCTGCCACTGCATTTTCATTATTTAGAATGTTTTGTCTATCAACCTGTGAAGTTGTAAGATTTCTTGCCATATACAATCCTCCAATGATTATTTAAGATTCATCTAGTGCCTTTTGTAGCAATTCTTTATATATAGTTGTTACTTTCTGCGGTTCAACGATTTTTATTTTTCCGTTGAGTCCGAATACCCATCGATAAAAGGTAGTACTGGTGTATACGCTGACCGTTGCTTTAAAACGCTCCGCATCAACCGGCTTACATTCAAAGTCTGTGCCGAAATATTTCATGACCGATACCTGGCAATACAGCTACACTTTGACCGGATCTTCGGTTGCTCTGTGATACAATCCAGACGGAAATTCTGCATCTCCTACGATTTCTTACTTCCACGCCTTCCAGATATCCGGCTGATATCCAAGAGGGGATTGTTTTCCATTACAGACAACCGGTGTCTTAATCACCTGCGGATTTTCCAGTACCTTCTCAAGTTTATCTTCCTCTGCAATGTACTCAATGAGCGCAAGCAGATCCTCATCCTTGCCCTCCCAGTTAATCATATTTTCCAGTCCACCGTTTGCCTGGGCAACTGAATTAAATTCGCCCTTACTCATGCCCTTTTCTTTCATATCAATAAACTGAAACTTGATCCCACGTTCCTTAAAGAAACGTTCTGCTTTCTTTGTATCATTGCACTTCTTTGTCCCCAAAATCTGTACGTTCAAATCAATTCTCTTTATCCATTGCCATATGTATCATTTTCTCGAAGGATTCTCTGAAAAGCTCATCATCCTCCGATGTTCGTTTTCTTGGTCCTTTTAAATGATTCTTTCCGGATGCCCTTCGTGCCTTCTTATTCAAATGCCGTTCCATAAGCATCTGGTCAATATTCTCATTGGTATACCATTTCCCTGATTGATGAATCGCATACGCATTTTTTCCAAGTGCCATTGCCGCCACTCCATAATCTTGTGACACAACAATATCGCCTTTATGACAAATACTGATCAGTTTATAATCTACTGCATCTGCACCGGCTCCAACTACAATCACCTCACTGTAATCAGAAGACAACACATGATTTGTATCACATAACAACGTTACCGGAACACTATGCTCTTTTGCAACTTTTTCAACAATACCAACTACCGGACAGGCATCTGCATCAACAAAAATCTGCATATTTTCTCCTACTTTAATTACATTTGAATGGAGTACGAACCTCAATGAGATTACCACTGGGATCATACAGCCTTACAAGTTTCTGGCCACCTGCAAGTTCTGTCAATTCTGTGGCATATCGGACGAAATACTTACCAGATTCATATTTCGCAAGCAATCCATCTATATCAAAATCCTCGAAATACAATTCCATCATGTTATTGAACGGCGTAGAAGTTTCATTCAATGTTTTCCCCCATATGTCGGCATCCTGCAAAACAAGTCCCTCCGATAAGATCACATTACCTTCATTCTTAAGAATCACTTGCAGTCCAAATAAGTTCCTATAAAACTCTATGGATTTTTCTATATCATCCACCACAATCAGTACATTCTTTAACATACCGGCCACCTCGCAATCCGCATTCGATTATATGATCTTCCCAGACAAATGATCAATTTCATGTTGACAGATCTGTGCCGTCCATCCAGACAGCTTCTGCCGCTGTTTTTTCCAGTTGAAGTCATAATATTCTACTTCAATTTCCTGATATCTGGTCGTCTTACGAACACCATCCAGAGACAGACAGCCTTCTTCCGTCTCATACATGTCATGCTTTGAAACAATCACCGGATTAAACATAACAACATCTATAAATCCCATATTCACAATGATAATATTCTTCCTTACACCAATCATATTTGCAGCCATACCAACGCACCGTTCCCGGTTCGCCTGCAGTGTGTCCTGCAGATCCTTCCCAATCTGGATATCTGCTTTTGTGGCTGGCTTGGATGGCTGGCCTAAAAAGAAAATGTCTCTTACAATTTGCTTTACCATTTATTTTCTCCTGTATTTAATTTCTAATTCTTATTTATCCTGACCGGAAATCTTTCTCATCGGCTCAAGATTAATTTTACAGCATCAATCAAGTCCTCACTAAATCCTTTAATACCAACTCAAGTATAACATAGATATAACCCCTGTAGTGCATAAACTCGAAATATTCCTGTTCACTGGCAAATAAAATGTATTTGCCTTCTACGTATCCCATGTATCCGTTGCTTGTGTTATAACCTTTCATCTGCCAGTTCCCCCTTGATTTCTTTTTCTAATATTATCAGTTTACACCAAATGGCTGTGCAAAAATCCCGACAACCAAAAGACTAAACTTCCTAAATCATTTTTGTATTCAACAGCTGAAGATAGAGAATAGCAAGGACAGGAAGTGATTACCCACCTTCCGGACATTCGTCTCAAAACAGGAATCCTACTGGAATACTTGCAGATAGATAAGGAAAGCAGCTTATCTTCCTTTGTCACAGTAAGTCCTGTGTCATAAAGCTGATAAGCTGCCATTTTGTTCTGCAGGTATTCTATTTGTTCTCGCTCAACCTTTTCTTTAGCTCAATGATATTCTCCTCAATCCGCTGTATCACAGTCTTGAAATCATCATCTGATTTCCCCGTTGGATCATCAAGTCCCCAGTTATCATCAAATGCTCTTCCAATAAAAGGACATCCCACATTACAGCCCATTGATATTGCGATATCAACATCTGGGATATCAGTAATCAGCTTACTATACTGACCATTTGCTTCCATGTCTATTCCATAAATCTCTTTCATGACACGAACGGCATCCTGATTAATCTGAGGCTTTGTCTCTGTTCCGGCCGAATAACTTTCAAATATATCTGATGCCAGATGTTTTCCCAATGCCTCTGCTATCTGACTACGACATGAATTATGAACACAGATAAATGCGATTTTTTTCTTATTCATGAAATGGGCACCTCTCCTTAATACATTGATTGTTCTTATCAGAATGAATACACTTTATAACAGGTTTTTCCATTTGTATATTGAAATTCTCTGCCACATAGTCAATCGCTGAGATTATGGCCATATAAGAATCTCTTTTACAACATCTTGGTCCACCAATGCTCCCCAGAATCCACATACACCGCCTGGAACAGCTTTTCCTCTATTCAATGATTGTGGAATTAACCTGATATTCAGCTTTCTGCATTGCAGAAACAGCTTTCCAAAAACAACGATAATCAATAACATTTAACGGCACTCCCATCAATTCGGAAGTGCCACTTTTTCCAACTTATTATTCACATCAAAGCAAACCTTGTCCCCTTCATTGATGTTACATTCATAGAGCATGGCATCCTCTGCTTTTATCTTTATTTCTTCTCCTGAAGAATTCGTAAGCGTCACTATTGCCATGACTGGCATTCCTTTCGGTCGCTCTTCACAACCGAAGTCCAGGTCTTCATCAATTCGTTTTACTGTATATATCATAGCTATTCCTCTGAAAATAATATTAAAAATTAGTTCTCCATGTTCCTTCGAATTTTCTCTATCAAAGTGACATCTGCTGGTAACCAGGCAACGCTGTCCAGTTGATCCTTCGTAAGCCATTTTGCAGCTTCCGCTTCTTTCAGTTCCAGGTGACCGGCTGTGACCTCTGCCCAGAAGCAGTCCATGGAAAGGTGAAAAGTGGGATAGTCATACTCTATAGTGTCGATCAAATCCCCTACCTTAATTTCTGTATCCAGTTCTTCCATGATTTCTCGCTTTAATGCTTCCTGAGGTGTTTCACCTGCTTCGATTTTTCCTCCTGGAAACTCCCAGCCGCCTTTCAGCTCACCGTAACCACGAGCCGTTGCAAAAATTTTATTCTTTTCTTTCATATTGTCACAGATAACTGCTGCAACTACTTTTATCGTCTTCATCTTTTTCGTACCTCAAATCATTTATGCTGTAATATTTGACTGTAAATACCGTAATAAATCTTCTCTCACTGGATGGTGCATTTTCATCGTTACTTTCGTGATCGGCTGCATACGTCCGCGATTATCTTCTTTCCGAGCATTTCTGGCTCCCACCAATTCCATTGTCACTTTCTTATCAAAAACTTTTTCAAAAGATTTTTTAGCCTGCTTCGCACATCTTTTTATTTCTAATCACATAGAATTACAAAGCAATGCTCTTGTTTGCCTTTGGAAGCATATCCGCAGGAATCGAATTATGCAGCTTCCATACGAAACTGACAGGTCTCTCTCCTTCATGCTTCACATAATCTGCATTTCCTAAAAAAGTATATGGTGCTGTATATGAACCAATCCTTTTAAATTCACGAACAAATAATGATATGATATCACCTGTATTCTTGTGATTAATATATCTCTGTATTTTTGCACTCGCTTGCCTATCCTGACTTTGGCTTTGCCAATGAAAGAGCTTATCGTTAATTGCATAATCCTCATACATAGTAGATGGAGAGAAATCCTTCTCTGATTTGTTCAGATTAATAAAAAAGATATCTGTTTTTTTGTCTTCAAAACGTTTTACACCTTCTCTGAATTCCGGTGATTCTGTCTCTGTAAATAATCCAAATGCAGCCATAATCTGATTTGTGTTATAACGGCAGTGTAAATCCAGAGGACAAAGATAAGAATATTCATTTCTCCCAGCAACAAAACTGATATGCTTACGATTGTATTTCAAAATCTGCAGAACTTCATCTCTTACAAAAGTTTCCTTTAGGACTGACTCAATTCCTTCATCGATACTTTGAAAACCGCATTTAGCCGGATGCTTTTTATAAAATGTGTAATAAAGCATATTTCGCATGATGCGTTCCTCTTCGCTATTTGCAACTTTATTACCGTCAATATATCTGATCCAATAATCCAGTAGTCTGGCTGAGTTCACATGGAAAAATCCGGTCATCATACTGTAAATTTTATCATCTACATCTCTGTCATCTTCAATAATGCCTGCCCACTTTTTTAAGCGGAACAAAGATCTGGCACCTGTATTCTGATAGAAATCATACAGAGACATATTATATTCCAGCAAAAAGTTTTCCAGATTAAGCGGTAATCCGGTATCTTCTTCAAAGGTTCTCACCATTTCAATCAGTGCTCTTTTGTTATTATCTGTCTGCTTCAGGTTCTCCAGAATATATTCTTTTGCATACTTTTCAAGTTCGATATAGCAACCTCTTGGCAGATTGCTGAATCCATCCTCCACCTGTTTGCGAATGGATTTTCGGCCTTTCCCTACAATTGCCTCAAATTTCATTGCAAAATTATACTTTTTGTTTGCCTGTCCAATAAAATCAAGAACCGTAAGGCAATCTTTCCCTGGACTTAAACGTAACCCTCGTCCTAGCTGCTGTAAAAATACAGTCGCACTTTCTGTTGGCCTCAAGAATAAGACGGTGTCTATAGCCGGGATATCCACGCCCTCATTATACAAATCCACAACGAAAATAAAGTTTATCTTTCCACTTAACAAATCTGTTTTTGCATCATTTCGAATATCGTCTGCACTTTTCGAAGATAATGAAATGGACGGGATTCCTTTATCATTAAAATATTTCGCCATGTAATTTGCGTGAGCAACACTGACACAAAATCCAAGACCTTTCACAGACGAAATATCTGTCACATATTTTTTTACACTGTTTAAAATCAAAGCGCAACGTCTTGTATCTGCCGTATATACTTTTTCCAGCTCTGACACATCATATTTACCACGCGTCCATTTGAAATTCCTATAATCTGTGTCATCTGTTACGCCAAAATACTGAAAAGAACTTAACAGATTTCGATCAATCGCTTCACCCAACAGTAATTTTGATGCAATACGTCCATCAAAATACTTCAGGATATCCTTACCATCCATTCGGTCAGGAGTAGCAGTCAATCCTAATAGAATCTTCGGCTCATAGTATGCCAGTAATTCCTGATAAGAATCAGCTGCTGCATGGTGAAATTCATCCACTATGATAAAGTCATAATAGTCCTTGCTTGTCCACTGAGAAAGCTTTGCAGAATTGAATGACTGGATACTGATAAACAGATGCTCAATATCCGTTGGTTTATAACCATCTACGTACAACTCACCAAAATTAAAGTCATTCAAAACTTCCTGGAATTTCTGAATGCTCTGTTCGAGAATCTCCTTTCTGTGAGCCACAAATAACAAACGTGCTCTTGGGTTCTTCTCCTTAAAAGCTTTATAATCAAATGCCGCAATAATTGTTTTTCCAACACCTGTCGCTGCAGAAACCAGATTACGATAATGTCCGTATACTTCTCGTTCTGCAGCAAGATTATCCAAAATTTCCTGCTGATATGCATATGGTCGAATCGAAACCTGAAGACTACGTTTTGACTTTCTATCAAATGCAGCCCTCGTTAATTCTTTTTTCAGCTTTTCATGACAGTCTGGGTTTTCAGGGTCAAAGGTTTCAAAAGAGGCATCATTCCAGTAGCTCTCAAAGGAAACCGAAAACTTTTTCACAATATCAAATGACTCTTTCTCAGTCACCTTCACATTCCACTCCAATCCCCCAGTCAAAGCTGGATTTGAAAGATTTGATGAGCCAATATATGCAGTTGAAAATCCAGTGTCTCTTTTAAACAAATAAGATTTTGCATGCATACGTGCATGATTCGTTTCATAATTAATCTTCACTTCCGTATTTGGAAGCTCTGCAAGAGCAACAATCGCTTTATAATCTGTAGCCTGTGTGTAAGTCGTTGCAATCACACGTAAACGAACACCCTCTCGTTTCGTGAATGCAGTCAATTCCACAAGAAGTGGACGTATTGCACTCCACTTAATAAATGAAACCAAAAGATCAATAGAATCAGAGGACAAGATTTCTTTCTTCAATTCCGAAAGCATACTTGGTTCATTTTTAGATCCTGTAAACAAGGCATTCTCTACAATTGACGTTTCCGGATGCACAGCTTTGATTGTATTAATGCTTCTTGCTGAATTCATTTTTTCATATAATGAGGTCAATACTTCTCCTTTTTCAAGAATGATATTATCCTCAAATTCAGGTTCATTCGTATGCTCTGCTATTTCCTGAACGATTTCATTACATAAGCGAATTTGTGCCAGTAACGATTCATTTTCTTTAGATGACGGGAAACTGTCTCTTAAGTATTGCAAAGCCTGATTTATGACATATGATATGTATATGGTAAGAATACGTCTTGCATCCTCTCCATCAAGCTTTTCTAATTCTATATCATATTTTTCACGATCAAGCTGCTGCAGTTCTTTATTTATTCTCGTATTAACAATCTGTTCGTATATCCCATTTTTTAACATTAAACCCATCTCCTTGTTATGTATCATTCCTGTTTACAACAATGTAAGTCAGAATATACTGTTATTATTAATTATACTACACAGACTCATAATTCGGTGGAAAAACTTTCCGGAAGCAATTCTTCGAAATACATATAATTATAAGGAAAATTCATAATGCTTTCTTCCACTCTTCTGTTCGTGGCTCTGCTGTTTTCTTGTTTCTACTTCAATCTGCTTTGCAGCAAGTGCTTGTAATACACTTGTCATAAATAAGATTCTGGAATTTCAGCTTGTTCTAACAATTTTTCGCTTTGATAGGCATTCTTCGTAAATCCAATATGTTAAATAAAAACGCCAGTAGAATACTCCACTGACGCCTTACAAATACTATTGTTTTTTCTTATTATGTATTAATAACTTTACTTATGATTCCCAATAGCATTTGAATCATTCTCTCAAATGACTCCTTAAATTTTTGTATTCTACCCTATCACACTGGCACCAAATGGCATGAAAGAAAGTCTTGCCATCTTGAAAAACTGCTTTCCAAACGGAATTCCAACTATCGTAATACACCATATACAACCAACTATCAGATTTCCAAGCGCCATTTCCCAACCAAAAAATACAATCCATATGAGATTTACCAAGAATGAAAACATACCATTTCCATACACGATTTCTTTTCCAAACGGCCAGAATGCCAACGTTGCAAATTTAAAGCATTGCAGGCCTACCGGAATTCCAATAATTGTAATACACCATATGCATCCTGCAAAAACCCATGCCAGTCCACCCAGCAATCCTCCAAATATAAACCAAAGGATATTACCTATAGTTCTCATGATAACACATCCCCCTTAAAGTCCTCTGAACATCTGATCAACATGATTTCTACGATTTCTCAACCAGCTTTACGGCAGAATCTCAAGCCAGTATCCATCTGGATCTACAATGAAATAGATTCCCATCGCTTCATTTTCGAAGCAAATACACCCCATCTCTTCGTGCTTCTTGTGCGCTGCCTCATAATCCTCCGCCTTAAATGCCAGGTGAAATTCGCATTCACCCAGATTATATGGCTGTGGATGATCTTTAAGCCAGGTAAGTTCCAACTCAAAATCACTTACATCGTTGCTCAGATACACAATAATAAAATCATCGGTAGTCTTTCTTCTCACCTCGTGCAGATCAAGGGCCTCGTTGTAAAATTTAATAGATCGGTCCAGGTCTGATACATTGTAATTTTCGTGAATCATCTTAAATTTCATAGTTCTTCTCCTTTTGTACATTTTGTGTTTCTAATACGTGACTTAGATGTCAAATCTCCAACCACAATCGCCATGATAAATCATTTGTTTTGTCATACCACCGTCAATACAGATATTTTCACCTGTAATAAAGCCTGCTTTTTCAGAACAAAGAAACAGTACCATATTGGCAATATCCATGGGATTTCCCACACGATGAACTGGCTGCTGCACTGCATCTGCTCCTGTATATTCGGTAAAGTCAGTATCTATCCATCCCGGAGAGATTGAATTGACTCGTACTCTTCCTGCAAGGCTGACTGCCAACGCATGAGTTAATGCTGAAATTCCGCCTTTTGCTGCGGTGTAACTTTCTGTTTGCGGTTGACTCATGCGGTCACGGGAAGATGAAATATTGACAATGGCAGCTCCTTCAGAAAAATATGGCTGAAATAGTTTGGCCAGATAAAACGGTGCCGTAACACCTACTTTTAATGCATAATTGAATTCTTCATAAGAGCAGTTGTCAATTCCTTTCATCAACGGTAATGCGTTGTTGATAAGATAATCCACATGACCATATTCAGTAATCACCTTTTGAGCAAATTTCTCCAATGTATCCTGCTGTGCAAGATCACCGGTAAAGTAAACTCCAGGCTGTTTATCAATGCTGCAGATAAGGGCTCCTTGCTTCTGAAATTCCTCTGCAATAGTCTTTCCAATGCCCTGCGCGCCTCCCGTCACAATCACAACTTTATTATTAAACTCCATATAAAACCCTCCCGCAAAAATCCGATTTCTATTTCTGCTGCCACAACATTGTGTATTCTTTTTCACCAGTAACATCATCTAATTATTCAGATGTATTCTTTATTCCAATCTTATTACTGAATTCCGGATTTTTCTCTGTCTTTTCTATTATTCAGATCAATCGAATTCTCTGTGCTGCTTCCATCTGATCACCTCATTTATATTCTCCCCTATCACACGGGCACCAAAATCAACTATTTAATTCCTGGAACATTTTTCTGCATCAATCGCAAGTACAAACATCAGAGCATCCAACGCATTTCCTGTATCCGGCACATCAATAACATATGTATCAGTCATATGAAACAATTCTTTACTAACCTGTGCAATTGAATAACCGCTTCGATCAAGAATGCTATAATCCCATTCCATAATTGTTCCATCAATATACCATCCATTATAATCAATATTATAATGTGGTGTCAGGAATGAGAATTCTTTGCTTAGGCATCCGATATAACTGCCGTTTTTATAAATGTGAATTAAAAACTTTATCCTCACACGACTGAAGTCGCGTGCTTCCAGACGCTTTAGGCGTCAGACTAAATATCGGCGGATACGCCTGTAACTTAGGTCAGCGCAGTTATGCGCATTTTTCCATGCCAGATATGGCAAGTTCCCACATTGCAGGTAGTCCGCTGTATATCTGCCTGCATTTATGCTGCCTTTAAGATTTCCATTTGTAAATGAAGTTCTTTCAGATCTGCATAAACACATGAGGTTCTACGCTTTACCGGAGGGACTTTTGCCTCCAGCAAAGACCTTTCCGTTACCGGAAGGGATTTTAAAAGTTCTCTGATAAAATATCTTGCTCCGATATTATACGATGCCGACAGGTCACAGTTATATCTTTTTCCTGTCTGGAATACACAAAGACTGTGATTTTTCAGGTCACGGGACACACTTCCGGAGCCATCGTATGCAAGCCTGCTCGTATTCCATGCGCAGACTCTGGATACCCGCATTCCTTTTCTGTGTGCCTGATGCTCACAGCGTTTCTGGATATCCCGTTTTCTCCACAGATGCAGTTTCTGTTTTTTCTTTCCGGATATCTTTCCCTGCATTTCCAAATACTCGAATACGATCACATCTGCATGGTTCTCTTCTGCATTTTTTACGATCGCACCTGCAATTTTTCTTCCCAGCTCTATGTTCAGGCGTTTCGTATATGCCCATCTTCCCCGTGACTGCGCAGAGCTGTGTTCCCTCTGGAATCTTCGGATTCGGCCCAGTGTGCGGTACATCCGGTCTTTTTCACTGGGATGATTGATAAATTTTCTCCCCAGGACAGTTCCGTCTGCCCGCATAATGGTACAGACCGCATCGGTATTGATTCCCAGGTCCACACTACAGATGATCTGTTCTTTTACCGGTGTCTTCGTAAGTGTCACTTTTTCCGTATAAGAAAAACGCAGGAAATATTTATGGTGCCTTTTCTCCAGTGTCGGGGCTGATGCCTTTTTCCCCGACCAGTTCCTGCGCAGATATTCCATATCTGTGTGATTTAAACGCACACAAAACCATTTCCAGTCATGACCATCATACAGTTTCAGGTATGCTTCGTCTTTTCCTTCTTTTTCCTCTCTGTACATGACATCACGATAAAAAACAGGCATGGCATGATTCTCATACGCCAGTCTGGGTTTCCCTGCTTTTTCTCCTGACTTTTCCCACAGATCCATCCGTGTTTCGTAAGAAGATACACTTCCCAATGCATGCTGGATTGCGGCTCGCCTCAGGTAGGACGGCATCTGCGGAAAGCGAAGATCAAAATCAAAGCGTGCAGGATTCTTTTTTGTAGTATGCACCAGATGCTCTGCAGCATTAAACCGCCTTTTGGCATCCGGTATCTCTGCCAGTTCTTCCCACACCTGCTCATATATTTCTGTCAGGTAACAGACCGCAGACCGGTAGATTTCCAGTGTCTGGCGGACTGGGATATTCTGTTTTCGTAATTCTACGCCATAGCTGGATACGGTCTGCATCTCTTTTCCTCCAACAAATCATTTCTTCTGTCAGGCTTTTTTCTTTTCTTTTTCCTTTTGTCCTTCGATGTAGGCAAGCACCTGGTCTCTGCTCCTGTCACTGACCGTTATGGCACAGTAAGACGGATTCCACAGATGCCCACCCCACAGTTCCTTTTTTAACTCCGGATGCGCAAGAAACATCTGGCGTGCAAGATTTCCTTTCATAATCTTGATCATATCTGAAATATAAAACTGAGGTTTACAGTCCACAAGCAGATGGATATGATCCGGCATCACCTCCATTGCCAGAATCTGAAATTTATATTCTTCTGCAAGATTCTGTAACATTTCTTTGCATTCTGTATCGATTCCGTTTTTTAAAACCTTTTTTCTGTATTTTGTACACCAGACAAGATGATACTGCAAGGAATAGACATATCCCCTACCATATGAAAGTTTGTTTTTATCTATATTAAATATATCTTTTCCCATATAAATATTATACCATATGTATTGGTTTATGTAAACATTTGTTCTGTTGTTTTGTAAAAAAATTTGCGCGTCTAACTCATCAGTTAAATGAATTTTTAAAACTTAAATGAAAAACTAAATTCCGGTTTTGGACCAAATGCAAGAGTAAATTCCATATAGGTCGAAGTTACTTTTGCACACATATTTGCCATATTGTCTTTGATAATCATTACTCCGTATAATGTACTTGCAGCTGATTGCCTGCCTGTGCAGATTGGAGATAATTATGAAAAATAAAGGCAATCAGAAACATTTAACATTTGAACAGCGTGTTGATATCGAGAAAGGTCTTACTGAGAATAAAAGCTTCACTGAAATTGGACGGATTATTGGTAAAAATCCATCTACCATATCAAAGGAAGTACGTCTCCACGCACATACAAAAGAACGTCCGGATTCAGGTTACACTCACCCGCCATGTATTCATCGCAAGAACTGTAAGGTGACATGCTTGTGTGATAAGATGTGTGGCATTCATTGTAAGCTTTGCAGAAAACCATCCTTTCGCTGCACTGATATATGTCCCGCATATGAGACAGCTGAATGTGAGAAACTGAATAAACCTCCCTACGTATGTAATGGCTGTGGTAAAAAGACCCATTGTCTTATGCCCAGAAAGTTTTATTCATCCAAATATGCCCATGATGAGTACCGTAGCGTGCTGGTCGATTGCAGAGTCGGCATTAACCAGACTCCGGAAAGCATTCAATCCATGAATGATTTATTGGTTCCATTGATCAAGGAGAAGCATCAGTCCATCGGTCATATTTATGCTACTCATGCAGAAGAATTGGGTTGCTCCAGAAGAACACTTTACTCCTACATCAATGATTGTGTATTCGATGTCCGCAATGGTGACTTAAGACGTTCTGTACGTTATAAGAAACGCAAGAAACCTACACAGACCAGTGCAAAAGATCGTTCTTATCGTCAAGGTCATAACTACGAAAATTTCCAGAATTATATGAAAGATCATCCAGATATAAATGTTGTGGAAATGGACTGCGTGGAAGGAATGAAAGGCGAAAGCTGCGCCCTCTTGACCTTTACATTCCGCAACTGCAATCTTATGCTTATGTTCCTGTTGGAATATCAAGACCAGGAATGCGTGTTAGAGGTCTTTGTATGGCTTGAAACAGTGTTAGGACAGGATGCATTCAAAAAGCTTTTTCCGGTGATCCTCACGGATGGAGGTTCAGAATTCTCAGCTCGTGAAGAGATGGAGAAATTCTGTGACGGAAGTAAAAGCACGACGGTCTTTTACTGTGATCCATACAGCTTTTGGCAAAAAGGTGCCTGCGAAAAGAACCACGAGTATATCCGCTACATCCGTCCGAAAGGGAGTTCATTCGCTGATTTAAATGACGAGAAAGTCAGACTTATGATGAATCACATAAACAACGAAAAAAGAGACAGTCTTAATGGACATAGCCCATATGAACTCTCTCTTTTACTCTTGGACAACAAACTGCACAAAGCATTAGGATTAAAGGCAATCGCACCTGATGATGTTATGCTTAGTCCAAAACTTATAAAATAAAATAGTAAAGCACAGGCAGATTTCACTGCACCAGAATTTAGTCTTGCACATAAGGCATGTGGAATTTAGTCTCGCACACTATTTTCAGATGCCCGGTTAGTATGCATAAAAACATAAATCATGAGTGCTTACAGGTTTATTATAAGACAAAAAAATAGAATTGTTAACGAATCATGAAAGCTTATCTCAGCCTATAATGAAAATAGGATACTGACTCCACTACTTTTTTCACTTCTCTTTTT